>NZ_JAHQVB010000099.1 GCF_019052655.1 Holdemanella porci
AATGAGCCAAAGGACAAGTATGATAAGGTGTTAAAATTTATTGAAATGGCAGTTTTATCGCCAAAAAAAGTGCGATATCGGGATGCAATGAGCTCTAAACATAGTAAATAAGCGAATGATTACCACCCATTTGCAAAAGAGGAGCTTATGAAAAAAAAGACTAAAATTATAATTTTAATCTCAGCATGCCTTTTAATCGTCGTTATCGGCATTTATTACTTGTTTCCAAAGGAATCAAGTAATGGAAACATCTATGTTCAAAAAGTTTCAACAATCATCGGATCTTCCTATACGGAAAATCGTTATTCAGGTGTTGTAGAATCCTCAGAAACAGTTGATATTAATCAAGATGGAAACAAATCCATTACAGATATGTATGTAAAAGAAGGGCAAAAAGTAAGTAAAGGAGATAAATTATTTTCTTATGACACTACAGAAGCAGCGAATTCGATTGCACAAAAAAAATTAGATATTGAAGCCCAAAACAATGAAATCGCCGCTCAAAATAATACAATTGAAGATTATAAGGCCGAACTAAATAAGGGTGGAGATAAAGTAGAGATTCAGGCACGAATCAATGATGCGAGTTATGCGATTCGTCAAGCTCAAAACACAATCAAAGCTACACAAACTGAAATCGATCAGTTGAATAAACAAATTGAAAATTCTACTGTCCTTTCTACTATTGATGGAATTATTAAAGAAGTAAATAAAGATGGTGGAACGGATGAGAGTGGAAACCAAAAACCGTTAGTATCCATTACGCAAACTACAGATTTTAGAGTGAAAGGCTCTATTAGTGAAATGGGCACCATTTCTGAAGGGACAAGTGTCATTGTCAGAAGTCGTGTAAATGAAGATCAAATCTATAAGGGGACTGTCACAAAAGTAGAAACAGAGCCTCAATCGAATTCGAACAATAACTTTTATGGAGCGGATTCAGGGGAATCTGCATCCAAATACCCTTTCTATGTCTCTTTAGACAACAACAAAGGTTTAATGCTTGGACAACACGTATATATTGAAGTGGATAATGGCCAATCTACAAAGAAAAAAGGTATCTGGCTAGATGCAAGTTTTATTGTTTCGGATGACAATGGAAATTCATATGTATGGGTATCTGAACGTGGTAAATTAAAGAAAAGAAAAGTAGAACTTGGTAAAACAGATGAAGAAACCTATACCACAAAAATCAAATCAGGACTCAACGTTGATGACTATATCGCGTGGGCTGATGATTCTTATTCAGAAGGAATGAAAACAACTACAGAATATCAGACGGAAACGGATGGTGATGCCAATGCTTCTTAATATACAAAATATTTATAAGAACTACGGTAAAGAACCTATGATTGTTCCTGTATTAAAGGATGTCAGTCTTGAAGTCGTACAAGGTGACTATATTGCGATTATGGGACCTAGCGGCTCAGGTAAAACAACACTTATGAATATCATTGGATGTTTAGATCGAGCAAGTTTGGGTACGTATCTATTTGAAGATGAAGATATTTCTGAAATGAATGATGATGCATTAAGTGATCTTCGTTTAAATAAGATTGGCTTTGTATTCCAAAACTTCAATCTTCTAAGTTCGGAAACCGCTCAAGAAAATGTAGCTTTACCTTTGATTTATGCAGGTATTGATAAAGAGAAAAGAAATCAAAGAGCTATAGATGTATTAAATAAAGTAGGTTTACAAGATCGTATTTCATTTAAGCCAAGCCAATTATCTGGTGGACAAAAACAGCGTGTTGCGATTGCTCGCGCCATTATCAATAATCCAAAAATCCTACTTGCCGATGAGCCTACAGGAGCACTTGATCAAGCAAGCGGAAAACAAGTTATGGAATTATTTAAATCCTTAAATGATGAAGGTGTAACAATCATTATGATAACGCATGATGCCAATGTGGCAAGTCATGCAAAAAAAATTCTTCATATCATTGATGGAGAAATCATTGAAAATAAACAAGGAGGTGTGCTATGAAGCCTTCTATAAAAAAAGGAATTATTATTACTTCTATATGTGCATTTACCTTAGTTGGAATTAAGTTTTATTTGAATTCAACAAACAAAATCGATGTAAACTCTGTATCCACATTAAATACAGGGTATTGGGATAACCCATCCACATCTACTGGTCTTGTATCCAATAGTGATAGGCAATCCGTATTATATGATGCTTCTAAAACAATTACACAAGTATTTGTACAAGAAGGTCAACAGGTCAATTCAGGTGATCCTTTATTGTCATATGACCTAACTACACTTCAAAGTGCAGTAGATACAAGTCAATTGGATGTAGAAAAAGCTCAAAATGCGATTGCACTTGCCGAGCATGAATTAAAGAAATTATTAAATACAACGCCTATTCCAGATGTTGTCGAAGAACCAGAAATTCAAGATCATACTCCTGCACCATTGCCTGGTGTTCCTGAAAAAAATGGAAATGGTTTATATCCTTATATTCTATCTTTATCACAAGCTGAAAAGAATTTCACGGCTTATAAAATCTATTACACTTCTACAACAAGTGAAGCTCCTGAAAAAGGGCCTCATGAAAAGGCATCATTATGGAAAGAAGAAAGAGAAATGAAAGAATCTAACAATACCTGTTGGTATTGGATTGAATATACATATACAGATGGTTCAACAAACGCGTATGATTCTAAAGATGTTGTAGAATATTATAGTGATAAACAACAAATCCCAAATAAAGAAATCTTTTTAGCTGGAACTAAACAGAATCCGTATGTATTTAAGTTAAGCGAAAATCAAGGGTTTGTGTATGGAAAGCTATTTTTAGACAATGCGAATCTAAACCAATACTTACGATTCGATGTGTATACAAATGATGGAGATATTGATTCTTCATGGCTCGTTCGTTGCGACAAGTTTACCACTATACAATCCATTAATGAAGGCGATATGTATTCGGTGATTTCACACACAAAGGAAGAACAGAAATATGTGGAAGTAGAACAAAAGCCAAGTCAAGATCTCTCATCGGGTTATACAGAAATTGAACTTGCGAAAGCAATCCGTGATAAGAAACAGGAACTGAAAACTTTAGATTTAGGCTTAAAAAAAGCTCAGCTATCTTTAAGCGAAAACAAAGCTTTATTAAATGATGGAGTTATTCGTGCAAAACGAAGTGGCATTGTTCGTAATATCAAAAAAACATCGGATTCTTTACAAGATGGAAATACCTTCTTAGAAGTAGCCGGTGGACAAGGAACTTATATTAAAGGAAGCATTAGTGAATTAATGTTAAATCAAATTAAAGTTGGAGATACTATTTCTGCCTATTGTTGGACAAGTGGAGAAACGTTTGATGCCAAAATCCAAAGTATTGATACTGTACCTTCTTCAAATAGTAACTATAATGGTTCAGGTAATCCAAATGTGAGCTATTATGATTTTGAAGCTTATGCCAAAGATGCATCGAAAATACAAGCTGGCGAATATTTAGAATTAACATTCAATTCGGCTGGTGACACTACGAGTTCGATTTGGCTTTCTAAGGCTTATGTCAAACAAGAAGGAAATAAATACTATGTTTTAAAAGATGTTCATGGCAAATTGAAAAAGCAGTATGTGACCGTTGGAAAAATCGTATGGGGCGATACGATGGAAATCAAAGATGGACTTTCAGACACAGATTATATTGCGTTTGCGTATAGTAAAAACGCAAAAGAAGGCGTTAAGACGCAAAAATCTTCGGAGGCTACATCATGATTGAAAACATAAGATTATCATTTCGAGGTATTTTTACGCATAAAATGCGATCATTTCTTACAATGCTAGGAATCATTATTGGGATTGCCTCTATCATTGCGATTGTTTCTACAATTAAAGGGACAAATGATCAGATTGAAAAGAATTTAATTGGTTCCGGAAATAACACAGTAAAACTAGCTTTGTATCAAGAAGATTGGGAATACTCTTTTGATTCTGGTATTCCTAATGGAGTTCCAACTGTTTCAAAAGACACACTTAAATCCTTAAAAAACATTGATCACGTAGAAGGTGTTTCTCTGTATCGTTCTAGGCAAAGTTATCAAGCCATCTTCCGCAATAATACATCTTTAGACGGTGGATACATCATGGGTGTCCAACAAGATTATTTCTCTATTAGCGGGTTAACTATCAAAAAAGGAAGAGGCATTACAGATAAAGACAACAAAAAATTTAGACAAGTTGCCGTCTTAGACGAAACAAGCGCAAGACTTCTATTTGGCGAAGATGATCCAATCGGTAAAACCATAGAAATTTCTTCAACACCATTCACCATTGTTGGTGTTTGTGCCAATAAAGAAAATTTTGAACCTTCTATGGATAGCATTGATGAATATTATACATACAATCAATCTACTGGTTCTAAAGTCTATGTTCCTATTGAGTCTTGGCCATTATTCTATCAGTTTGATGAACCTCAAAGTGCTTTACTGAAGGTGGATGCGACTTCAAATATGACTAGTGTTGGAAAAGAAGCAGCCGATGTATTAAATACATATGTCTCTTCTTCAAATGTTCAATACAAAGCACAAGACTTATTGAAGCAGGCAAAAGATATTCAAAATCTTTCTAAATCCACAAATGCCATGTTAATCTGGATTGCCGGTATTTCCTTACTTGTTGGTGGTATTGGTGTTATGAACATCATGTTAGTAACAGTAACAGAAAGAACGAAAGAAATTGGTCTTAAAAAAGCCATTGGTGCTAAGAAAAAAGCCATCCTATTTCAATTCTTAACTGAAGCGATAGTACTTACTTCAATTGGAGGTATTGCAGGTGTAATAACAGGTATTGGCTTAGCTAAATTAATATCTATTCTAAATGGTACACCTGTATCCATTAGTATTCCTGCCATGATACTATCTGTATTATTCTCTATGGCAATCGGTATTATTTTTGGATTGTTACCAAGTTATAAAGCTGCAAATCTTGATCCAATTGAAGCTTTAAGACATGAATAAAAGTTGTAACGAGAAAATTCGTTGCAACTTTTGTAAGCGTCAAATTTGAAGGTGGTACAAAATATAGTTGAGACATGACATAATCTTTG
>NZ_JAHQVB010000100.1 GCF_019052655.1 Holdemanella porci
TTGAACGATGGGCAAAGCTCAATAATCTAAAAGAGGCAGCCCGCACCTTCAACTATCTTTCCGAAAATAACTTGCTGAATTATGACGATTTCAGGCAGCATGTATCTGACATTGAAGCTTCTGTGAAAGTTGCCGACCAAAGAATAGCACAAATCAACAGTGAGCTGAGCACGCAGAAAGTCATTCAGAAACACTGCAATTCTTACCGGCTTTGTCGTAAAGTAATTGAAGATTGTAAATCTGCTAAAAATCCAAAAGCATACCGCACCAAACATCAGGCAGAATACCAGCTCCACGATTCACTAAAAAAAGAGCTTCAGGATCTCGGTATCACCAAAATCCCAAGCTCTAATAAAATCCAGAAGCGGATTGAAAATCTTGAATCTGAACAGGATGCTACTGTCCGGGAAAAACAGGAATTGCAGAAAAAGCAGAAAACCCTAGAGATCATTCAGCAAAATTTCACTGTACTGCTCGATGCTCCAGAGATCAGTTCAGACTTACTTCCGGCAAAAAAGGAACCTGTTTCTGTCACAAGAGAAAAATAAGATTGCACTGGCAACTCACTCATTTTCTTCCAAATCTTCCCAAGGTTTCAAATCCTTTTCCTCCCAGGTGACACCATACGGTGCACCTCCGGAGGTATAACCAGCAATACAGAAAAATCGGTCATCTTGCAAGATCTCTTCTTTGGTCAGATTATCTCTTGCTTCTTTTTTCCGTTTTGCTCGCCTCTGTTTCCTCTTTTGTTTCGCAACAGCTGCTTTTTCTTCCGGCGTTTTCCTATGTCCTTTTGCCATAAGTGTTTCTAGTGTAATTCCACTCTGAATGTCTTTTAGTATACGAGTTTCATACCCTGTTTCACGTTTCTCAACAATTCTATAGTATGATGAACATAAAAGATTCGGTGAATCAACATTGTACTAATACTTTTTTTCAACCGAAGTTTTCAATTTTTCAAAAGCTTCTTCACTGATTACATGTTCTATCCGACAGGCATCTCTTTCTGCAGTTTCCCGATCAACCCCGACAGCTACAAGCTGCTCCGTAAAGAACTGATGGCGTTCATAAATTTTCTCGGCAACCTCCCGCCCGGCATTAGTCAGATTGAGGTATCCATCTTCATCGACAGTCAGGAAACCGCCATTCTTTAACACACCTACTGCATGGCTGATGCTCGGTTTACTGAATCCCATGTGCCGGGCAAGATCAATGGATCGGACCATACCCTGCTTCTTTTGAAGAATCAGCACAGCCTCCAGATAATCCTCCCCGGACGCATGAATCTTCATCGGTTCCTCCTTTATGCAAGGCTCCAGCCGGAAGCCTTTTTACGGATATTTACAAAATCCTGATAAATCCCGGCTTTTGCCATAAGCTCGTCATGGGTTCCCTGTTCGCTGATCCGTCCATCAGAGATCACCAAAATCTGATCTGCCTGACGGATGGTATTCAGGCGATGTGCAATCACAAGTAATGTTTTACCCTTTACCAGCTCATTGATTGCCTCCTGGATATAGCTTTCATTATCGGTATCAACACTTGCAGTCGCTTCATCCAGAATGACAATCGGTGCGTCCTTCAAAATGCATCGGGCGATAGAGATTCTTTGCTTTTCGCCGCCGGACAGAGTAGCGCCGCCTTCACCGATGACTGTCTGGAATCCATCTGGCAGCGCCATGATAAAATCATAGCAGCGGGCTTTTTTTGCAGCCTCATAGACTTCTTCCTCGGTAGCGTCCGGTTTACCCATGCTGATATTGTTGTAAATGGTATCCTGGAACAAGTACACCCTCTGGAAAACCATGCTGATCTGTTCCATCAGTTCGGCGAGAGGTACATCCCGAATATCTGTACCACGGATTGTCACTTTGCCGGATTTCACATCCCACAGCCGCGCCAGAAGGTTCGCAATCGTGGATTTGCCACCGCCAGACGGTCCCACAAGTGCGGTCATGGTATTCTTCTGCATAGAGAAGCTGATGTTGTGCAGGACTTCCTTGTCCTGATAGGCGAAGCCCACATCGCTAAATTGTACTTCTGGCTGATCCGGCTGTGCCTGTGACAGAATATGTTGATTTCCGTTATCGGGAAGTTCGGGCTCGTCCAAAACAGCTTCAATGCGGTCTAATGCGGCATTCATCACGGTCAGTCGGGTTGCTTCTCCATAAAGAGCTTTCAGAGGTCCAAAGAGATCAAAGACAAACAGCAGCACGCCCAAAAGATAAGCCAGGGAGAGTACGCCTTCCTGATGTAAAAAAACGGATAAACCGAAGATAGCGGCAATACCCACGCCATAGAGAATGTTTAAGCCAGTGGTCCACGGTGTCATTTTCTGCTCAAACTTCGTATTGACATCCCTTGATTTTTTGAAGTTTTCCGTTAATTCGTCAGATTTTTCTCCGAGCAGATTGTAACTTTTGATAACCCCAATTCCTTCAGCAAAAGACAAGACCGCATCCGTCAAATTCTCGCTTTGGTTTTGACGCCCGACAGCCTCCTTGAAGGAAACCTTATTCATATATTTTGCAACCAGTGATGCCAGCAAGGTAATGATTACCGCAATCAGCCCAAGTCTCCAATCCAGTACGAACATAAAAACAGCTAAAACCAAAGTAGACAGCATATAGCTCATCATGTTGCCAATGGTACTCATAGAAACTTCCTCAATGAATACCATATCCGTACTGAGAACAGAGCTGATTTTTCCAATATTCCCCGATGTAAAGTAACCCATCGGCATTTTTCTTAAATGATTTCCCAACTCCATCCGTTTATCAGCAAAGATCATAAATCCAGCGGCACTTTGCAGACGGTCGCTCAAATAGTGAACCACTGTCTGAACCACTACAACAGCTAATAATCCAAGTCCGACAAACAGACAGGTCTTTCCAGTCAGCGTATTATCAGCAAACCCGGCCAAGACAATAAACGCCATGAAGATCGGCATTTTGGAGAGAATGGACTCGACAAATGCACATAGAAATGCAGCCTGAATACGGCTTTTATACCTCCCGGAGAGGTTCAGGATTCTTGAAATCAATGCAAACATTTATCTTCCCTCCTTTGCAGTAGATACTTTCCACTCGGCGCTGTCCTGAGCCGCTTTCCACAACTTTTGGTATTCTGGGCAAGCTTGAATCAGCTCCTGATGTTTTCCGGTTGCCACCATCTTTCCGTGATCCATAACGCATATTTGATCTGCGTTCATTATAGCGGGAAGTTTGTGAGCGATAACTACCAAGGTTTTTCCCTCCACCAGCTCCGCAATAGCAGCCTCCATTTTTTCCTCATTTTCTGGATCAGCATAGGCCGTAGCCTCGTCAAGCACTACAATCGGGGCATCCTTCAATATTGCCCGCGCCAGGGAAATTCGCTGGCGCTGCCCCCCGGAAAGCATTTTCCCCGCATCGCCCGCCATGGAGTGAATACCTTGCGGCAGCTTTTCCAGAAACTCCATACACCGGGCTTTCTTCGCCGCCTGCATTACTTCCTCATCGGTAGCATCCAAACGTCCAAGACGGATATTTTCCAGCAGGGAGGTGTTAAACAGGTACTGATCCTGAGCCACATAGGAAATGCGGCTGTTCAATGCCTCCAGGCTCATATCACAAAGTTTATGCCCGCCAATGGAAATGCTCCCTTTCTGCGGGTCATAGTAGTGGATCAACAGTTTTGCAAGGGTGCTCTTGCCAGAACCGGATTCACCAACTAGGGCAGTTTTTTGTCCTGCTTGTGCCACAAAGGTAATATCGTGGAGGACTTCGTTTTCCGCTATTATCGGTTTCCCATCTGGGCCAGGCTGTGTCGTCTGATACGCAAAGGAAACATGATCGTAAGAAATGTTAAAATCCTGTCCGTGGAAATCATCCTCAGCAGCTTGCAGCGGTGCCGTATTTAACATCTGTTCAAGTGCCGTGATCTTATAATTCAGATTCGGAATCGTCTCCATAAAGCCCAGTGCTTTCAGGAGAGGAATCCCAATGCTGAGGGAAAGGCAGAGGACTAAAATCAAATCAGGTAAAGTGCTTATGCCACAGAGAACAAACCATGCCCCAAGAGGCAAAGTCAGAATAACAGTGCAGGGCAGTAGACTTCCGTATATCGCCATCCAGGGCCAGGCGGCCTTATACCATGCCAAGGTATAATCCCGATAGTCCGTTACATCCTTGCGGAAGTTCTCGTAAGATTCGCTCTCCCGGTTGAAAACCTTGACAACCTCCATACCATTGATGTACTCAATGATCGTGTTGTTCATTTTCTGTGCAGACTGATAGTAGGGACCCATGCGCTTCATTCCAACAGAGTACATAATGACCATGGAGAGCAGGCTGATCGGGATAGAGGCCAAAGACATAAGAGCCAGTTTCCAGTCCGCACAAAACATAGCAACATAAATCACCAGCGGGATCAGTAAATTTGCGATACCCTCTGGGACTGAATGAGCAAGGAGCAATTCCAAGCTGTCCACATCATCGACAAACAGCTTTTTGATTGTCCCTGTCCCTTTTTCCTCCACAATGCCAAGGGGAAGTTTCTCAAACTTCTTTTGCAGAGATACCCGCAGCCGCAACAATGTGTTATATGCTGCTTTATGAGAAATTGATAATCCCCATCCATAAAAAAACGCCTGCAAAACAAGACAGATCAAAACCCCTATAACACGCAATAAAACAAATTCTGTTTCAACAGAATCGCCCATAACCAATGGCGAAATGACCTGATAGGCCAGCACAAAAGGCAGGATACCCGTAAGAACGCTGACCAGTACGACAACCGTGGCCACATACATATTTTTCTTATATGGCCCTGCGTACTCAAAGATTTTTTTGAACATAAGCCCTCCTTATATTGAGCCGTACTGTCTGTGCTTCAAAAACAAGAGGCCGCCAAAGTAAAGTGGCCTCTTATCATTATCTTTCTGTCCAGTCAAGGCGGCCCTGACATTCATAATTTCTAAAATTCACTGGCGGATTCGGAAAAAATCC
>NZ_JAHQVB010000188.1 GCF_019052655.1 Holdemanella porci
TTTTACCAGTATAGCTACTTTTGCGAACGATATCGTGATTACGTTAAAAAGCATAATCTTACGATGCATATCAATCATAAACCGGGTGATAAAATGATGGTTGATTGGAATGGCACCCGTATGTATGTGTATGATCGTTACACAGGAGAAGCAATCCCTGCATATTTATTTGAGGCAACATTACCATTTAGTATGTACAGTTATGTTCAAGCATGTCCAAGCATGAAAATCAATGATTGGGTCGATTGCCATATCCAGGCTTACCGTTATTTTGGCGGAGTTACAAGACTTCTGATCCCAGACAATCTAAAAGTAGGAATTATCCAAAACAAGAAATATGAGGATCCAATATTAAACAAATCATATCAGGAAATGGCAGACTA
>NZ_JAHQVB010000101.1 GCF_019052655.1 Holdemanella porci
GAGAGGGTGAACTAGTGTCTTTTACATTTTTCTATAATAATCAATGCGATTTTTAGCAATTCAACTAAAGCCAAGATAGTCATGGCAACATCAATGTACAGATAAATATACATAAAACACGTCCTCCTACATAATCGGAATCATCGAGAACTCAAGAAATCATCCTTTTAATTCAGAGGGTTCACCGTTACTACATCCAGTAGCCAATTCTTATTATAAATGTCCAATGTGAAAACATTATTAACTCCAAGCATGTTGTTGCGAATAATCCTATCTTATCTAAATCGTATTATTTTCATCGAATTAGATAGATTTATCTTGACTTTTAAATAAAAAAGAATCAGCATTTTATTCATACTGATTCCTATATATAAGTTATCTTAATTCTTCCATTGTCGGATAACGTGCAATGGCTCCTTCTTTTGTTACTGAAATAGAGCAAAATTTATTAGATAAATCTAAATACGTTTTTAATTGTTCTTCTGTTAAAATATTTATTTGTTCTAAATCCACATTTTCTTTTGCCATTTGATACAACAAACAACCAATAAAACCATCTCCTGCACCTGTTGTATCTACTGCATTCACTTTAATTCCTTTTGAGTTTGCAACCACATTTTTTGTGTATGCTACGGCTCCATCTTTTCCTGAAGTAAAAACTAACAATTTGACACCTTGATCAAATATATAATCTAGATTTTCTTCAATATCTTTGTTTCCAAAAATAAATTCAACTTCTTCATCACTAATTTTCAAAATATCTGCATACTGAATATATTCATGTATTACATTTTTTAAATATTCATGATCATCAAATAATGGCAATCTCACATTAGGATCAAATGAAACAATCAATCCATTTTCTTTGGCATATTTAATTGCCTTATTATATGCCTTTCGCATTGGAAAATTTCCTAATGAAACAGAGCAGAAATGTAAAGCATATGCATCCATAAACCAATTTTTATCAACATCATCTTCAGACATCAACATATCAGCACCCATATTTCTATAGAAAGAAAATTCTCGATTGGCATTTTCATCTAATGCAACAAATGCAAGTGAAGTATTTGCAGCATTCGTACGCTTCACATAGTCTGTATTTATTCCAAATCCTATTAATTCATTAACAATCTTATCTCCAAATGGATCTTTACCAAGCATCGTGATTATATTGCTTGAACCGCCTAATTTTGTATAGGCCCCACAGACATTTAGAGGTGCTCCTCCAACTTTAGGTGTAAAATTATTCACATCTATAATACGACCTGTATTTGATGGAATCATATAAATCAACGCTTCCCCAATAGTTAATAACTTTTTTATGATCAATTCCAAATACTTTATTTTCATTAATAGGTGAAAGATTTAATTGAGCAAGTGCGTTCTTAAGTCCATCTCTAAAGCTGTTTTTGCAGCAGTTCGCATAGAATCATCATAGCTGTTAATAAAGAGGGTTTTATTATAATAATTAAACGATGAGTGAGTATCTACGTTTGAAGTATCGATAAATAAAAATCCGAATGGACGTTTAATTGTTTGGTAAGTATTACCTGCATATGTTTTCCAAGATAAAGAATAATACTCGTATGGAACTTTTCCTGCTTCGATTTCACTTTCTAGGCCATATCCTAGCTCTTCATCGAATTTACAATCAAATACAATGCCAAATCCTTCAGTATTCTTATCTAACTGCCCATAAAAAAATTCTGTATTTTTATGTTTACTATCCAATTCCAACTTTAAATTTATCTGAATAAATGGAAGAGTTTTTATAGATGGATTTAATTGAAATTTTTTAATATCATCACGATTGAATAACTCTGCCAAAATCGATTTATCAGTCGTACGATATTGCTGATTTAATACAACTTTTATTGCTTCAAGAAGAGTACTTTTTCCTGATTCATTTTCTCCAACTAATATATTTAAATGTTCATTAAAATTCATATTAAACGATTGAAATTTCTTAAATCCTTTAATTGTTATTGATTTTAGTCTGTCCATTTTATTCCACCCCTAACGATTTAAACACTGCGTCCTCTGCATTGTTAGAAAATATCAAGTTAAAGCAACCAACTAGTTCTGGTGGTACACTACCTAAATCTACCGCTGAAGTGATTGGTAATAACACTTTCTTTGCACCAGAATCCAAACATACTTGTAAAGTATTTGCCAGGTTTTCTACCTTTGATACAGTACCACTTACACTAATTTCACTAAGTATAGCTAATGAACTTACGGTTGGTTTTTGAATAGCTATAGAACATAATGCAATTAATGTTGGAAGTGATAATGTACTTGTCATTCCAATCCTCTGTAAGTCTTGATATTGAGTAATATAGTCTTTAGCTGTTGCACTAATAAATAGAGTTTTTGCAATAAACATTTATTATTTCAAAGTATAATCATTCGCAGCCGCAATAAATTTTTTTAAATAATTCTGAAGATTTTTATTGCACGCATATACATAACAACCCTTAATACCTCTAGCTAAGATGGTTGTATATGTATTTATAATCAATTTTTTTAATTCAGCCTCACCCATACCTGCTTTAACTTTTTTATCTCTATATTCATTTAAATCTATGACAATCGAATTACATACAGGATCATAATCTATTTCTTTTCCAAAGATTACACCTACATAATTCATATCATATCCTTGAGTAGTATGAATACATCCGATAGTATAATGTGAATCTTTTCGTGTAATCCAATCTTCATTACATAGATTCCATATATAATGTTGATTGCCAAATGAAATATCATATTCACCTTTTTCCATCAAAGACAGATAGGTATCCAAATCATCTTTAGGCCTTTTACTTGGCTTTGTTTTCCAATCCCACGAAAAACCAGCTACTGTTTTGCACAAAGTATATTGATCATCTTTATTTCTTATTTCTTCAATTAATTTATTAGCATCATCAAACAATAAGAAATCATAATTTTCAATTGTTTTAAACTTCGTGCTA
Source organism: Holdemanella porci (assembly GCF_019052655.1). Classification (GTDB taxonomy): domain Bacteria; phylum Bacillota_I; class Bacilli_A; order Erysipelotrichales; family Erysipelotrichaceae; genus Holdemanella; species Holdemanella hominis. The sequence continues at coordinate 2,979 of NZ_JAHQVB010000101.1, forward strand.
GTACAATTCATAATTGCCTTAACATATTCAATATATGGTGCACCACCCTTACATCGCATCTGTGTTTTTAATTCATGATACTTTAAATTAACCGAATACTTATTTAAAGTCTCTTGATACTCACTTGCAGTTAAGTCTGATGATTTTACTGCCTGATATTGATCATAAAATAAAACAACATGTTTTGCACAATTAAGCACCCATTCTAACTGATTTGTTTTATTTGGATCTAAACCTAATTGTCTGGATGTATCATCAAAGGATTTATATCCAGTTAAATTCTTTCTTTTACTTAACCTATGTGATTCATCTACAAATAGTATGTCATAATCTTCCTTAACCACATCGCAAGGTCCAATAACCATGTCTTTAACTAAACCATTGCCACATTGTTTAAAAACATTTGAAATTGTTCTTCTAAAACCAGGCATTGGTAATACAAATCCAATTTTAAAAGGCTTGCCATTTCTCTTTTTAAGAATATAATCTTTCAATTCTTTTAAAGCAGCTACTTTTTGTTTATCAATATCATCATCAAATTCTCCAACACTATCCTCTTCAATATCCAATGTATTCATTAGAGAATTTATGACACTAATTGCGACAACTGTTTTACCAGTCCCTGCACAACCATTCACCAAACTGACACCCATTTTATCATTAGTAAATGTATCAATAATATCCATAATAATATCTGTTCCAACTTCATTTTGTTCACCAGTCAAACAGTTGTATGGAGAAAACTTAAAGATATTTTCATTTTCAATTTTATGCAACGTGTGATCAGCAAGACCCATACTTTTTAAACTATTCCATAATCTTTCAAAATCACTACGATACTCATCGCGATTATAATAATCATGTATGGCTTGTTGACCCTTATTTTTATTAAGAATATTTTGAAATCTATTATCTACAGAACAATATTTAATCAGTCTTTGTTCATAATCCAAAATAACAGATTTATTAAATTTATGATCAAATACAATTGCGATTTCTTCCAAGTAATTCTTTTCATTGTTACTTAGATGTTGACTCATTCGAACCTCAGCACTTGTTGTTTCTCCAATATATAAATCTTGATTATTATGAATCAGATAAACAACAGGCCAGTTTTTACCATATTCATAATTCTTTAATTCATTTAAACCATCATTATCAAATGAATATGTACGTATTTCATCAGTCCCTTTCATGTTACACCTCCGAACCCTTAATTAATCTTTAATCAATTCCACTACATCATCAAATGTACAATCCAAACAATCACAAATACGTATCAACGTATCCATAGATACCGTTTCCTGTTTAGAAAGTTTTGCAAGTGTAGCTGGTGTTAACTTAGCTTCTTTAGCCAAATCTGTTTTTTTCATGCCTTTATCAATTAATAATTTAAGGCTCTGTCACAACAAATGGTTGATTTTTGACGAGAAATAGCGTATAATAATAGTAAGAAACAGTACCACCGAAGGAGGTAATTGGATATGCCTACTATCAAAGACGCATTAGATATTATCGGTAAGTTGACTGTCGCAGAGCAGGAAAGCCTTAAAACAATGCTTTTAAGTCCTGCCTTTGTAAAGTCTTTGAATATTGAAGATTTCGTAGCAAAGGAACGCTTTGCAAATGGTCGTGTATGCCCTCTTTGTGGCTGTATCCATGTGGTTCGCAATGGTCAT
>NZ_JAHQVB010000102.1 GCF_019052655.1 Holdemanella porci
TACAATTTTTAAAGCCAACTTTTAGTCAACCCTATCTAATTGCGGATTACCCTTTTGTTCCATTAATATATACATTTTTAATTGTATTATTCAAATCAATCAAACTTTTTGTACAAATTATAAAGTCAGCATCTTTGCCTTCTTTGATAGAACCAACTCGATTCTCTAAATGTAAGATTTTAGCGGGATTGATTGTGATGGCCTTGATGGCTTCTAGTTCTGGTAGTCCTGCCTTATGTGCAAGTGTGGCATTTAATGGCAGATATTGTTGGGGATTGAATGGGGAATCGGTTGTGATCGCAAATAAGATTCCTTTTTCATACATCTTATTTGGGGTTTCAAACGAATCGTTGGCACATTCAAACTTATCTTTATGACAAAGGCTTGGTCCACAAATACATGGAAAACCACTCTCTTTGATTTGGTCTAGAATCGCTTGTGAATCCGTCGCATGATCTAAGGTGATTTCAATATCGTATTCTTTTGCGATACGAATTGCCGTTAACATATCATCGGCTCTATGGGCATGACACTTTAATGGAATCTCTTTTTTGATGACTGGAATCATGGCTTCTAGTTTTTGATCATAATCTACATCTTTACCAGATTCTTTTTTAGCTAAGTATTCTTTTGTCTTAGCTAGAGTTTCTCTAAGTAATGCACTGATTTGCATACGCGTATCAATTTTCTTTCCTTTGTAGCAATTCTTTGGGTTTTCACCAAAAGCCGCCTTCATCGCAATTGGATTTTGAATTGTCATTTCATCAATACAATTTCCTTTTGTCTTATACGCAAAGAATGTTCCACCAATCACATTGGCACTACCAGGTCCTGCAGCTACCGTTGTGACTCCTGCTTCTAACGCAGTTTGTACGGTTTCATCCATTGGATTACAACCATCAATACCACGCATGTTTGGAGTGATTGGATCTGTGATTTCATTTAAATCATTGCCTTCAAAGCCAATAGCTGTTTCTTCCATGCCCAAATGACAATGGGCTTCTACCATGCCTGGATATACATTGAATCCTGTAAGATCCTGAACATCTTCATCTTTGGGTTCTAAATTCTTTCCAATCTCTGTAAATACACCTTTATTGACTCGAAAATCCCCAATAAAAGGATCTTCTTCCATGGTATAAATAGTGGCATTTTTAAAAAGCATTAAGCGGCCTTCTTTCCGTCGACATAAACATCTTTGATTTCATTTGTCGTATCTAGGATGTTCTTTGTACAAATCACAAAGTCAGCGTCTTTACCTTCCTTGATAGAACCTACACGATTGTCTAAGCCTAAGATTTTAGCTGGATTGATTGTGATGGCTTTAATAGCTTCATATTCAGGAAGACCTGCTTTAGCAGCTAGAGCAGCACTTAAAGAAAGATATTGTTGAGGCACTACAGGAGAGTCTGTAATGATTGAGAATAAAATACCAGCTTTATATAGTTCGTTTGGTGTTTCAAATGACATATTCGCAAGCTCAAATTTTGATTTGTGAGTCAAAGCAGGTCCACAAATACAAGGGAATCCACTTTCTTTGATTTGAGGAATGATACAACGAGCATCTGTAACATGATCTAATGTCACTTTAATATCATATTCTTTCGCAATGCGAATCACTGTTAAAATATCATCGGCTCTATGTGCATGGCACTTTAATGGAATTTCTCTTTTGACAACAGGAATCATAGCCTCTAACTTTTGATCATAAGCTACATCTTTACCTAATTCTTTTTTCTTCATGTATTCCTTTGTCTTTTCTAATGTTTCTCTTAAAAGAGCACTAATCTGCATACGCGTATCAATTTTCTTTCCTTGATAACAACGCTTAGGATTTTCACCAAAGGCTGCCTTCATAGCCAAAGGATTTTGAATGCTCATTTCATCAATACAATTTCCTTTCGTCTTATACGCAAAGAAAGTTCCACCAATCACATTGGCACTACCAGGTCCTGCAGCTACCGTTGTAACTCCACCTTTTAATGCGGATTCGATTGTTTCATCCATTGGATTACATCCATCAATACCACGCATATTTGGTGTGATTGGATCTGTGATCTCATTGACATCATCGCCTTCAAAACGAATGGCTGTTTCTTCCATACCAAGATGGCAATGGCTTTCAACTAAACCAGGGAATACATATAGACCATTTAGATCTTGTACATCTTCACCTTCACTTGCTGTTAAATTTCTTCCAATTTGTGTAAATACACCTTTATCAATTTTAAAATCACCTACAAATGGATCTTGTTCCATTGTATAAATTGTTGCGTTCTTAAATAACATTATGCTTCCTTCTTTCCATTAATATATACATTTTTAATTTCATTTTGTGTATCTAAAATATTCTTTGTACAAATCACAAAGTCTGCATCCTTACCAGTTTTAATAGAACCAATACGATCATCCAGTTTTAAAATCTTAGCTGGATTGATTGTGATGGCCTTAATAGCTTCATATTCTGGAAGACCTGCTTTTGCGGCTAAAGCTGCACTTAATGATAAGTATTGTTCGGGTACTACAGGAGAGTCTGTGATAATAGAAAATAGAATACCGGCTTTATAGAATTCATTGGCTGTTTCAAAAGACATATTTTTAACTTCATATTTTGATTTATGCCCCAAACAAGGACCTAGAATACATGGAAAACCACTTTCTTTAATTTGTGGAATAATGCTTCTTCCATCTGTTACATGATCTAATGTCACTTCAATGTCATATTCTTTCGCAATACGAATCACGGTTAAAATATCATCGGCTCTATGACAATGGCACTTTAATGGCATTTCCTTTTTAATAACCGGAATCATGGCTTCTAGTTTTTGATCATAAGCTACATCTTTTCCAGCTTCTTTTTTAGCTAAGTATTCTTTAGTCTTAGCTAGAGTTTCTCTAAGCAATGCACTAATCTGCATACGCGTATCAATTTTATTTCCTTTGTAGCAACGCTTAGGGTTTTCACCAAATGCGGCCTTCATAGCTAAAGGATTTTGAATTGTCATTTCATCAATGCAGTTACCTGCAGTTTTATACGCAAAGAAAGTTCCACCAATCACATTAGCACTACCTGGTCCTGCAGCGACTGTAGTCACTCCGCTTTTTAATGCTTCTTTAATTGTTTCATCCATTGGATTACAGCCATCAATACCGCGAATGTTGGGTGTGACTGGATCTGTGACTTCATTTCCATCCTCACCTTCAAAGCCAATGGAAGAACATACCATGCCTAAATGGCTGTGGGCATCAATAAGGCCAGGGAAGACATATAATCCATTTAGGTCTTGTACTTTTTCATCTTTGGGACTTAAATCTTTTCCAATTTCAGTAAATACACCTTTATCAACCAGAAAATCACCAATAAAAGGTTCTTCTTCCATAGTATAAATAGTCGCGTTCTTAAATAACATTACACAGCCTTCTTTCCATCGATATAAACGGATTGAATTTCATTTTGTGTATCAAGAATATTCTTAGTACAAATAATAAAGTCAGCATCTTTACCGGCTTTAATAGAACCTACGCGATTATCGAGTTTTAAAATCTTAGCTGGATTGATCGTGATTGCTTTGATAGCTTCATATTCATCCATACCTTCTTTTGCGGCAAGAGCGGCACATAAAGATAAATATTGTTCTGGAATAACTGGAGAATCAGTAGTGATGGAAACTAAGATTCCAGCTTTGTTTAATACGCCAGGCGTTTTAAAGGATTTGGATTTTAATTCAAATTTAGTCTTATGACCAAAACTAGGACCGCAAATACATGGATATCCGCTTTCTTTGATTTGTTCGACAATGCATCTTGCATCCGTCGCATGATCTAAAGTTACTTCAATGTCATATTCTTTCGCAATACGAATAACAGTTAAAATATCATCAGCTCTATGTGCATGGCACTTCAATGGCAATTCTTTTTTGATAACTGGAATCATGGCTTCTAACTTTTGATCATAATCTACATCTTTACCAGATTCTTTCTTTAACATATATTTTTTAGTTTTAGCTAGAGTTTCTCTAAGTAATGCACTGATCTGCATACGCGTATCAATTTTCTTTCCTTGATAACAACGCTTAGGGTTTTCTCCAAAAGCTGCCTTCATTGCGATAGGATTTTGAATGCTCATTTCATCAATGCAATTTCCTTTCGTCTTATACGCAAAGAAAGTTCCACCAAGAACGTTGGCACTACCAGGACCTGCAGCTACTGTAGTTACACCACCTTTTAATGCGAGTTCTACTGTTTCATCCATTGGATTACATCCATCAATTCCACGCATATTCGGTGTGATTGGATCTGTGATTTCATTGACATCATTCCCTTCAAAACGAATGGCTGTTTCTTCCATACCTAAATGGCAATGGCTTTCAACTAAACCAGGAAATACATATAAACCATTTAGATCTTGTACATCTTCTCCTTCATTAGCTGTTAAATCTTTTCCTATTTCTGTAAATACACCCTTATCGATTTTAAAATCACCTACAAAAGGGTCTTGTTCCATTGTATAAATGGTTGCGTTCTTGAATAACATATAATCACCTGTTATGAAGTGACCTTTGTCAAGACAAAATTACACTCATATTCTAAAAAT
>NZ_JAHQVB010000103.1 GCF_019052655.1 Holdemanella porci
AAGAAAAGTATACAAAGATCAAAGGATTGAGTGTACATTATTGTGCAGCCTATGTCATCAATCGAAGAGGCATGGGATTTGTGGATTAAATAAGATAAATAATCAGAACCAGAAGTTTATGATATCTTACTGGATGATAGATACATAGATCATGGATGAAATTCTGAAGAATTTATAAACAAAGCATACAATAAAAACTCCATCGATAAAGACTGAATGTATCGGGATACCGAATGATTCAGAAAGATGGAGTAGATATTGAAATGTTACCGGACGACTGGAAACGAACCTGGCACGTCATTTAGGCGTGTGACTTTTTCGTAGGAAAAGTCTTTCTTGTGCAAAATAAAAAAGGCGATGAACTCGCCTTGATTACTGCATTAAACGATGCATATTCTTAGTTTCATACATAGAATCGTCCATGGCTGATAAGAATGCATCGGTATTTTTACCGTTAAATTTAGCTATTCCAAGCGAGAAAGAGAAATGGAATGGTTCTTTTGATTTTATATTAAATTGTCGAACATTGTATTCGATTTGTTTCTTTAAAGCCAAGGCTTCTTCATCCGATTTGAGTTTCGCAAAGATCACGAATTCATCTCCACCCATACGAATGGCAACTGAATCTTTATCAATCGAATGACGTAGAATTTTACCAAAATGTATGAGGGCATAATCACCTTTTTAATGTCCGTATGTATCATTGATGGCTTTAAAGTCATTGATATCCATCATGAATCCATATACATGTTTCGTTTTATTGTTTTGAAGTTTGTTTAAATAATGATTCATGTATTTTCGATTGTAAAGTCCGGATAAATCATCAATAAAGGATATAGATATTTGAATTTCAATGTAAACTAAGATAAATGCGATTGCGACACAAAGCCAGACCATAGAAATTCTGAAAAAGAAACCTTGAATCATGGTACCAATCATACAAGGAATGATAAAGTAGTAAATGGGAAAGAATTCTACTAAAATGGAATCGGCTTTAGCTTTTTGAACAGTATATATACTTTCAATATAATACACGAAGACGAAAATATATAAAATAAAATTCATGGGACCACGAGTATATACATTTTCCTTTGAAATATCAAAGATGATACCCGTTCCCAATAAATTGATAAAGATCAAGATTGTGGCAATGATTAATGGAATGGCTAAGATTCTTGATTTCTTCTTGATGCGCGCAAAATTTCTATGAATATGATATTCTACGAATAAACACCAATAATATCCAATGATGCCTGAGCTAGCTGAAGAAATTGTATTTGAGATATATTGTAAAATATGAAAGATAAAACCTGGGCATCAATGATAAAACTAAGCGTTTCATTGACCGTGGCAATGAAGGTAACTATAAGCATAAAGTTATATATTTTTTCATCAAACTGATTTGTTTGTACAATAGGAATTCGATATAACAATAAGAAGAGTACTAAAAATGCCCCAGACCCGTTTGCCACCAGTATCTTGGGTATGTTGATCATAATCAACTCCGTTTATTTATGGTTAGATACTTTTACAATAATCCTCTTTATAAGAACCTGCAAACAAGAAATTGGTTCATATGTAAATTAAAATTAACATAGATTAAGGATGAATTAAGTGTTGGATAAATGTCTGTTCAATCGTATGTAGTCATATTGTACTTTATTTAAGGCGTTTTATACTAAAAATGTAAGGGAGGTACAGATATGACTATGATTAAAAATTCCGTTATAGAATGCTTTATTTTACTACTTTGCGCATGTACCGTTTTTATTTATAAACTACCGAATACAATCAACACTTGGTTATTGAATTCAATTGTGATTGTGGTAATGGGCATTTGTATTCTTAGAATTGCACTTAAAATGATGAATAATAAATAACCTTGGCTTTTCCTGATGGGAAAGCCTTTTCTTGTGGTATATTATACATATGAAAAGATTTTTAAAAGATATTGCACATGGTATATATGATGGACTACAGGAAAACGAAGTTACACATAATCAATACAGTTTTCAAGAAATCTATGATGTAATCCAGGAATTTGTATCCTATGTTTTTGTTGGCTTGATTTTAAGCGTAGGAGCTGTTTTTGGGTATCCCTATTATAAGACGTTTATATCATTAGGCGCGGTACTCCTTCTTGTATGGGCATTTATCTTGTATTATTTTTTAAATTCAAAGGATTTTAAGAAAATCAAAAAGAAATGAGGAAGAGGTATGCAGACTATTTTAGTTTTACTTGTGGCATTTGTCGCAGGCATTGAAGGCATCTTGGATGAGTTTGAATTTCATCAACCCATTGTTGCCTGTACTTTAATTGGTTTAGTGACAAACCATTTAGCAGAAGGATTATTATTAGGTGGATCTTTACAATTGATTGCCTTAGGGTGGGCCAATATTGGTGCGGCAGTTGCACCCGATGTATGTTTAGCGAGTGTAATTTCATCTATATTGATGATTCATGGCCTTGAAAGTGCAATTGAAGCTAGATATGTGATTGCGTTTAGTATTGCCCTAGCGATTCCATTATCTTTAGTGGGGTTATCTTTGACAAAGGTATGTCGTAATTTAGCAATCCAACTTGTACATAAAATGGATGAAACAAAGAAAGTTTCTTATTATCAATGGATTGGCATTTGTGTGCAAGGAATTCGTGTTTTGATTCCGACGGTTGTATTATTATTGATCCCTTCATCTGTGATTTGTTCAATCTTGGAAATGATTCCTGTTTCAATTTATAAAGGATTATTGATTGGTTCTGGTGTCGTTTGTGTGGTTGGCTTTGCGATTGTAGCGAATGTATTAGGCTCTAAATTTACATATCCATTCTTTATGATTGGATTTGGTTTGGCATGCATGACAAGCTTGTCTTTACTATCGTTATGCTTTATTGGTGGTGGTTTAGTTTGGCTATATATGTTGTTGAATGCCAAGGAACAATCAAGTAAAACAAGTGATGATCCATTAGGGGACATCTTAAATGATTATGAGTAGGTGGTTTATATGAAGAAGAGTACAAGATTAAAGGTTTGTTTAAACCATCAATATTTACAAGGTTCATGGAACTTTGAGCGTATGCAAAATGGTGGCTGGTGCTATGGCTTGCTTCCGGCGTTAAAAGAATTATATCCCAATAAAGAAGATTATGATTTGGCTGTAGATCGTCATTTAAAATTCTATAATACACATCCATATGTTTCTGCACCAATTGTTGGTATTGTCTTGGCTATGGAAGAAGAAAAGGCAAAAGGTGCTGATATTTCAGATACTTCCATTCAAGATGTAAAGATTGGCTTAATGGGTCCTTTGGCAGGTGTAGGAGATCCAGTATTCTGGTTTACAATGCGTCCAATTCTTGCGGCTGTTGGCGCATCATTAGCTTTATCACAAAATATACTAGGACCTATTTTCTTCTTTGCGGCATGGAACGTACTTCGCTTTGGCTTTCTTTGGATCACACAAGAGCTTGGTTATAAGAAAGGTACTAAGTTGATTACGGACTTATCGGATACATTCTTAAAGAATGTAACACTCGCTGCAAGTATGCTTGGAATGTTTGTGATTGGTATACTAGTTCAGAGGTTTGTGCAAATTCATGTAGTAAACATTCAATCCGATTTAGATATGGTATTGCCTGGAGTTCTTTCTTTATGTGTATTCTTTGGTTGTACAAAGATACTAAAAAAAGGCTTTTCACCTGTATTATTGATTGTCATTTTGTTTGTTCTTTGTGTGATTTTAGAGTGGGCGGGTATCTTAGTCATTTAAGTCTAAAAATATGATTTGTTTACTTCGTACAATAGTATTATTTAAGAAGAAAAATATAAATCGCAATTTGTAAAAGGGTCATTTAAATGATTAGAGAATTACAAAAAGCAGATATGAATAAAGTTGCAGATATATGGTTGGATACGAATGTGGTGACACATTATTTTATTT
>NZ_JAHQVB010000189.1 GCF_019052655.1 Holdemanella porci
CTTGGTACTTGTGATACCGTTGCACTAAGTAGTCTTCCCTTTGGTGCTCGTGTTTTCTTTATCTTTACTAGACCAATCTTAGGAAGCTTGACCTTATTGTCTAACAGTTCAATATTTCCATTCGTATATTTTGTTGTATACGAATAACGATGCGTCTTCTTCGATTTGAATCTAGGATATTCCGCCTTTTTCCGAAAGAAATTGATATAGGCCGTATCCAGATTCTTTACACTGGACTGTAGAGCCACAGAATCCACTTCCTTAAGCCATTCATATTCTCTCTTTAAAGAAACTAGATCCTTAGCACATGCCGAATAGTTGAATGTGATTCCATCTTTTTCATAGGCATCCCTACGTTTTGCCAGGTAATGGTTATATA
>NZ_JAHQVB010000104.1 GCF_019052655.1 Holdemanella porci
TAAAATCCCTATGACTTTTAAAGGTTGATTTATCCCTATCCAGTTTTATATATTCCTTTTTTCGTGCTTATTTGGACAGCATAGTGACTAAGTTTACCTTATATATTTATATATTTATATATATAAATTTAATGATTAAAATATAATAAAAGAGAGGTGTATCTAATTATGAACTGGATTGAAAGAACAACGAAAAAACGAATCAAAGAATTGGATGAACATCCAGAATTGAATTCGAATGATTTTGAGCAAAAGGGAAATACATTAATGAAGAATATTAAATTTTATGCGATTGTTATCTTAGCGGCTGCACTTGTTTTAGCACTTTGGTATCAATGGAATCATCCAGAAATTGATATATTTCCATTTCATTTTCCAATATTAGTCTAAGAAGAGGTAACTATGAGTTGGCTTGATAAAATAGCAAAGAAATGATTGGAAGAACTCGATGCACATACAGAATTGAACTCAGACAAATTTTCGAAAAAATGAGTACTCTATATTTCGCTATTGTTTTGTTGATTGTTACTATACTTATTCTTTTGCTTTGGTATGATACAGAATATTTTGAAAACTGGATTTTCTCGAAAAGATAAAAATAGCCACAATTGTGGCTATAATAGCATAAATCCAATACCTACGATAACGCCAGTTATAAATAGGATGAACATGGTTCTTAAAATATCTTTCTTTTTGGCTTTATAACGTATCATCACAATTAAACCAAGTCCTGCATTCGTGACTAGTCCTGCAAGTAAGGATCCAAAGGATAATTCACCAGCTGTATAAAGCTGTGTTAGAACAACTGTAGCTGCACAGTTAGGAATAAAGCCGAATAGCGCGGCGATGATTGGCTGGAATAAATTATCTTGAAGTAAAATCATTGATAATGTTTTTTCTCCAATACACTCTATTAATAGTGTTAATACAAAACTAGTAATAAAGATGAATACATAGATTTTTAAAGATCTTAATAAGGCACTGATCCATAATGGATATTCAGGATAGCAACATGGACAGCTTGATCCTGAACTTTCTTCTTCCTCATATTCTTTATCGTCATAATCTTCTTCTATGTCTTCGAAGCGGAGGATTTTTTGATTGCGAAATAGTACATGATCAGTAAATAATCCAACAATGATTGCGATAACTAATTTTAATCCTAAAATACCAAGTAAAGATGAATACATCTTAGGATTACTAATTAGGATTGGAATGGCTTCATCACTTGTCGCAATCATAACACTGACTAGTGTGCCGAGTGTAATGTTATTTTGGACAAACAACATAGCGGCTAGAATACTAAATCCACATTGGGGAATCAATCCAACTAATGCGCCTAAAATGGGTCCAAGTCTTTGTAGTCCAAAGAAAAGCTTATCGTCTTGCGTATTCTTTCTTTCGAAAACTTCTAATATACAATAAGTAATATACAATAAGGGGAGCATAGCCCACGTATCGTGTATTGTATCTAAAATAATGTCTATAAAATTCAAAGGTAGTTCCTCCTAACTTACATAAGTATACACATTTTTTCAAAAATTGCACGTAAAAAGCAGGAAACTAATCAATAGTTCCTGCTCTATCGTTGATTGTGATTTTTTTGTTTCTTAATCGAACTTGGATATAATCTTGTACACCTGCATAGATAAGTGCAAAGATTGGAACACCTAAAAACATTCCAACAATGCCAAATAATGCACCACCAACAGTAACAGAGAATAAAATCCAAAAGCCTGACATTCCTAGTTTATCTCCAAGAACAATCGGTTTTATAATGTTTCCATCGCATTGTTGAAGGATGAAGATAAAGATTGTAAAAATCAAGGCTGAGAATGGGTCAATCAAACATAAGATAATGATGACGGGAATAGCACCTAAGAATGGCCCAAAGACGGGAATGACGTTTGTGACACCGATAATTAGGGCAATCATACTTGTGTAAGGTAGCTTTAATACTAAGGCACCAAAGTAACAGATAACACCGACAATAAATGAGTCAATGATATTTCCTACGATATATTGTTCAAATACAGTCTTCGCGTCATTTGTCCAAAGAGTTAAGTAGTTCGCAAAGTTTTTATCAAATAATGAGTAATTTAACTTTTTTATGCCCTTAACAAGTTTTTCACGATCCAATAAGATATAGAATGCGGAAACGAAAGCTAAAATCAAGTTAATAAATCCTTTCACAAAGCTATAAGAGTAAGAAGCAATTTTAGGAATCGATTCAGTGACTACACTTGTGATTTTCTGTGTGACGTCAAAATTGATCAGCATTTGTTCAACTTGTTTTTCTGAAATGTTTAATTTATACGCAAAATCTTTTGTGTATTCAATTAAAGTATCGGAATAATCCGCAACGTTTTTAGAAAATTGTCGCACAGAATCAATCGTATTCGGAATTATAATGGAGAAAAATAAGATCAAGAATCCAATGGTTAATATAAACACAAGAGTAGTTGATAGTATTCTTTTGTGGCTTTTATGCATTGGAATATTCTGTAGTAACTTATCTTCAACCCATTTTTGTGGATTGTTTAATATAAACGCCAATCCAATTCCTAGAAGGAAAGGAAATAGTATCGTTAATATAAACTGAATGGCTCGTTTAATGTCTTTAAACTTATTCAATATTGTAAAAAATAAGATTGCGATAATGAAAGACGTAGAATAAACGATGATTCGCTGTTTCATTTCTTGGGTTAATTTAAAATGCATTTAAGTAAGACTCCTTCCATACCATATATAATAACATCTAGAAAAAAATTATAAAAGCCATTATAATAGTTGTATGGAAAAAATATTTGAAGGGGCCATTTCCTGCAAAGCCCTATTAGAAGCAGGGTCTCGAGATTGTAAAAAACTATATATTGATAAGAAAAAAAATACAAAAGATACAAGATATTTGGCTAAAATTGCCAAAAATTGTGGTTGTGAAGTCATCTTTTATTCGCGTGATGAAATCAATGCCTTAGCAACAGGTAAAACACATGGTGGTATTTTACTTATAGCTGAAGAAAAACAAATTCCTCAACTTATTGAAACACATGTCCATGGATTTCTTTGTTACATCGACGGCGTAGAAGATCCATATAATTTGGGAAGTATTTCAAGGACTCTCTATGCATCTGGATGTGATGCGATGATTCTTCCAAAACGAGACTGGAGCTTTGCTGAACAAACCATTTTAAAGGCAAGTGCGGGTGCTTATGAAAAACTACCGATCTACTTTGTAGACTCAGATGAAGAATTAGTAGACTATTGTAAAAAGAATGAACTTCCTATTTTGTGTGCCCACAGAAAAGATGCCGAAGGACTCTATGACTATACTTTTGAATCGGATTTCTGTTTATGTTTAGGCGGTGCCTTAAGAGGGCTTAGCTCAACTATTACGGCAGCATCCAAACAAAATATTGTCGTAGAATACGGTAGAGATTTTAGAAATGCCTTAGATTCAGCCAGTGCTGCTGCTGTATTTAGTTTTGAGATATTAAGACAAAAGAAAGTCAAAGTGAATTAAAATGGGTGATCCGCAATTAGATAGGGTCGACTGAAAGTTGGCTTCAAGAATTATAGGGTTGAAAACCCTATGAGTGTTTAAAGGATTATTAACTAGGAAGCAGAGATGTTTAAAATCTCTGCTTCTTTTATAATGGTCGATTGGAGTCTGCACGATTGAAATCAATGTATTCAGTTAACTTGTCATATAATTCTTCAATTCCAAATTTCATTTCATTGTTTTGAAGATTTCTGAAGTATTCGATCAATTCAATTATGTCTTGTGCATCCATGATCATTTCTCCCTTGGCTCCAGGCTGAATGTAGCGTTTGGGTCGAGTACATACATTACGCGATTGCATAATCGAGACCAGTTGGTGTAGCCATTGGCGTTGTTCTTGATACACTTGATAATCTTGTTTCGA
>NZ_JAHQVB010000105.1 GCF_019052655.1 Holdemanella porci
ACGACCCTATAAAAATTTAAGGACTATGTTCGACCCTACAAGAATTTAAATATCCAAGATTAATTCCTCTGCAGTCTTTTTATTTATTCGCTTTTTCTTCAATCTCTTTTTGTTTTTGCATAACCTCATTAATTTTTTCTTGAATTAAATGAGCATATGCATCAGCACCTGATTCCATCGGATGTATTCCATCCTCTTCTAATAAATCTGTATGCTGAGAAATATAAGAATTCCAATCAATCAATGTAATATTTGAATGCTTTTTAGCCAATTCCTTCAGATATTGATTATTGCTAGCTTCCCATTCAACCCCAGGTGCATATACATTGACCCAGAAAATAGATTTATCTGAACCAATCATTTCTAATGTTTGTTCAACCGTACTCTCATCCAATACCCCATTTGTTCCTAGTGACATCACAACTGTATTATGCACAGCCCCTTTTGACTCGTACCAACGCAAAACATCTGGTGCTTGTGACATTTGTCTCGAAACAGCTGCATCGACAGTTGCATCTGGATAAACAGCTTGTATATTTGTATATGCTGACAACATAACGGAATCTCCCAAACAGAATAAACCTTTATCCGATACTTTCTGTGAATTTCCACTAGGACTATAATCTACATTTTTAGCCCTTTCCATTTTGCCATCTGATTTTGCATTCTTTTTCTTATTCTTGATAGCTTCTTCATTTTCGGCAATACGTTTTTGCAACGCACTAGAATCTACTTCTTTTGAAGTTGCTAAAGCAATAACACCTGTGGCCTGAAATACAAACCCAACGATTCCACAAGCCAACACGGCTTTTTGAAATTTTGGTTTGATTTGTTTATATTTAAACACCTTTAAGAAATAATTTGTCCATACAACAAGTGCAATCAAAATTACAAATTCAACTAAATATATGATGAAATGTTTATTCCAATCCTTATATTGAAACAAATAAATGACTGGATATTGCCACAAATAAATTTCATAACTATGTTTACCAATCCAATCTAATATAGGCACATCCAACGAAACTGAGCTATTTGCCGTTTTCTCAATTAAGAACATAGACAAAATTGTCGTTAGTGTTAACACCAATAAATATACAATTGGCATTTTACCATCAAAAATAAAGTAAGAAGCCACTAATATAACTATCAATGAAAGTGAAATGCAAAAATTCTTTTTCGTTTCTTCTTCCTTTGTATATATCCAACCCAAAAGCATACCCGCAAACAATGCATAAATTCGAGTATCCGTTCCATAATACAATCTTGTGACATTCACTTTACATAAATAAAGTATTGGCATTATTAACGCAAAAGCAACAGTGACTCCAAGCATTATCTTGATTGTATTCGAATTTCCTTTTTTTTCTTCCAACTTATATAATCCAAATAATAAAAGCGGAAAAATCAAATAAAACTGCATTTCAATAGACAAGAACCATAAGTGAGAAAATGGTGAAGTATTCGCAATTCTAGTAAAGTAATCCAAACTTTGTGAAATCTGCCAAAAGTTATTAAAACCCGCAAATATACTTAATACTTGCATCTTCATTCCACGCAAACTATCATTAGCCAAAAAGAAATAAACACCTAAAGTTGTAAAAACCATTACCAACAATGGTGGATACAATCTTTTTATTCTTGATATATAAAATTTGATAGCAGAAAACTCCCTGTTCTCCATTTTTTTCTTATTTGTGATAACCATTAAAAAACCAGTTAAAACAAAAAATAAAACAACCCCTAGATACCCACCTTTAAACACGTTAGGAAACATATGAAATAGCGTAATTCCAATAATCGCAATACCACGCAATCCGTCCATTCCCTTTATACGATTTCCTTTTTCTTTCATATCAACATATCCCCTTATCACGCTACTACTAGCACTCTATATTTTAACACAAACAAATCTTAATAATTATTAATAAATATATAATTTTTTAATATCCCTTTTTAAAAAAATACAATATAATATATTAAGATTCTGAAAGGAAAATAACATGCAAAGTATTAAGACAATTTATAAAATCGGACCAGGTCCAAGCAGTTCACACACATTTGGTCCAATGATGGCTTCTAAATATATCAATGAACAGTATCCAGAAGCTACAAACTTCAAAATTACATTATTTGGTTCTTTAGCACTTACAGGAAAAGGGCACCTTACAGACAAAATCATATTAAAAACGTTAGGCACTAGTAAATGCGAGATCATTTTTGATATGAAAACCCCTGTTGAACACCCAAACACAATGATCATTGAAGTATTTGACAAGGATACAAAAATTGCAAAACATACATTCGTATCAATTGGTGGCGGTAAAATAGAAATCGATGGAAAAAAAGGAAATGTAGACCCAGAAATTTATCCACACACAAAGATGGATGATATTCAAGTCTATTGTAATGAACGTCATTTACGTTTAGACCAATATATCGATGAAGTAGAAGATTCTGATTTTGACTCTTACATGAATCAAATCTTCAAACAAATGTTAAAAACAGTTAATACCGGGTTAAAGAAGACTGGTGTTTTACCTGGAAGCTTAAAAATTGATCGAGTAGCCCATGCATTACACCAATCCGCACAAAGTTGTAGTGATATTCAAGATAAAAACAGTTTATTACTAAGTAGCTATGCCTATGCAGCCAACGAACAAAATGCCAGTGGAGGTATTGTCGCAACAGCTCCGACCATGGGTAGCTGTGGCGTTTTACCAAGTCTTGTATATCATTTCTATCACGATCAAAAATATCCTAAAAAAACAATTATCCAAGGACTTAAAGTCGCTGGATTGATTGGAAATCTAATTCAGACAAACGCAACCATCTCAGGTGCCAAAGCTGGATGTCAAGCAGAAGTTGGTGCTGCCTGCTCCATGGGCGCTGCTTTTGTCGCTTATTGTCAACTTCAAAACAACGAACAAATTGAATGTGCTGCTGAAATTGGATTAGAACACCATCTAGGACTTACATGCGATCCAGTTGGCGGATACGTAATGATTCCTTGTATTGAAAGAAATGCAATAGCTGCACAAAGAAGCGTGGATGCTGCAAGACTTGCCAAATATTTGCGTAACGTAAAAAAGAATCGTGTTAGTTTTGATATGGTTGTACAAACCATGAATCTAACAGGAAAGAAACTTCCAATTGAACTAAAAGAAAGTGCACTAGGCGGATTAGCCGTTGTTGTACCTGAAAAAGCATAAAGGCCTAATTCATATGAATTAGACCTTTTTTTCTATTTATCACGAACGAAGCACTCTAATACTTTATAGCCTTTACGCTCTAAATCTGCTTGTAAATCATCTGGTTCAATAGTATCACAACGAATAACCAGATTGGCAATTCCATCCTCAAAAGAATACACACCAATATGATTGATATTCACTTTATTTTCAGCAATAATTTCCGACAGCTTACCAATCGCACCAATTTCATCTTTTACGGCAACCGTAATTCTTGAACCCACTTCATCCCATCCAAGAACATTCAAGAAACATTTAAACACATCATTCTGCGTTACAATACCTGTAACTTCGCCAGAAGCATTTGTGACCGGCAAACATCCAATGTTGTTTTTCAACATTTTCTGTGTTGTATATTCCACCAATTCATTTTCATCGACAGAAATGACTTTTTTTACCATCACTGTGCTTACAGTCGTTTTTGACAATAAATAATTTAATTCATATATGCTTAAGCTCGTCGCATTCGTTGTACCCGAATTAGAAATCATACCTTCTGTAATCAATCCAACAAGTTTTCCTTTTTCAACAACAGGAACACGGTGAATCCCAATGTCATTAAGTTAAGAAATGACGGCTTTGAGGGGAACATAAAAAAATGTGCTCC
>NZ_JAHQVB010000106.1 GCF_019052655.1 Holdemanella porci
GCAAATGAAAAGCGCCCATACAAATCATTTTATATGATTTGATGGGCTTTTTTTATAAACTTATTTCTATGGCACAATATTTGCTTGTATATAAGTGAATGACGTAATACAGAAAGGAGAAAGATGAATGAGTAGAGTAATATTTGCCTCGCATGGAGGATTATCTAAAGGAATGAAAGATTCAGTTTCTATGATCGTTGGAGATTTAGCTAAGGATGTAGAAACATATAGCTTGCTTCCTGGACAAAATCCTGAAGATTTTTATCAAGAAGTTTTGAAAGAAGCAAAAGAAAGTGAAGAACAAATTGTAATCTTGTGTGATATCAAAGGTGGAAGTGTTCACACAGCTTTATCTAAACTTGCAGTATTGGATAATGTAATGGTTTTTTCAGGAATGAACATGGGATTGGCATTAGATGTAGTAATGAAAAGCTTGGCCCAAAATCTTGAATTAGCAGATGCGAACGATTTGATTGAAGCAGCTAAAGAGGGAATGACAGTTATGAATGGTATGACAAGCGAAGATGATGAAGATTTCTAATAGGAGGATAAAAAAATGATCAAATTATTAAGAGTGGATCACAGATTGTTACATGGTCAAGTTGCTTTTTCTTGGAAAAATGCAGTTGAAGCAGATTGTATCTTAATTGCGTGCGATGCAGTTATGAAAGATGATTTAAGAAAAACATCAATTAAGTTGGCAAAACCAAGTGGTGTTAAATTAGTTATTAAAAATATGGATGATGCAGTAAATGCGATCAACAGTGGTGTTACAGACAAATACAAATTATTGACTGTAGTTGAATCTATTAAGGATGCTGAAAGATTGTGTAAAGAGTGCAACATCAATAAATTAAATCTTGGTGGTACTAAGGCTACTGCTGAAACTCGTAATATTTCGAAGGCAATGAATATTACTCCAGCAGAAGAAACAATTTTAAAAGGATTATGTGAATCAGGTGTGGATGTAACAATTCAGATGGTTCCAGAAGATAATCCAGTAAACGTAGAGAAAGTATTATAGGAGGAGAAATATGTTATTACAAGCAATTTTACTTGGCTTGGTAGCAATGCTTGGAAATGCTGAATATTTGTTCGGTACAAGCTTGTTGTCAAGACCGTTGGTTATGGGAGCTTTAACAGGCGTTGTACTTGGTGATATCCCAACAGGTGTGACTTTAGGGGCAACATTAGAATTAGCATTTATGGGAGCTTTCTCAATCGGAGCTAGTATTCCACCTGAAATGATTTCAGGAACCGTATTAGGAACAGCTTTCACAATTACTACAGGAGCTGGACCAGAAACTGCATTAACTGTTGGTTTACCAGTTGCTTCATTGGTTTTAATCGCAAAGAACGTTGGAATGGTATTTATTTTACCTCCATTTGTTCACAAAGCGGATACATATGCAGCTGAAGGAAACATGGCAGGAGTTGCTAGAATGCACTTCTTAGGTGGATTCTTCGGTGTTAACTTGATTATTGGTGTTATCGTAGCATGTGGTTACTATGCAGGTGGACCTGCTGTACAGGCTTTATTAAATGTAATTCCTGAATGGATCTCAAATGGTTTACAAATCACAATGGGCTTATTACCTGCAATTGGATTTGGCTTATTGTTGATGATGATTATGGACAAAGAAGTTGCATGTTTCTTCTTCTTAGGATTCGCATTAAGCGTATACTTAGGAATTCCAGTAACTGCAATCGCAATTTTTGGAGCTATCATCGCTATCGTATTAACTCAATTACGTAGCAATTCAGCTCAAACAGCTACAGAAGGAGGATTAGACGAAGATGACGACTTCTAATAAATTAACAAAAAAAGAATTAAATCAAGTATTCTGGCGTTCATTCGGAATGGAATGGGACTGGAACTATGAAAGACAGATGAACATGGCATACTGCTACTGTATGTTACCAGTAATCAAAAAATTGTATTCAAATAAAGAAGACCAAATTGCAGCTATGCAACGTCACTTGGAATTCTTCAATACGACTCCTCAATTGTCAACATTGATTTTAGGTATTAGTGCTGCCATGGAAGAAAGCAATGCGAATAATCCTGATTTTGATACAGAAAGTATCAACAGTGTAAAAGTTTCATTGATGGGACCTTTAGCTGGTATTGGTGATTCATTCATCTGGGGAACATTACGTATTATCGCTACTGGTGTTGGTCTATCGTTAGCGAATCAAGGAAATATCTTAGGACCTATCTTATTCTTATTGATCTTCAATATTCCTGCTCAAGGATTACGTTATTACTTAATGAATGCTGGTTATAAATTAGGTAGTGGATTCTTGGCTAAGATCCAGGAAAATGGATTGATGTCAAAACTTACTTATGCAGCAAGCGTTTTAGGATTGATGGTTGTTGGTGGTATGACTGCTGAAAACGTTTCAATCAAATTCCCATTGGCATTTGGTTCTGGTGATGAAGCAACTACATTAAATGATGTATTCAACAATATCATGCCTGGTTTAATGCCATTATTATTCACATTATTGGTTTACTATTTATTGAAAAAGAAAAATATTAAGACAACTACATTGTTGTTATTGTGTGTCGCAATCGGATTGATTGGCTCATTCTTTGGTATCTTAGGTTGTTAATAAATTTAAATAAATGGAGGAAAAGAAAATGATTAAATTTAATGAACAAGAAAAAATCGATAGCGTAAATGGAGCATTGGCTCTACGCCCTCAAATCAACGAAATCGTTGATGAAATCTGCGAACGTGGATATTCAAACATTTGCTGGTTAGGTGTTGGTGGTACTTGGGCAAGTTCTATGCAGGCTACAGTACACATGAAAGAGATGAGTGCTATTGAAACTTGGGCAGAAAATGCTGCTGAATACTTAACTACAGGAAACAAACGTATTACTAAAGATACAGTTGTTATTATCTCTTCTGTAACTGGAAACACTAAAGAAGTTGTTGATGCTATCAAAAAAATCAAAGCAGAAGTTGGCGCTACAGTTATCTCATTTGTTGATGCTAAAGAAGCTATCTTATTAGACTTAGCAGACTACAAAATCTCTTATCCAGTTAACGAACAATTAAAGTTCTTCATGGTTGCTGACCGCTTCATGTTCAACAATGGTGAATTCGAAGACTACGAAGATATGTATGCAGAATTTGACAAATACTTGGCTCAAGCTTTAGTAGAAGTTGAAAAGAAAGCTGAACCATTTGCTGTTGAATTTGCTAAAAAACACTGGAATGACGAAATGCACTACTTTGTAGGTGCTGGAAATCAATGGGGAGCTACTTACTCATACGCAATGTGCTATTGGGAAGAACAATTATGGTTAAAGACTAAATCAATCTCATCTAATGAATTTTTCCATGGTATGTTTGAAATCGTAACTAAAGAAACTCCAGTTACAATCTATATTGGTGAAGATGCTCAACGTCCATTGTCTGAGCGTGTAGCTAACTTTATTCCAAGAATTTGTGAAAACTACACAATTATTGACTCTAAAGATTACGAATTAAAGGGAATTAGTGAAAAATATCGTAAACACTTATCTCACCACGTAATGCACGCTGTAAACAACAGAATTGACGTTCACATGGAAATCGAAACTCGTCACCCAATGGAAATCCGTCGTTATTACAGAAGATTAGAATACTAAAATATAAAGGTGGAACCATTCCACCTTTTATATGTTGTTTAGGGAGCTAACTATATAAAATTCAAGTATTTTTTATGAAAAAGTTTGAAAATATAAA
>NZ_JAHQVB010000107.1 GCF_019052655.1 Holdemanella porci
TACCACTGGTGTAAATTTTCTCTTTTTGACTAGTCCTATTTATATGCTAACATCATAAATTTATCAAACAATCCCATATAGAGTGCCTCCTTATCCTTAGCCATTTAATCTAAATTTCGACACTATATTGTTCAATCAAAGCATCAATTTCATCATCATTTAATAAGGCAATAACATGATTTGCATCATAATATTCTTTTGAAGAGATATGATTGATAAAATCGTCGTATGTAACTGTCATTCCTTTTCTAATCATGACATACCAATAATTAATTCCTTTGATTTGATCAAGAATGATATAAGGTTTATTAGGAACAACACAAGGAATATCAGCAACAATCGAATAAATCCCAAATAATTCATTCGTATCTTTCTTCCTATATACGCTTGGTGTTGCATAATAAACATCTAGAGATTGGATTTCATTTAGATATTCTTCAAGATTATTTAAGTTGCAATCAATTCTTTGTAATTCTCTTTGTCCAATAGAGATTGGATTATAAATACCAAATATTTCAAAACAGCGATATTCATCTTCTGTTTTACTTGTCATATCTTCTAGTGCAACAATACTTGCTTCTTCATCCCATTTAATAAATTCTTCGTCTTCATATAAATAAGCTTCTTCATCTTCTCTTAAATATTTTTTGGTATTGAACTCGTTGCAAATTTTCTCTACTAAGCTATAGAATAGTCTAATTTCTGATGGTGCAGTTGGTAAACTTAAAGAAAGTAAAACATCACTACCCTCAAGCCATAACTCAAATCCCCTAGCTAGTTTTGTTTCATCATAAATTAAAGTATGTTCACCTATCTCATCTTTATTGAGACGATAATTTTCATCACAAACACCATAAGATAATCCTGTAAATTTAATAATATCTTCTAGATTCATTTTTTTCTTAAATAATGATTTTTGTTTAATTCTTGCAGTTACTGACATAATTACGCCTCCTTAACTTAAAATTTCATTTCTTTTGAAAACCAATTATTTTCTAACTTCATTTTTTGTCTTCATTAATCGAATAGATTGATAAAAGAGATAAATCCCGACTAAAACATATATTATTCTATTCAATACATCTTTTAAAAACGGGAAATAGGATGATTGGATAATACTACAGAAGATTAAAACTCAAATTTAAAACTTATTTGGAGAATGAAGATTTTATTAATCCATTTTCATAAAAAACATTGAATATTTCTTTATGCCCTACTGCTGAAGGATCAATACAAATCTTTACACCGTTGCCTAAAATTAAGATTGCTTTTGATCCTTTGATTTGAATACTTCTAATTTCATTAAAATGAATGATTTTTCTTTTTCCTAATAATGGAATCTCTGTAATGCCTTCACTATTAACAATAACCTTATAGCGTTTAAAACCAATGCTAATAATAATCAAAATTGATGTAATAACTAATAATAAGGTTGTCAAAAGTATTTTTTGTTCAAGTGGTGCTGCAACTATACAAACAATCATGCAGATAAATTCAAATATTGTGCCACCAATTGCTGTACCCACAAATACAGATGGGTATGTTGCAACAATTTCTCCATTATTTACTACTTCTTCCATATAAAATCCTCCATCGTATTCTTACATATTTTTAAAATCATCAATGCCCGGCAAAACTAATATAAAAGAAATGACTAGTTTTGATAGATCACTTGCAGCAATTGTTGACATGCAGTAATCCACAATTAACAATCCAAAACATGTCGCAATCGTATCTAATGCTAAATATAAAATAATTGCAATATTTTTACTAATTCTTTTCAATTTATAAAGAGCCTTAGGAAGTCCGCCTGCAATTAAATTAATCGGATAGGATACAACTGTTGCGATGATGAAAAATAAGATAATACTTCATATGGATTGATATCGAAAACCAAATAAACGCATTACCACTCCACTTAATAGTGCAATAACTGATAAGACAGCAACAAAAATGGTTCCACAAACTATAAAAGTGATTAATTTTTCTTTATTATTCTTAAAAAAATCCACAATAAATAACTCCTTTTTAAACTCTTTTAAACAAACTTATTTAGCTAAGGCATCTTCGATAAGTTCAATACCTCTATTAATGAAATTAATCTTTATTGCTTCATTAGTCCCTTTAACCTTTACCATGGCGATACACAATTGATTTTCTTTTGTTGCTTCAGCACTTCCCATAAGCGTTGTCCATTCAACAGTAATATCGTCTTTTGAAAATGATTTATCGATATAAAACTCATAATCCAAAGGTTCAAATAACTTACTGTTTGACTTTGCATGAATAGAAAGTGTATCATCGTTTTCCTGATATACTTCAACAGTATAGTGAACCACATCTTCTTGATTATCCACATATTGTTCATTCGGAGATATTGATTCTTGAAAAATTAAATTATTCTTATTTTCATTTACTACATCCTTTGATGCACAACCACTAATACTCATTGATATTAAAAGGAAAAACAGTACTACCAAACGTCTTAATTTCACAATCATCACCTACTTATTTTTAAACAAAAGTACAATATTATATATAAAATAAGGTATAACACCTACCATTCCAAATATTGAATAGAATGGGAATATCAAAATACCTATAATCACTCTCATTAATAAAGTCAATTTACAAGCAAAATGATTATAGATTATAAGTCCAGTAGCTACACCTGCAAAAATACAAATACCTAACATCATACTATTAAAAGTTCCAATAGGCTCATGAATCATCATATTATGGCTCATAAGCTGTTGGATAAAACTTGGATCTTGTAATTGATGAATTTGAATTTTCCCTAAGATATAACCTACAATGCCACCGATTACTGCCGCAACGATAATCGTTATTATGTGTCTTAATTCTTTTTTCATAAATCGTCCTCCAAAAAGTTTTAGAAAAGATCATCTGGTCACAGCAAATTAAATATTTTCTTTGAAATATATTGATCTACACATACAGTAAAGTCTTCTTCATCAACAGATATAAATGAACAATCATGGTTAATTGTTACGTTATATCCTTGTTCAAGTAACAATTCGTAGACGTCCTTCATTGAAGTAATCCTTATATTTTCATTACTCATAGATCCACCTTCTACTTTATATAATTCATGCTTATAAGCCATTTGAAATTAAAAATATGCTAAAAACCAATAAAACTAAACTTAGAATTCTATGCGATAATCATTTGTTTTAAAAACTTCATGATCATACTTTTCATTTTTATAAACTGTAATTTCTTTCCCTATTTTCTTTTTCCCTATGCAATATACTGCACCTATTGATATAAGGATAACAATCCATAAAGCATACAATTTGATATTATCAAACAATTGATAGCCGCCCATTAATATAGAGATATGATAAAACAAAGGAGTACCTACCGCCATACATAAAGAATCAAAGCGTAATAACTTTATTATTTCTGGCCAGTTTGAATTATTAAAAGTTAAGCCTGGCATATGAATTCTAAATATACCTTGTGATACATAATTGATTCTATTTTCGTCATAAAAAGATTGATGTTAGCATATAAATAGGACTAGTCAAAAAGAGAAAATTTACACCAGTGGTA
>NZ_JAHQVB010000108.1 GCF_019052655.1 Holdemanella porci
ACGACCCTATAAAAATTTAAGGACTATGTTCGACCCTACAAGAATTTAAATATCCAAAACAATTATCATAATAAAGAAGGACGAGAAAATTTACTCGTCCTTTAATTTGCTTGCGATTTCATCGATTGAATCTAAGAAATAGATGTTTTGTTGCTGCTTTGGTGTGGATAATTCACAATCAATCATGTGCTGTAGGAATGCTTTTAAATGATCGTAATATCCATTCACATTATAGAAAATGCATGGGCATTCAAGTTGGTACAGTGAAAGTTTTGATAAGATTTCACTGACTTCTTCTAATGTTCCAGTTGCGCCTGGAAAGGCAATGAAAGCATCACCAAGTTCAATCATTCTTGTTCTTCGATCGGCAATATCTTTTTCAATGTACAGCTCGGTAAGATTATCCATGTGGACACCTTCATCCACAAACATTTGTGCTTCTACACCAATTACTTTGCCACCCGCATTTAATGTGCTATTGGCTAGTTCTCCCATTAATCCGGTTTTAGATCCACCGAACACTAATGTATGATTGTTTTTGGCAATCCATATTCCTAATTCTATTATTTTTGTTTTAAAGTCTGGATCATTTCCATAGGCTGATCCTAAATATACTGTAATGTTCATAAACTACCTCCTACAATTAGTTTACATTAAAATTGTACACAAAAAAAAGCTTAGCACAAGCTAAGCTTACATGGAAATAAATCCAAATGCGTTCGCAATTGAACTTAATAAAATAATGAATGCGAAAATTGGACATAAGTATTGAATCATGAAATTGAATATTTTCTTACGTTTGAATGAATTTCCATCTTTTGTGATTTCTGCTTCGACTTTTTCTAATCCAACAACTCTTGAAACAAAGATACAAATCGCAATGGCAGCGATTGGCATCATGACTGAGTTTGTCAAGAAATCAAAGAAGTCTAAAAATTGCATTCCGATGATTGTTACGTTTGACAATGGACCATAACCTAAACATGATAGTGTTCCTAACCCAATCATAATAATGCCTAAAATAATTGTAGATTTTTTTCTAGACCAATGTAATTCATCTTGGAATGTGGATACAGCACTTTCGGTTAGCGCAATAGAGCTTGTGATAGCTGCGAATAACACCAACAAGAAGAAAATGATACCGATACCTGTACCTAGTCCCATACTTGCGAATACTTTAGGGATTGTGATGAACATCAAGGATGGTCCAGCTTTTAATGTTTCCATATCTCCACCTGAAAAAGAAAATACAGCTGGAATAATCATCAATCCTGCCATAATCGCAATGGCTGTATCGAAAATTTCTACGTTTTCTGTTGAACCTTCAATGGAAACATCTTTTTTCATATAAGAACCAAATGTGATTAAAATACCCATCGCAATGGATAACGAATAGAACATTTGTCCCATAGCACTTACTACGGTCATCCATGAAAAATTATCAAAATTTGGAATTAAGAAATATTTAACACCTTCAAAAGCGCCGGGTCGACTGATTGAATATCCTGCAATGATTACAGATAGTACGACAAGAACTGGCATCATAAATTTGGATACTCTTTCAATTCCATTTTGAACTCCTGCATAAATGATGGCGAGTGTAAAGAAAGTAAAGAGTATAAAACATATTTCTGTAGATACTCCGTTTGAAATGAAGTTTGGAAAATATGTATCTGTGGCAAGTAATTTTGCATCACCTTTTAAATATTCGAATAAGTACTTGATGACCCAACCTCCGATTACAGAATAATAGGGTACGATCAAGATGGGAATAATGGCATTGATCCATCCGGAAAATGATGCAAACTTTGTCTTTGCGAAAGTATGAAAAGCTCCCACTGGACTTTTCTTTGTCATTCTACCTAATGTCGTTTCGGCTATGATCATTGTATAACCAAAAGTTAAGGCCAGAACAATGTAAATAAGTAGGAAGATTCCTCCTCCGTATTTTGCGGCTAAATAAGGAAACCGCCAAATGTTACCAAGGCCAACACTGGCTCCAGCGGCAGACAAGACAAATCCTAATTTGCCAGAAAATGTACTACGTTTATTGTGCATAATATAAACACCCTTTCTCAATGATTTAGATTATATCATCTATGAAAGGGTTTACGCAAATTTGTGAAAAAATAATGTTAAGTTTTCTGAAAAATGTGTTTTGAATAAAAAAAGAAGTCCTTTCGGACTTTGTTTGAAAATGGTGACGCGTACGGGATTCGAACCCGTGAATGCATGCGTGAAAGGCATGTGAGTTAACCGTTTCTCCAACGCGCCATGTATATGAGACTCGTCTTTCTTGACAAGTGCTCACTTATATTACTACATGATTTTAATTAATGCAAGTATTTTTTTAAAAAATTTGACAGATTGTTTTAATAGTATATAATGTGAACAGTTAATTAAGTTAACTAAGGAGAAAAATATGATTCGATTATTAGTAGATTCAGCAAGTGATTATACGCAAGAAGAGATTAGAAATAAAAATTTATATTTTGTGCCATTACAAATTCAGATTGAAGGAAAGAATTATTTGGATGGTGTTGATATTGATAAGGAAACGTTTTATGAGAAGATGATGAATTCAAAAGAATTTTTTAAAACATCACAACCATCACCACAAGAATTTTTAGATATCTTCGAAGAAGTGAAGAAGAAACAAGAGACATTGATTTGTTTATCTTTATCGAGTAAGCTAAGTGGAACATATCAGAGTGCTTGTCTGGCAAAAGACATGGTGGATTATGAAAATATCTATATTGTAGATACATTAACTGCGGTTGCTGGAATTCGCTTACTATGTGAAGTGGCGATAAACTGGATTGATGAAAATAGAAGTGTTGAAAATATTGTATCTGGCTTAGAAGAACTAAAAGAGCATGTGCATATTTATGCGGGTTTAGATACATTGGAATATTTGGCTAAGGGTGGAAGAATTTCTAAGACAGCAGCGGCTATTGGAACTTTAGCAAGTATTAAACCAATTATTTGTGTAGACCATGGAGAAGTTGTGGTTGCCGGTAAGACACGTGGTGTAAATAAGGCAACGAGTGTTGTATGTGAAAAGATGCAGTCAGATATTGTTGATACATTGTATCCAGTTTATACATTGTATTCATATGGTTTAGAGAATGTTGAAAAATTAGAATCAAAACTGGATTTAGATGTGAATCGTGTTCGTATTGGTTCAACAATTGGAGTTCATATTGGACCAAATGCATTTGGTGTTTGTTTCGTATCTAAACTATAGTTAACTTGTGAAGGTGTATGCATTTTAGTATAATGGATATACGGATTGACAAGGAGAGTTTTTGATAATATGAAAACAACATTAATTATTATGGCGGCTGGAATTGGTTCTCGTTTTGGTGGT
>NZ_JAHQVB010000010.1 GCF_019052655.1 Holdemanella porci
GTGATTATTTTGTATAACATTTTTTTGATACCACCCGCATAGCAGGTGGTTTTGTTGTTTCGTACTTCGTACTCAACCGGCTAAAGCCAAAAGCATAAACAACAAGGATGTGAAATTCTAAAGTTCCACATCCTTTTTCATTAAGAAAGACTTTTTCTGTGAAAAAGTCACACGTCATATTATTTTTCTCCTGTATTCTTTACTATTCGTGTACACCAATTTAAAAGAAAGAAAACCCAATCAACATAATGTGGATTGGGTTAACAATACTTAGTTATTAGAATGTAGTAATTTATTTGGAATATACATTAAACCTCGTTTAAACACATCCCAAAAACTTAATGATCGAAGCATTCGATCTGCAGGTACATATTCTCTTATAGCACGCAGTGTTTTTTTGTTGTCTTTTGTAGAGAAAGTAAAGTATGTTTTCTCATTTATGAAAATCACAAATCGAGAAATACTTTTATTAAATAAGACACTCGCTTCTACTCGATCAATTGTATCCCATGGAATTTGAATACAATCTTCAACATTTCTTTCATTATAGAATTCAAACGCTTTATTTCCAACCATGACATTTCCATTTGTACTTAATCCTGCAAAAGATGTTGCCTTAATTGTTAAATCTACTTTTGAATTTAATGATTGTGCCATATGTACCTCCTTAAGCTATTACATAATTCCGATTACACGACCAATAATACCAACTACGAATAATGCGATGATAATTGTGATTGGCGAAACTTTCTTCTTCAATAATTTACAGCATAATAAAGTTAATAATAAAGCTGCAAGACCAGGAATCAATGAATCTAAGTTTTGTTGTAAAGTTGTAACTTTGATTTGATTTAAACCAGTAGCTCCTAATGAAGAATATTGTTCTAATGCACTCTTAATTCCATCAGCATTTCCTTGAATTTGTGACCAATCAATGTATGCACCTTCAGATTGAGCAACACTTGAAACAACTGGAGTAAACGAAATACTTACCCAACGTTGAACCAATGCACCAATGATAAACATACCTAAGATACTTGCACCTTGAGTTATTTTTCCAAGAAGTCCACCTGACATATCTTTAGCAATTTTAGTACCTACATTGTAACCAAATTCTTGTGTATACCACATGAATGCTAAACGAATTACGTTCCATAATACAAAGAATAAGATAGGTCCTAGAATATTTCCACTTAATGCTAAAGAAGCTCCTAATGCACCTAAAATTGGACGCATTGTAAACCAGAATACTGGGTCGCCAACACCAGCTAAAGGCCCCATCATACCTACTTTAACACCTTGGATTGCTGTATCATCTACATTTTCACCATTTGCTTTTTCTTCTTCCAAAGCAAGTGTAACACCCATTACTGGACTTGACACATAAGGGTGAGTGTTATAGAACTCCATGTGACGTTTTAAAGCAGCAACTTGATCTTCCTTGTTAGAATATAATTTTTTGATTGCAGGAATAATTGAATAGCACCATCCACCATTTTGCATACGTTCATAGTTCCAAGAACCCTGAAGGAATTGATGACGCCACCAAACTTTTTTACGATCTTGTTTAGTTAATGTAATTTTTTCAGCCATTTTCATTTACCTCCTTCAAAATCCTAGTAATCATTCAAGATGTCGCCTAATGGATCACCAGAACCAGTATTCGATCCTCCACCATTATTTTTAGCAGCATCTTTCAAACCTAAATAAACGATTGCGATAACAACACCAATAACACCTAAAGCAATTAGTGTGAATTCACTTACACAAGCAAATACGAAACCTAAAGCGAAGAATGGCCAAGTTTCCTTTGTAGCCATCATGTTGATAACCATTGCATAACCAACGGCAGCAACCATTCCTCCACCAACTGTCATACCACCAGATAACCAAGCTGGCATTGCATTTAATACACCAGTTACAACTGAACTAGGTACGAAACATAATGCAGCAGCAGGAATCGCAATACGAACACCTTGTAAACAAATACCTACAATTTGCCAACGTTCAATTGCTCCAAAATCACCTTTTTCAGCAGCAGCATCCATGAAGTGAACAATTGGAATTGCAATTGTACGGCAAAGCATAGTTAAGAATAAACCAGCTACTGATAATGGAATAGCTACGGCAATTGCTGTAGAAATAGCAGTTGTAGTATCTGTTGTTCCACCATTTAAACCTAAAACCATAATAATTGCAGAAGCAACTGAAGCTAGTGCAGCATCGGGTGCAACAGCTGCACCAATGTTTGCCCAACCTAAAGCCATCAACTGCAAAGAACCACCTAACATAACACCTTCTTTTAAGTGACCAGTAACCAAACCAATTAATGTACATGCTACTAATGGTTGGTGGAATTCAAATTGGTCAAGAATCCCTTCCATACCGGCTAAGAAGGCAACAATTATAACTAAAATAACGCTAATCGCTGACATAATAATCTCCCTCTAAATTTACTTTAATTCTGTTTTTGCTTTTTTAAGAATTTCATCGAAGTTTTCAGGTGAATCTGTTGGCACCTTACGAACATCGATCTTAATTCCCATTGCTAATAATTCATCAAATGTTTTTACATCATCACTTCCCATAGAAACGGCCTTTGTACAAACTACCTTTCCTTGAGAGTGTGCCATTGAACCTAAGTTCAATTCTTTAATATCAACTCCACCTTTGATAGCTCTTAATGCATCTTGTGGTGTTTCAAACAACAACATCGCTTTTGTGGCTCCAAAACGAGGATCTTTCGCGACCTGGATCATCTTATCGATTGGAACGACATTTGCTTTTACTCCCGGAGGAGCCGCCTGTTCGATCATGCTCTTTCTTAAATTGTCATGAGCTACATTGTCACTAACAACAATGATACGGTTTGGTCCAACTGTCTTTGTCCAAGCTGTTGCTACCTGACCATGAAGTAAACGTGTGTCAATACGTGCTAAACCATATTTAATATGTCCATCTCCAAGAACTGTTCCTTCTGGAATAGCTCCTTGAGGGGCTGCGCTTACTTCCGCTTTCTTTTCTTCTTTTGGTTCTAATTCTTTTGGATTAATCTGTACACCCTCTTGTGCCGTCTGCATGACGTGTGCTGCAATTTCGTGCGCCTTCTCCATTGAAAATCTAGAAGCATACGTTTCAATCAACATAGGCAAATTCAATCCTGTGACAATTGCCCATTTGTCTTCGTGACCATCTAACAAGGCACTTGCCTGATTGAATGGAGTTCCTCCCCATAGGTCAACTAAGAACAATACTTCTTCTTGATTTTCAAAAGAAGCGATCGCATCTTCCATCTTCTTTCGAATGTCTTCAGGTCCTTCACTAGGCATCAAAGTACAAGGCTTTACATTGGCTTGTTCACCAAAAATCATAGCTCCTGACTGGAAGATACCATTCGCAAATTCACCATGACTTGCAAGAATAATTCCTACCATATATTTTCATCCTTTCTTAGAAATTCAATACGCAAAAAAAGACAGACATATACATTTAAACTGAAGATATACAATAAACCAATAAAAATTATATCTTCAATCAAAATAGTAAATGCCTGCCTAACCAGTTACACGCTATTGAATATTCACTTTTTACATCTGAAAATGTACCACTTTCTGAAAGCGTTGTCAACATTTTTCACGAAATAATCGTACTCGATAAAATTCTTTCCAAGTGTAAAGCCAAATACCCCAACTCCGAATCTGGCAAATCTTTATGTAAAACACGGCTCAATTGTTCACATAAAACACGAGCCTGCTCATAAGCAAATGGAAACTTTTCTTTTGTGAACTCTGTAATATCCATCTGCAATTCCTCATCATTATTTAGTCTCAACAACAAAAACTTAATATGATTCATTAAACGAATATATGACAATGAATTCGCATCAATACGAACATTTAAATCAGCCTGTAATTTCTTGAAGAATTCACGAATCATACGCATAACTTCCATCGACTCTCCTACTTTATTTACCGATATAGCCGAGTGAATATGCAAAGTGATAAAAGCAATTTCATCTGTATTAATTTCTTCATGCGTATATTTTTCAATGACATCCTTTGCCTTTAACGCCACTGAATATTCATCCGGAAACATAAGTTGAATATCCATATTAAATGGATTGGATGGGAAATCCTTCTCTTTAATTCTTTTTATCGCAAAATAAATATGATCCGCTAAAGACAATAAAATATCATGTTCTACTTTACCAAATTTCTCTTTTGTTAAAGTAATAATTTCAGATGAAATTTCAATATACATTGGATCAATGTAATCAAAAATATTATTCGATTTCTGTTTCGCCTGATATGACTTTTGCATCTTATACTGCTTTGCATTACGCGGAACATCCACTTGTTCCCCTTGTTTTTTACCAAAACCAATTCCTTTAGACATCACAATTATTTCTTCATTTTCTTTTAAAACCAAGATTGTATTATGATTCAAAACCTTTAAAATTTCATACATATCCATTATCCCTTTACCCTTAACATCATATCATGACATTGCATTTTTCCATATTTTTTTTCTATTTCTGCACCATCTTTTATTTTCGTAAATACAATTATAATATTCTCATCTAACGCATTATCTTTGATATACTTTAAATCTGCATTCCACAAAACATCTCCGGCTTTTACTTCTTGGTTTGGTCTAACCAACAATTCAAACCCCTTGCCATTTAATTTCGCCGAATCCGTGCCAAAATGAATTAAGATCTGTGTATTATCATCAATTGTAATACCAATCGCATGCTTTGTTGGATAAATCATTGAAATAACTCCATCACACGGCGCCACAACAACCCCATCATACGGACGAATCATAATGCCATCACCCATCAATTTATGTGCAAACATAGAATCCGTTGCATCTTCTATCGGCATTACTTCCCCATTTACTAAACATTCAAGTTCCAACTGTGTTTTTGTTTCTAAAACAACTTCTTTATCCTCAAAATCATAACTTTCCGGCACATTCAACATATACTCATCCAGTTTTGTCTTTATATTCGAAGCCTGAGGACCATAAATAATTTGAATTGCATTTGGCTGACACATAATAGCTGCAGCCCCCGATTTTTTTAACAACCCTTCATTGATTAAAGTATCATCTTTGATTGTCGCTCTTAATCTTGTGATGCAACAATCTAAATCCGTAAAGTTACTTCGTCCACCTAAGCCTTGAACAATCATCTGACTTCTAGGATCGATCAACGATTTATCAAAACTAAAATCATACTTCTTCTTATCAAACACCTTAATGCTTTCGTCTCTTCCAGGCGTTTTTAAATCGTACTTTACAATCAAAAACTTAAACACCCCATAATACACAAAGAAATATACCAAGCCAATCAAAACTACAATCATCCAATTTGTCTTCGCATTTCCCTGCAAAATCCCAAACAATGTAAAATCAAGCAACCCAGCTGAAAAAGTAAATCCAATCGCAACCTGTAAAGCTTGTGCAACCACAAAACATGTGGCGGCTAATAACACATGAACAACATATAATAATGGCGCCACAAACAAGAAAGAGAATTCAATCGGCTCTGTAATTCCTGTTAATGCACTTGTTAAAGCGGCCGAAAGCAATAAACTCGCCGTCTTTTTTTTAGCTTCTGGATTTGCACACTTATACATGGCTAAAGCTACGCCAGGCAAGCCAAAAATCATAAAAATAAATTCCCCAGAGAAAAATTTAGTTGCATTCACACTAAAATGAGTCACACTTGGATCGGATAATTGCGCAAAGAATATATTCTGTGCGCCCGATATAATTGAACCATTTACCATCTTTACACCGCCTAGAGCACTCTGATAAAATGGCATGTACCAAACATGATGCAAGCCAAAAGGAACTAAACTACGCTTAATAACTCCATAAATAAATGTCCCAAAATAGCCGGAGTCAGATATAAATCGTCCTAAATTATAAACGCCCTGCTGTAATGGTGGCCAAACAAAATACAAAAGCACTCCAACTAATACATATGTAATAGCACAAATAATTGGAATAAAGCGTTCTCCTTCATAAAAAGAAATCACATTTGGCAGTTGAATCTGGTAAAAACGATTATGCAAATAACTAACACCAAGTCCAACTATAATTCCGCCAAACACACCCATTTCAAGCGACAAAATTCCACATACCGAAGTAATAGATCCATCTAGAATATAATTTGAAGCCACACCATTCACTATACTTCCATCTAAACAAAGTAACGCATTAATTGTGGCATGCATCACAAAAAAGGCAATAATAGCTGCAAGAGCAGCGACTTCTTTTCTTCGCTTAGACATTCCTAAAGCTATAGAAACCGCAAAAATTAATGGTAGATTATCAAATAAAATTTTGCCCACTTTTTTCAATAAAATTAAAACACAATATAAAAAGGTTCCTTGCCCTAATACTGATTCTAAATGCAATGCCATTACGGTTGTTTCATTGGTCAAAGAACTTCCTACACCCAAAAAAATACCTGCAACAGGAAGCACTGCGATAGGTAACATAAAGGATTTTCCCATCCTTTGTAAAAAACTAAACACATGATGTTGTTTCATTGATTAATACCTCTACTGTATTTATGATGATAAATGACCTCTGTCAAAAAGTCCATAAAAAAAAGGTAATGCAGAATCATTATCTTGAAATCTTCATTACCCAATAGCCTTTATCACGAGCCATTTTTTCTACTTCATAGCCTTTTTCTTGTAAATAATGAATCGCACTTTGTGCACCATGCTGCTTGCGCATTACAATCCAGAAATGACCATCTTCCTTTAAATGTAATAAGCACTGATCAAACAATGAATAAATCATTGCCTTTCCCGTACGAATCGGTGGGTTCAAAAGAATACAGGCATACTGGCCTTCATTCACACCTGACTGACATAATATCTTTGCCTTACGACGATATTTTTTCATGTTTGAATCTGCGAGCTGACAAGCTCTTTGATTTACATCAATCATTGTCATTGCGGTATGCTTCCAATACTCCATTAAAATCAAGGCAATCGGACCAATTCCACAACCTAGATCTAATGTGCTTTCTGGTTCAGCTTCATTGTCGAGTACCGTTTCTAAAAGAATACGTGTACCTTCATCCAATTTATCTTTACTGAAAACTCCAGCATTCGAATTTAACTTATATGTAAAATCACGAAAATGTATCGTAATTTCTTCTGGTGCATCTTTTACAATATCATTTGTGAAATAGTGTGCCATACTACTTTGTAGCAGCTTCTACAATCGCATCTGCATCAATTTTGTATTTTGCGAATAATTCAGCTGGTTTTCCACTTTCACCAAATACATCCTGAACACCGACACGAACAAGTTTACATGCTGTTCCTGCTTCAGCTAAAACTTCTGCCACAGCACTTCCTAAACCACCAATAATTGAATGTTCTTCACAAGTAACGATAGTATCATGAGTTTTTGCTAGTTCAATGATCAATTCTTTATCAATTGGTTTAATTGTATGGATATTCACTACAGTTGGAGCTGTTTCCATTTTCTTAGCAGCCTCTAATGCTTCTTGAACCATTAATCCAGTCGCAACTAAAGCTACTTTTTCACCTTTTTGAAGGACAACACCTTTTCCTAGTTCAAATTTATAGTCATCGCCATTTACACTTTCAACACCACTACGACCTAAACGAACGTAGCAAGGCCCATCAATTTCAGCTACAGCCTTACATGCTTGTTTAGCTTCATTATAGTCACATGGAACGATAACTTTCATACCTGGAATACCACGCATTAAACTAACATCTTCAATACATTGGTGACTTGCACCATCTTCTCCAACACTAATTCCTGCATGAGATGCACAGATTTTAACGTTTAATTGTGGATATCCGATACTGTTACGAATTTGTTCGAATCCACGTCCAGTCGCAAACATTGCGAAGGTAGAAGCATACGCAATCTTTCCACTAGCCGCAAGACCAGCCGCAACACTCATCATATTTCCTTCGGCAATTCCCATGTCAAAGTGACGAGAAGGGTCTACTTTTTTAGCTTCTCCACTCTTTGTACTACCCGCTAAATCAGCATCTAATACAACGACATTTTTATTTTCAACCATTAATTCTTTTAAAGCATCACCATAAGCGACACGTGTAGCTACTTTTGCCATTATTCTGCCTCCAATTCTTTCATTGCAGCATGGTATTGTTCTTCATTTGGTGCTACTCCATGCCATCCCTGTTGATCTTCCATAAATGAAACACCTTTTCCTTTAATTGTCTTCGCAACAATTACAGTTGGCATTCCTTTTGTTTCACGAGCTTCTTTTAATGCAGCACGCAATTGATCATAATCATGACCATCTACATTAATTACGTGGCAATTGAAAGCTTCGAATTTTTTATCCAAAGGATACACACTCATAACTTCATCTACATGACCATCAATTTGAAGGTTATTATTGTCAACAATAATACATAAATTATCTAATTTATAGTGAGCCGCCGACATTGTAGCTTCCCATACTTGTCCTTCTTGGCATTCACCATCTCCAAGTACAGTATAGATACGGTAATCGTTTTCATCTAATTTATTGGCTAATGCCATACCTACAGCGCAAG
Source organism: Holdemanella porci (assembly GCF_019052655.1). Classification (GTDB taxonomy): domain Bacteria; phylum Bacillota_I; class Bacilli_A; order Erysipelotrichales; family Erysipelotrichaceae; genus Holdemanella; species Holdemanella hominis. The sequence goes on from NZ_JAHQVB010000010.1 coordinate 8,595, forward strand.
AAATACCTTGTCCTAAAGATCCTGTAGACATATCTACACCTTCTACATAATTCATGTTAGGGTGTCCTTGTAAACGTGAATTGATAGCTCTGAAAGTTGTCAATTCTTCTTCAGGAAGGAATCCCTTTTCAGCAAGTACTGCATATAAAGCTGGACTTGCATGTCCCTTACTTAATACAAAACGATCACGATTCAATGTATTTAAGTTTTCCTCATTAATATCCATTTCTTCAAAGTATAACTCTGTTAAAATGTCAGTTGCACCTAAACTTCCACCCGGGTGTCCACTTTGGGCACTATACACTTCTTTCACAATATTTCTACGAATATTTTTTGCGTGCAATGCAAGTTCCTTGTTTTCCATAATATTTACGCTATCTCCTTTTTGCGCATACATTATAACAAACTTTTTGTCACAATACACCCCCTACAAAAAGTCAATTATTTCACAAATGCTTATATTGCCACACATAAGCTGCATCATTGATCAATTCTATGTCATTTTGACTAATCCCAATCAATTCCAACGCTTCAAATATGTCTATCCCTTTTTCAAATAACTTCTCAAAACAATCCATCCTCGCATTTGTCTTTTCTTGTTTGATTACTTTCTCTAACACTTCTTGCACTCGATCCGATTGAGCACGATAAAACATACCATCCATCTTTAAAGCGAGTTTTTCATCCACATCCGAAAATAAAGCTCTTAAAGTCTTTATGTCGCAACCCCGATTCAATAAAAGTAAATAAAAGCTACGAATCTCCAAGTTGTACACTCGCTTACGAAACAGTTCAAATTCTACATCTAATTTTTCCATTTTTTTGTTCTCCTTTTTTCTACACTCTCTTATACGTAAAAAAAAGAAGTTTCATCAAAAAAAGTGAGAAATCAATCTCACTTTTCAACTTCATAAATCATGGCACCAAAACTAGGAACATTTACTTCGATCATATATGGCTGATTATGTCTTGTAAGACGCATTGCCTGCACCTCTTGAGGTGCATGACCTTTTAAGTTTCCGTTGTATTTATCCCACTCTGTATTCAAAATTTCTTTATATTTACCTTTGCAAGGAACACCAAACTGTTGGTGATCATATGGATTTGTTGAAAAATTCATAATAATAACGAAATCTTTCTTTGAACCTCTACGAATAAATGAGAACGTATTTTGTCCTACATTATCTGCGTCAATCCAACAGAAACGACTTGGATCATAATCTTGATCAAAGAATGCATCATTTTCTGTGTAAATCTTACCTAAATCTTCGCATAAATGTTCAAATGCATCGTGCATTGGATAATCCAACAAGAACCAGTCACAGCTCTTTTGTTCATCCCATTCACGCAATTGACCAATTTCATTACCCATGAAATTCAATTTCTTTCCAGGATGCGTAAACATATATACATATAATGCTCTTGCCTGGGCAAACTTATCTTCATAGCTTCCCCACATCTTATCTACAATGGTTGCCTTACCATGCACAACTTCATCATGACTAAATGGTAAGATAAATCTTTCTGAATAGAAATAAGCCATCGAGAAAGTAACGTCATGGTGATGCCACTTACGATAGATTGGATCTCTTTTTAAATAAGATAATGTATCATTCATCCAACCTAGATCCCACTTATAGTCAAATCCTAAACCACCCGCATAACTTGGCTTTGTGACATTAGGGAAATCGCTTGAATCTTCTGCAATCAACATGATTTTTCCTTGATGTGCCTCATTCAACAAGTGATTCATACGTTTCATGAAATCACATGCACCTTCATTCACACCATTATTCTTGTTTCCATGCCAGAAAATCGCATTACTGATCGCATCCATTCTTAAACCATCCACATGATAAACATCTACCCAGAAATTGGCTGCAGACATCAAGAATGAGCGAACTTCTTCTTTCCATAAGTTGAAGTTAGCCGTTCCCCATTCACTATTCGCATCTTCCGGTTTTGAATATTCATATAAAGGCGTACCATCAAACATTCCTAACGCGTAATTATCCTTTACAAAGTGCACAGGTACAAAATCCATGATAACACCAATTCCAGCTTCGTGAAGTGCATTCACAAAGTGCATTAATTCATGATTTGTTCCATAACGAGAAGTACTTGAAAAATATCCCGTACATTGATAACCCCAAGAACCATCAAACGGGTATTCACATAGCGGCATGACTTCAACATGTGTAAAGTGATGTTTTTTACAATGTTCAATCAATTCCTTTTCTATTTCATGATACTGTACAAACTCTTCGCTTTCATCATCTTTTCTCCATGAACCAACATGCATTTCATAAATATTTACAGGAGAATCAAAACCCTTATTTCTTTGATTCAGCCATTCTTTGTCAGTCCATCCATCATAACTTAAATCTGATACAATACTTGCCGTATTTGGTCTTAATTCACTATAAAAAGCATATGGATCCATTTTGTCTACCAATTCACCATTTGCCTGCCACACACGATATTTATACGAATCCTTATCCTTTGCACCTTCTACAAAACATTCCCAAATCCCACGTTTATCTTTTTTCATTTTACTCGCTTGATCATCCCAATTATTAAATGTACCAATAACTGAAATATTCTTTGCGTTTGGAGCATACACTCTAAAGCGAACCCCATTAGCTTCTAGGTGTGCACCAAAAATATTATAAGCATGTATGTCACGCCCTTCAAAAAAGGCTTTTGTCTTTCTTTGATCCATATCGATATAACCTCCGTATATATATTTTATACCGGAACACAAGAAACTTAAAGTATATTCTTCACACTTTGAAAACGCTTACCAATTATCAAAAAAAAGATGCAACTAACGCTGCACCACCATAAATTGACGTAATATATTTTCTAAATCTTCTAATGTGTTCATTTGTGACATCTCGTTTTTAAAGATCCTTGAACTAGGAAGTCCCTTTAAATACCAGCTAGCCAAACCTCGCATTTCACGAATAGCTACTTTTTCACCTTTTGTATCCGCTAATCCTTTGGCATGATCCACACAAATTTCAATACGATCTTCCATTGAAAATTCATGTTTCTGTCCTGTAATTGAATCCACACATTCTTGAATCAAGAATGGATTACCTACAATTCCTCGACCTAGCATAACCGCATCACAACCTGTTTCATTCATCATACGGTGAAAATCTTCTACACTGCGGACATCCCCATTCCCGATAACAGGAATAGATACCGCATCTTTTACTTGCTTAATATAAGACCAGTCTGCTTTTCCTTCATACATCTGATTACGCGTACGACCATGCACCGCAACAGCACTAACGCCCACACTTTCCATAGCCTTCGCCATTTCAACACAATTAATATGATACGTATCAAAACCTAAACGCATCTTTACAGTTACTGGCTTATTTACATTTTGTACAATATTCGATACAAGTTCTTTGGCATAATCAATATCCTTCATTAAAAAGCTTCCTGCCTGTGCTTTGATAACCTTGTTTACGGGACACCCCATATTAAAGTCAATAATGTCACAATCTGTTTGCGTATCCAAATATTTAGCTGCATACACAACCGTATCAATGTCATGACCAAACAACTGGAAAGATACAGGATGTTCATTTTCATCGATGGCACACATTTGTTTCGTCTTCAATGAATCATAGTATAAAGCTTTATCACTTACCATTTCATTACAAACTAAACCAGCTCCAAAGCGTTTCGCAATTCTACGAAATGCGATATTACTAATACCTGCCATTGGTGCAATCACAACCGGATTTTCGATTTCTACATTTCCAATCTTAATCATGCATCTTACTCGCAATCGCTCTTAATTCTTCTTCTGTGAAATGATATGTTTCATTACAGAAATTACATGTGATTTCACAACCATGCTCTTTATCAGCCATCTCTAAAACATCTGATTTTTTTATAGTTCCCAAAGCTCTAGCCATACGTACCTTTGAACAAGGACAATCATAAGCCACTGGTTGTGTCGTTAAAATCTTCGCATCTTCAAACATGTCATTTGCCAAATCTTCTAAACTTGAATCATCATATTCTTGAATTAAAGTACTCATTGGTTTCAATCCTTCAAGTACGTGTTCACAAATAGAAATATCTGTTTCTGTTGCATCTGGAAGCATTTGTAGAATCATAGCACCTGCACTGGCAACACGACCATCTGTTCCTATTAAAACTCCACATGATACAGCTGTTGGTGTTTGTTCAGACAAAGTAAAGTAATAGGCGAAATCATCCCCAATTTCACCACTCTGTAACTCAACCGAACCAGAAAAGTTTTCTTCCATACTTAAATCTTTAGTAACTGTTAAAGTTCCATCTGTGCCGACAACAGCTCCTACATTTAATTTTCCTGGGCGAATCAAAACATCCTCTACATGTGGATTTGAAACAAACCCACGAACATTTCCATTCGCATATGCATCTACCACAATAGAACCAATTGGACCGTGTCCATTGATTGTGATTGACAACATTTCTTCTTCTGATTTCAACATAGCACCCATCATACTTGCTACAGATAAAGTTCTTCCTAAAGCTGCACAAGCACATGGATGTAAATCAAAACGATCTTGCGCTTCCTGTACTAAGTCAGTTGTGCGCACAATATATAAACGAACATGCTCATTTAAAACAAGAGCTTTTAATAGTTGATCTTTCATAATATCCTCCACAATAAAATTCACTAGCAACATTCTACTGAATTCTTGTATCCATTTCAAGCCAAACTAAAAGCCATCAATCGATGGCTTTAATGTGTAATTAATCTTTTTTCTTAGTTAATTCATTGAACGCATCATCCAAATCCTTTTGATCAACACCAGCTGGAGTCTCCGGAATCTCTGGAACTTGAACTACTTCTTGTTCTACTTTTTCCTCTTCTGCATTTGTTTCAATATTTGGATCTGTTAATTGTCCATAATTCATTAAATTGGTGATTTCTTCATTTGTTAATGTTTCATGTTCATACAAATTGTTCGCAATCAAATCCAACAAATCTTTGTTTTCAGTTAAGATCTTACGGCAATTTTCATGGCACTCATCAACAATCGCACGAACTTCTTTATCAATTTCAGCCGCTACACCTGCAGAATAATCACTACCCTTTGTATAATCTCTTCCTAAGAAGACATTTCCTTGAGGATCCGCATATTGGATAGGCCCTAAACTAGACATACCATATACACGAACCATATTTTTGGCAATTTCTGTTAATTTTTCAATATCATTTACAGCACCCGCACTGATTTCACCAAATTGGATCTCTTCAGCTGTACGACCACCAAGTAAACCAGTGATCTGCGCAATAAATTCAGATTTTCTATGGAAGTATTTCTCTTCACGAGGTGTCATCAAGTTATATCCACCCGCATCTCCACGAGGAATAATTGTAACTTTCTGAACCATATCTGCATCTTCAAGTTTTAAACCAATAACGGCATGTCCCGCTTCATGGTAAGCCACAAGAATTTTATCTTTTTCTGTATATTTTTTGCTCTTTTTCGCAGGTCCCATCATAACACGGTCAATAGCTTCATCTAAATCCGTCATTGTAACCTTAGACTCATTTTTACGAACCGCTAAAATGGCACCTTCATTCAATACATTAGCTAAATCTGCACCAGAGAATCCAGGCGTACGTTTTGCCAGGTTTGCAAGTGAAACATCATTCGCCAATTTCTTGTTACGAGCATGTACCTGTAAAATAGCTTCACGGCCCTTAATATCTGGCAAGCTAACCGTAACGCGACGATCGAAACGACCACTACGAAGTAAAGCAGGGTCCAATACGTCTGGACGGTTTGTAGCCGCAATAACAACGATTCCAGCATTATCTGTCATACCATCCATTTCAACCAATAATTGGTTCAATGTTTGTTCACGCTCATCGTTTCCGCCACCCATACCAGCTCCACGCTGACGTCCAACGGCATCGATTTCATCAATAAAAATAATACATGGCGCACTCTTTTGTGCTGTTTTAAACATGTCACGAACACGACTCGCACCTGTTCCGACAAACATTTCAACAAAGTCAGAACCTGAAATCGAGAAGAATGGAACATTGGCTTCTCCAGCTACGGCTTTTGCCAATAAAGTCTTACCAGTTCCTGGAGGACCAACCATCAAGATTCCCTTAGGAATATGTGCTCCCATATCTGTAAATTTCTTTGGCGAACGCAAGTAATCGATAATTTCTTTTACTTCTTCTTTTTCTTCTTCACAACCCGCAACATCTTTAAAACGAACTTTTACATTCGATTCAACACGAGCTTTTGATTTTGCGAATTCAAAGGCTTTATTATTGCCTCCACCACCCATTTTAGAAAACATGAAGTAGAAGAATACCGCAATAATCAAGAATGGAATGATTTGAGAAAGAATAGAAATCCATACACTTCCTTGGTTTGGATCTTCTACTGTTAGCTTTCCACCATTACGTTGCAAATCCTTTTCCAACTTCTCAATATTCTTTTCTGTTCTTGGAACAATAACCTTGTATCCAACTGTCTTTGAGTTCTGTTCATAAGTACCTTCCAACTGAATAACAGTGGAACTAATTGTCATAGAACTCTTCTTAAAGTCAACTTCATCTACAATTTTCTCAAATTGTGTATAATTCATTTGTACAGTACTGCCCTGTGAACTATAAAAAACTAATGATAATACAATTGATAAAATGAAGATGGTTGGTAAATAATTTAACCACTTCTTCATAATCTTCCTCCTACTGATAAATTTCAGGTTTTAAAACACCAACAAATGGTAAGTTACGATATTTCTGGTTGTAATCCAATCCGTATCCAACCACAAATTCGTTTGGCACCTCAAAACCAACGTAATCCGCCTCAATTTCACAAACACGACGGCTTGGTTTATCTAACAATGTTACACAACGAACATCTAGACAACCTTTATTCTTAAACATTTTCTTTACTTCAACTAAAGTTCTACCTGTATCAATAATATCTTCTACAACTAAAATAGAACGATTCTTACAAGATAAATCCATATCCTTTAAAATACGAACATCTCCAATAGATTCTGTTCCATCGTATGAACTAACGGACATAAAATCAATTTCACATGGAAATTCAAAACGCTTGATCAATTCAGCCATAAAAGGAACGCTTCCCTTTAACAATCCAACTACGATTGGAGTTTCTCCAGATTCTTTATAATCTTCTTCTATTTGATGTGCTAGTTCTACACAACGGTTTTCGATTTCTTCTTCACTTAATAAAATTTTTTCAATATCTTGAGCTATCATATGGTGTTTTTCTCCTTAAGTTACTTAAACATTGTAACATAAACATTTAATCTAGACCATTCATTTTAAAATAGAACTGTTGATTTTGTGAATAATGTTCTACATCACATCCAAGGCCTGGTACGAAAATAACTTTTCCTGCATTATTTTCCACAACCAGCCAATATTTTCGGTATATCTTGCAGATTTTTCGGTCCACAAAGAAACGATGCACATTCTTATTTCCAAAACGCATCGAAATTACGTCATTCACTTTAACATGACGCACCACCAAAGGAAAGTCAGATGCCTCCACACTAAAAGACTCAATTGTTTGGCCCTGATTCATAATAGAGAATTCTTTATAATCTTTATACTCCAATTCATCCAATGTACAATACACATTCTGTGGTTTTGGCATTAAATACAACTTTTCATTATGCCTTTCCAATAAATGATTCTCTATTTCAATCAGCACATTTCCCTTTAATTGGACACACAACTCTTCCGTGTATTTCCTAGAGAAATGATGGCTCAAAGCCTGAAATAAGAAAGCATCTAAATAGAGCCAGGCATCTTCTTGATTCAATAAAGAATCTACATCCCCATTCCAATTCTTTAAAAAATCTTCTATGCCTGCTCTTTTTATTTGCCAAAAATCATTCTCATTTTGAATCTTTAAAATCCATTCTTCCTTTTCATTACGATCCATCTTCTCAATTTGCGTATGACGAATCACATTACGCGTATAGTGATTGGTTAAATTCGATTCATCAATCCCAAAAGAAACACCATTATCATTGCAGTATTGTTGCAATTCACTCTTTGTGAAATTAAGTAAAGGTCGAACAATTTGGTATCCCTGCCTTACACTCTTTTCTTTTAATCCATACCAGTCACAAATCATATTTCGATTTTTCTGAAACAAATACGTCTCAATCACATCATCCATCTGATGTGCTACATATAATAATTTCGTATCAAATTCATCTGCCACTTCTTCAAAAAAGGCATAACGAACATCTCTTGCCCATGCCTGAAAATTTCCTTTCTCATACACCGGATATAAAACTCGAACAGGAATATCATATTTTTTACAATATTCCTTCACTATTTTCTCATCCCTATCTGCCGTATCGCGATGTTTATAATTCACATGTGCAACGACAATGTCCTTGCCTTGTTTATTCAATTGATCTAATAAAGCCATGCTGTCAGGTCCACCTGAACAGGCTACTACACATTTTGACATGTTCTTATTATAGCATCATTTGCATAACACATTTTTTTATTTTATCAAACAAGTGAGAATTCGGGTCAATATGCGCCTTCACATCAATCACACGCGCCGAATTGATCCATTTCGCATCATTTAAAAATAAGACACTCGACTTATTTAATCCCTCAATTTCTGGTAAACGCATCAAATGACGCTTTCCCATATGGGATACAGGATCATACGCCCTATGATACGCACTACTATTCCCACTCATAGGTACTACAAATATTTTCCCATTCTTCATTGCCAACACTAAACCAAAATGCTGATAGCCAACCTCACTTAGATAGGCCAATCCAAAATCTGTAAAGCATATGTCACCAACTTTCACATACACCTTAGCCTCTAAACTCGAATACATTTGTTTCCTCTGACAAAAATTCAGTTTAGAAAGCATATAATCATAAACCTCACTTTCATTTAAACCCTCTAACAGTTGTTCTTCAGCAATTCTAGCCTGCGACGTTATTTTCTGTGTGTACTCCGTCGACTTCTTGTTTTTGTACTTTTGCCATTCATTCGGTTCCATAACCCCATTCTAACAAACCGATGTGAAAACAATATTAAAAGTAGGCATTTTAGCCTACTTTTTTGAATATTTTTCGCGATTTTCTTTGAATACGATGCCACAAACCAATTAAAGGATGAAATTTCTCACTAATCATTGCCGATTTCTCAATAAAGATCTCTACCGCCAACAATATAATGACCATAACTAAAAAGCCGATATTTCGATTGATCATATACGCAAAAGCACTCAATCCAAAAAGCGCTGTTAAACCACACATGATAATTACAGTATTACGATGTCCAAATTGGCGCATCAACAAGTGATGAATATGACTCTTGTCCGCCTCCATAAATTTCATACCCTTTAAAGTACGTCTCAAAATAGCGGATAACGTATCAATAATTGGCAGCATCAACAATAAGATAGGCAATGCCAACGTCAAAATCGTACTCGATTTAAATCCAAGCAATGAAATTGCCGAAATCATGAACCCCAAAAACAACGATCCACAATCTCCCATAAAGATACTAGCTGGATGCGCATTATAAACTAAGAAACCCAATGTTCCAAAAGCTAAGATAAAGGCAATGCTTAATAAATCCGAACGTCTTTCGATGATAGCGATAGAACCAATGACCACAAGCACAATAACACTCATACCTCCTGCAAGACCATCCAAGCCATCAATCAGGTTTACTGCATTTGTGATACCGGCCACCCAAATAATCGTAAAAATAAACGAAATAATACCTGTATCAATTTGAATGCCCAAAGGCAAACGAATAATATCTACTGAAACCCCAAAATAAATCAAAACCATAGCCGCAATAACTTCCAATGTTAGTTTAACCAGTGGCTTAATATCGATTAAATCATCAATTAAACCAGTAAAAAACATAATACTGCTTCCAATAACCAAACCTTTGATCTGACGATCAGCCTTCACAAAGATAGCCATCGTTATAATGAATGCCAAATAAATCGCTACACCACCAATACGCGAAATCTTTCCATGATGGACCGTACGCTTATTTTCTTTGGCATAGGCCCCACAATAAATAGAATATTGCTTCACCAACGGTGTTAGAATCACTGAAATCAAGAATGGTAATAAAATCATTTTATAATCAATCACGCTGACTTTACCCCCTTTAATGCATCTATCATATCGTATTGTCCTCGTTTTGTACAAAAAACTGGACAAGATATGTTCTTAGAAATGAATTGTGACGGTCCAAAACAATCCGCCAATCCTCCACTCAATTCAATTCCATGCATCAAAAAATGTTCTTGTAAAGAAGCAGGAAGGCCATCAAAACAATGTTTTACCCATAATGAAATCTGTGCTGAAACCATCTCGAAGGCCGGCCACAACATACTTGACTCAATTTGAATATGATGAAGAATCTGTCTTGAATCAAATGCATAACACAACAATAAATTGTTTTTTTGTTGCCAAAAAGCTAGACTTGCCATTTCCTTCAAATGCGCCGCATCCATTTTTGTGATAAAACAACCCGTCTTGTTGTAAACAATCCTTTGTATCTGCTCATCAATCTGTGCTCCCGCATAATAAATTGTCTTTGACACAAGCACCTTACCATAAGCACACACATGAATTTCCGTATAAGAATGTCCACTATGTACTAAAAAACAAGAACCTTCTTCTTGTAAAGCATTTAAGTTTGAAATAAATTCAACCTTACGTACGCCACAATCCAAAAACATTTGCTGCCAAAGTTCTCGTTGTCTTTGCGACAACTCCGTAGGAACACTCACAAGCACACTCGGTCTTAATAAGCCATCAAAGGCATGTAGTTCGTTTAACCCCTTCTGAACCAAAGGTTCAATTGAATGAAGAATTTGACCATGTGATATAGGATATTGAATTTGTATCGTATCCAGATCCTTATATAAATAGGCAAGCGCCTGATCCGATACACCCAATGTTTCTTTTCCTTTTTTTGCGATTATTGTTTTTAAAACAATTTGTTTCTGTGTAGAAAAATCATAAAACCGTGCAAGATACGCCCCCATATCCAGGGCAATCCACTTATCAAGCAAAGCCATTATAGATTGTTAATTGTAAAATCGCCTGACTTGAAATGTACGCAAGACAAAGCGATAAAAGAAACATTAAAATTTGCACTTTCTTCGGATTTTTTACACTACACACCTTTTCAAACTGAATACTTGAAATCGCATAAAAGCTTAAACCAAAACACGCAAAGAATACTAAATAAGAAATTACAGAAGCTGCCATATTAGCCTCCTACATGAACAATTTGAACAAAATCATACTTTTCCTTCAATTGCTCACATGCACTTAAAATCACTTCTTCATCCACACTGAATCCCAACATACTTGAACCAGACCCAGACATCAATATACGTACTAAACCTGCATCTTCCATATCCATTTTCACTTGTTCTAATTCAGGCTCAATCTCAAAAGCGATTGGCTCCAATGAATTTGCCATTGTCTGATATAAAAGATCCATGTTCTCTTCTCGAATACTCGACTCTACTAAATCTACATCCGGATGAAAAGGACGAGACTCTTTCCATTTAGAAAATGCATTCGCGGTGGAAATTCCAAAATCTGGCTTTACAACCACAATATCAAATTTCCAAGCACTTTCAATCGGCGTGATTTTTTCTCCAATACCCTTTACCCGAGCCCACTTATCATGAATACAAAAAGGAACATCCGCCCCCACTTGTTTTGTGATTTCATAAAGATTTTCTTCCGTTTCCTCAATACCTTCCATCTTTAAAACCGCCTTACATACAGCAGCTGCATCCGCACTTCCGCCACCAAGACCTGCCTGAGCTGGAATGTGCTTCTTGATAGATACTTTGAAACAAGAATCTAAGTGATAGGTATCCTTTAAAACTTGAATCATCTTTGAAACCGTATTGTTCTCTGGTAATTTCATACCTTCACATTCAACTACATCAAAATCATTTTTTTCTATCTCAATCTCATCATAAATTGAAATAGGTACCATGATCATGTCTAAAGAATGATACCCATTATCCATTCTTTCTACGACATCTAATGCTAGATTAATTTTTGCCCTTGCCTGTACTTTCATAGGTCACCTCATATAATCGAATAAAATCGTCTAACGTACACTGTTGTGCACGCGTACTAGGATCAATATTTACTTTTTCTAACAATTCTTTTGCCAGAGCCTTATCTTTCACAAAATTCTGAAAGTTATTATAAATAGTTTTTCTTCTTTGTGTAAAACAAGCTTTTACCAAATCGAAGAAATAAGTCTCATCTTCTAAATGATACTTGTGATGGAAAGAAAACTGAATGACCATCGAATCTACATTGGGACTTGGCCAAAATACTCTTCTTGATACATCCATGACTTTTTTCACATCACAACGATATTGCGTAATGACGCTCAACGCATTGTATTCCTTATCATTTTCGTGTGCCAAGAAACGTTCTCCCACTTCTTTTTGCATCATAACCGTAATTCTTTCAATCTCCTCATTTGCCTCGAACAATTTAAATAAGATCGGCGTCGTGATGTAGTAAGGAAGATTCGACGCGAAAACCACCTTTTGACCAGGCTTTCTAAATTCACGAATCTTTTCATCAATATCCACCTTTAAGATGTCTTCTAATACTATCTGTAAATGATCAAAACCAATCTCATTCTCTATTACAACCGGCAATCTTTCATCAATCTCAAAAGCTACAACCTGATTACTTTTTTCACATAAAAACTGTGTTAAAGCCCCAATTCCAGGACCAATCTCAAAAACCAATTCATCTCTTGATTGAATTGCTGCATTGGCAATCTTTTCAACAATACCCGGTTCAATAATAAAATTCTGTCCAAAGCTTTTCTTTGTGAAAACCTTATACTTTTCTTGAATCTCTTTTGTCTTTTTTACTGTCGCAATCGCCTGTCTCATGAAAGACTCCTTTCTTCTATCTCTTCTTTTGTCACATTCATCTGATTTAAACGCTTGAAACATGTTTTCGCATTACAAGGACCAATATGAAAATCTTCACAAACTTGAAAGCGCAAATCCTTGTTTCCAACTAAGCCTAAATCAATAAAGTCTTGCCAACTCAATACTTCTTCTTTATTCTCAAACGTTACACAATGACATAGGGCATCCCATAAATCTTCTTTACTTGCATGCTCTACACCGACTTTTTTAGGTGTTTTCGCTTTTTCTTTATTAATAAACGCATGTTTACATCCTGGCACACTACCACCAATCAATCTACGTATATGTTCTCCTGGCGTATCTGGATCTGTAAAAATAATCACGCCTCTTGTCTTTTGGGCCTGTCTAACACGCTCAATCGTTTTCTCGTTGACCTGGTCTCCACCCGTTTCAATCGTGTCACAATCAAAAAAAGACTGCAACGTGTTTGTATCATTTTTTCCTTCAACGACAATAATTTCTTTAATATGCTGCTTCATCTGTCTCCACCACATGTTTTGATGTAAAACCAGCACCATGTACCTGATGCACATCATTCACAATAATAAACGCTTTTGGATCAATCGCTAAAACACTTGACTCTAATAATGGATATTGTTTCTGCTTAATAACACACATCAACACTGGCTTAGGCGCTTGTGTATAGCCACCACTTCCATCTAGAATCGTTACACCACGATCCACTGTCTCTAATAAAATACGACGAATCTGCTTCCACTCTGTCGATATAATCATAACATTTTTTGCGGATTGCATGCCTAGCATTACTGTTTTATCAATTGCGACACCACAAACAAACACAGACATAATACCAATCAATGCTGGTGTTAAACCATGTGTAACCACACCCAATAAAACTGTTAAGCCATCTACGATCATTACACTGGTTCCTTCAGGAATCTTCAAGTATTTATGTAGAATCAAAGCTAAGATATCCATACCACCCGTACTTGAATTAACTCTAAACACTAAACCTAAACCAATCCCCACAAGAACTCCGGCATAGATTGTGGCCACATAAGCTGGCATCACAAATGTATCTTTAGGAAACATTGTAGCAACCTGTGATAAACCTGTTACGAAAACCGGATATACAATTGTAGAAATCACAGATTTCATCGCAAACTGCTTTCCTAATAAAAGAGCTCCCAATATAAATAATCCAATTGTTAAACCATCAATCATCAAAACTGTATCAATCGGAAGAACTGGATGTAATGCGACAGCCACACCAGCTACACCACCTGTTAATATATTATTAGGAAGTATAAAAAAGGAAACTGAACATGCGACCACAAAGTTTCCAAGTATAATCATTATTAAATCATGTATTTTATTCTTGCTCATATGCATACCTCTTCTAGCCTACATGATTATATCATTTTTTTTATGTTTCGTTTTCAAAAATATCGCTTGCAAACAATTCACTTTATCCGTATAATAGTCCGGGTTATATAAGTTCATGATATGGTTGAACGTTCATACCTACTACCGAAAACAGTAGACTATAGCCTTCAAACAGGAGGAAAATAAAATGCAATACGATATCATTATTATTGGTGCTGGGCCTGGAGGAATTTTCTCAGCCTACGAATTATTAAAGAGTAAACCTGAATTAAAAATTGGTGTTTTTGAAGCAGGAGCACCATTAAACAAAAGAAAATGTCCAATTGACGGAAAGAATATCAAATCATGTATCCACTGTAAATCATGTGCCATCATGAACGGTTTTGGTGGAGCTGGTGCCTTCAGTGATGGAAAATACAATATCACAAATGAATTTGGTGGAAACCTATACGAATATGTAGGTGAACAAGAAGCTATCGATTTAATGGAATATGTGGATGAAATCAACTGCAAGATGGGCGGTGAAAAAACTCGTCTATATGCAAACTCAGATGCTGCTATCGCCAAAAAATGTCTTCAAAATGATCTTCACTTATTAAAAGCGAAAGTTCGTCACTTAGGAACTGACATTAACTATGTAGTACTTGAAAACTTATACAATGAATTAAAAGACAAAGCCGAATTCCATTTCTTTAAACACATTGATATGGTAAACAAAATCGAAGATGGATATGAAGTCGTTTGTGGGGATGAAACATATACATCTACACAATGTATTATTTCTACAGGCCGTTCAGGAAGTAAATGGATGGAATCTGTATGCTCAAACTTAGGCATTGAAACAAAGAGTGATCGTGTAGACATCGGTGTTCGTGTTGAACTAAATGCCGATACATTCTCAGAATTAACAGACTCATTGTATGAATCTAAAATCGTATATCGTTCAAAGAAATATCAAGACCGCGTTCGTACATTCTGTATGAACCCTAGAGGTGTTGTCGTAAACGAAAACACAAACGGAATCATCACTGTAAATGGTCACAGCTATGAAGATCCAGCTCGTTTCACAAACAACACAAACTTTGCCTTATTAGTATCAAATCATTTCACAGAACCCTTCTCACAAAGTAACCAATATGGTGAAAGTATTGCCCGCCTATCAAACATGTTAGGTGGTGGCGTTATCGTTCAACGCTTTGGTGATCTGATTCGTGGACAACGTTCAACTCCAAGTCGTATTGCACAAGGATTCGTAACTCCTACATTGAAGGCTACACCAGGAGACTTGTCTCTAGTTATCCCTAAACGTCAATTAGATGACATTATTGAAATGATCTATGCGCTTGATAAAGTATGTCCATCAACAGCTAGTGATGACACATTACTATATGGTGTTGAAGTTAAATTCTACAACATGCAAGTAAAAGTAGATAAAAACTTAGAAACAAAACACAAAGGACTATTCGTTATCGGAGACTGTTCAGGTGTAACACACTCATTAAGTCATGCCAGTGCATCTGGTGTATATGTTGCAAGACACATTACAGAAAATCTATAATACAACACAAAGTGGATCAAATGATCCACTTTTTTTCATTAACTGCACAGTTAATAACTCTCGAGTTAATAATAATGATGGTATAATAATCTAGGTGATAATTTTATGATACAAATTCCAGACAACAGTACAATATTAGCTCCGGCTACCCTACATCTAGCTTTATACAAAGAAATTTTAAAACAAAAAAAAGATTGCCTTGGCATACAAGTTTTAACCTTGTCTAGCTGGCTATCTTCTTTTTATCATGGACAAAATAAATCTGACATTGAAATTCTTTATTTATACAAAGACGCTTTAAAGAATATCTCTCTTTCCAATGCCTTCTATTCCAGTAAAGAAGACTATGACTTTTTAAATGCCTGTCTAGACTTTATAAAAATGGCAAAAACCTATCAGATTCATAATTTTCCTTGTTCAACCCAAAAAGAAAAAGATTTACACGAAATCTTAAATCTTCTGTATCCAATTCAACTCAAAGAAGACCAAACGCAAGATGTCTTTTCAAGTTTACCAGATTTAGAAAACATCTATATCCTAAAAAAAGAATACTCTCAATTAGACAGTTACTGGATTCAAGTGTTGATTGATCATGGCGCAAAATGGCTCGGCGATAAGCAACTATTAACAACACACTACTACAGTGTTGCCAACGCACGCAAACAAATGGAAGTCATCGCAAATCTTATTATTGAAAATGACTATTCAGCCGATGATATTTTCATTGCCCTAAACAACCCAAGTGACATCAATGTTTTAACCCAGATTCTTACAGCACATAAGATTCCATTCACAACTATACAAGAAGTTCATACTACATCTATATATAACGAGTGGATCCATTATTTAACATGGGCTAAAGATATGGATTTAAAAAGTTTTTTAAACGTAGTTCAAACCTTATATCCAAATGACAATTATCTCTTGCAGTATTACACATTGTTCCCTGAACAATTTTTAAAATTTGAACCTTTCTTAACTACACTTCCATACAAAGATAATGAAATCATTGATTCCTACCAATTCGCATCCTACCAAAAATTAGAACAAGACACTTTAGAATGGATACACGATCATGCCTTCTTATTTGATGCATACGATTTTATCAAGATGGCCAAACACATTCAAAATCTACATGAACAAGTCACAAAAGAAGATTTGAATGCCTTCAACGATGTCATGTCACTTATCCAAGATGTGCATACACACATTCATAATGCGAATGATTTAAACATCTTGATTCACCAAATCCAAAATCTTTCTGCCAATCAGAAAGCCAATTCCATTGAAGGGGTATTCATTGGATCTAGGCAAGACATCACAAATTTAAGACCTATCGTCTTTTTAACTGGCACAAATGCCAGTGCATTTCCTGCTTTAAAGTTACATACTGGAATCTTTGATGAGGCCTATGTACAAAACACGGATTTACCAAATCTTGAAACACGCATTCAAAACCAGCAGTCACAAATCTTTGACTGTTTGTCTTTGTGTGAAATTCTTTATGTATTCTATCCACAAAGTGATTATCAAGGAAAGAATTATGAACCTAGCTCCGACATAGAAAATTGGCTCCAACAAAAGGCTGAGTTTATCACTACGCCCGATTCTTTTAATTGGACTACCCCAACTATCGATTTAAATGAAACAACAGCTAAATCCATATTCTTTAAGGATGATCATTTTAAAGGATCTATTTCAAGACTCGAATCTTATGCAAGATGTCCTTTTTCTCATGCACTAAAATACGGCTTATATTTAAAAGAAAAAGAAGACATCACAGACATTCGAATTCGTGGAAGCATATTACATCATGTTCTAGAAGTGATTTCTAAAGATAGACAAGAATATACGTCTTTATCCAAAGAAGAAATTCATCACTATGTTGAAAATGAATTTTCCTTCGCAAAAGAAGTGCTTTTACAACAAATTCCATGGTTTGATTCTCAAATTGAAGAAATCACAGAAAAACTTATGTTGATTTTTGAACAACTACATAATTTTGAATCCAACTGGCACATGAACATGGATAAACAAGAACATAAGTTCTCTTATTCCTACCCATGGAATGAATATACCATTGATTTATATGGCTATATTGATCGAATCGACAGTTCAAACACATCTTTTTGTATCTTTGACTATAAATCAAGTGATAAAGATATTAAAATCGATGACTATGAAAAAGGATTATCTTTGCAGTTAGCCACATATACGTTAGCTTACGAAAAAGAATCCGGTTTAATCCCTGTAGGATGTTTCTATATTGCACTAAGGACAACCCCAGAAACACTCACTTATGGAAAATTAAATTATCGCAAAAAAATACCTGAACTCACTGTGAACGATGAAAAAGATATTGCGGATACATTTAAAGTCAATCGAAGATTAAATGGATGGCACTTTAGTGATGCGAGCATTTATTGTGATGACATAAAACGATACATGCCTGTAAAAAGAGCCAATCCAAGTTTAGAAACCATCAAAGAGGAATGGACTCAAGTCGTTGACAGTCTTTTAAAGGACATTAAAAGTGGACAAGCTCTACCTAATCACGTCCAAGATGCATGTAAATTCTGTGCTTACAGATCTATTTGTCGAAATTCAGCGAATGAAGTTGAACCAATGCTTCGTGTAGAAAAGGAGGAAGAATAAATATGGATTTTTCAATTCCCCAACAAAAAGCCATTGACATTCGAGATACAAATGTCGTGGTTTCAGCCAGTGCCGGAAGTGGTAAAACAGCTGTTTTAGTAGAACGTTTATGTCAGCTTGTATTAAAAGACCACATTTCAATCGATTCTATCCTGGCAATGACTTTCACAAAGGATGCGGCAGCTGAAATGAAGGCACGTCTTCTTTCCAAATTAAAAGAGCAGCCAAAAACAGAATACATTCTTCAGCAAATGGCTCTACTTGAAACAGCCAGTATTTCAACTATTGATAGTTTCTGCTTGTCGATTGTACAAAATTATTACTATAAGATTCCTATTTCTTATACGATGTCCAAACAAACGGCATCTTCAGCCCAAACACGCATCGCCTTTGACAACGCCTACAAACATGCGATTCAAGATTTACACTTAGCTGCATACACAAAATTAAAAATGTATTTTCTCTCTTTTGGAAAAACAGAAGAAGACATTCAAAAATACATTGAAGATATTTTGGCAATCCTCAACTCTAAATCCGAAGAAGACGCAAAGACATGGATTAAAAACATTCAAGATTCATATACATATTTAAGTCCAGAATTAATGGAATATGCATTGAAATACTTTCATAATCATTGCTTGGCTATGTCAGAGATTTTAGATGAAATAATCTATCAAATCGCAAAGCCTGAAGATTATGAAGTCAAAAAGGACTATTTATCAAAGTGTTTAGATGCCAACTCGTATTCAGATTTTAAAGCTCAATTTGAATTGTATTTAAAAAATACCATCGGTTTTAAGAAGACAATTGATAAGGTGGATTACTCAAAATATCAAACTTCTTTTAAAGATCATGAAACAAAGATCGTAGAAAACTTATTTGATGAAGAATTCTATTTAAAGGACATTCAAAATCATAAAGCTTTAGTAGATACCTTATTTGAATTAACCAATAAAGTAAAGTTATACTTTCAATTGGAAAAGAAGAAAATGGAAGTGATTGACTTTAATGATATGGAGCACTTTGCGTATCAACTCCTTCAAGATCCGATGATCAAAGAAGAAATGTACAATAAATATCAGATGATTCTTGTGGATGAATTTCAAGATACCAATGAACTTCAAGAAAAAATCATTGCGTCTTTCTGCCATGAAAACAACGTATTTAGAGTGGGTGACATTAAACAATCCATCTATGGTTTTAGACAAGCCAATCCAAAAATTATGCAGGACTGGATGAAAAAGGAAGATATCAACAACACCCCTTTATTATTGCAGGAAAACTATCGTTCCAATGCGAGTGTTATTCAATTCAACAATGATTTTTATAGTAAGATCATGAACAATGAATTATTGGGAAAACAATTTGAAGAGATTGATATTGCCAATGTAGGTACGAAAGGACAAATGGAAAGTCCTCAATATCCAGTTCGTTTCTTATATACAGAATATAAAGATGAAGAAGGCAACAAAGCTACCATCAAAAAGAATCACAATGAGAATCGTTTTGATTTGATTGCACAAGATATTATCGAAAAGCACAAAGCAGGCATGTCCTATAAATCTATGTGTGTGTTAACCCGTAATCATGCGCCTCAAGAAAAACTGAAAACAGTTTTTGAGGCCTACAACATTCCGGCTATGATTACCATTGATCATGGATTCTACACAAATCCTGCCATCCAAATTGTACTTTCCACTTTAAAAGCTTTAGAAGATTTAACCGACGACATTGCGTTATGTGCTTCTTTAATGTCCCCATTATTTAATGTATCTTTTTCTCAAATTGCGAAGTGTTGCATTGGAAAAGAAAAAGGCACATCTTTATATATGAGTATTAAAAACGAAGATTTTATGAAGCCTTTCTTTGAATTATATGTAAATAGAAATCAAACGATTGTACAACTTCTACAATACATCTATGCCTATAATAATTTCTATTATGCTTCTACAACAATTCAAGATAAGAACAACCTGGATTATTTATTAGAATTAGCAACCCAGTATGAAAATCAGAGTGACATCCATGGTTTTGTCCTACAACTATCTAAAGATGCAACGCAAGATCAAACTCAGGAAGCAAGCTTGTATGGCAAAGAAGATGATGTAGTTCAAGTAAAGACAATGCATCAATCTAAAGGTTTACAATTTCCTGTTGTATATATTCTTTCGCAACATGAACAAAGAGATAAACATGGCAGTTCATGCATCTTACTTGATTCAATATTAGGATTATCTTTAAAAGGCTTAAGTAATGATTATAAATATAAGTACAATTCAATATATCATTTAGCTCTACAAACCAAAAAAAAATTGGATGATCTTGCCGAAGAAATGCGCGTATTCTATGTTGCGACAACACGTCCTCAAAAAGAATTGGTCATTGTAGATACGATTGAAAGCATTGAAGATTTTTATAGTCCATTAAACGCCTATACTCTATTAGAAGATGAGAGTTATACAGGATGGCTTTTACATACATATGCCAATACGAGTGATTCTCTAGTGGTTTTTGATAAAAAATCAGAATTGTATGAAAGACCATTAAAAGTGCGTCAAAATAATAAGTCTTACAAGCTTCCTGTCTATACAAAAACATCCGATGTGTTCTCGAGTCAGACGGCTAGTGGGGCCAAAATGAAATTAGACTGGAAAGATATTTCTCTTACTAAAAATATAGGAACGCTTCGTGGTACTTTATTCCATGAAATTGTGGCGCAATGTTCATATCCTTATCAACAAGAAGAAATTATTTCTTATGCGAATTCTTATGGATATACTTTAAAGGATTATGATATCAAACAGATTCTAGCTTTAAATTCGAATGCACTCTATGCTTCATGGATGAACGAAAAGCATGTATTTGAACAAAGCTATATTATTAAAGAAAAAAACAAAGTCGTTCATGGATTTATGGACTTAGTTATCTATAAAGAAGATGAAATAATTATCATTGATTTTAAAACAGATACCACGGATAATGAAAATAAATTAATTGATATGTATGCGGCTCAGCTTCAAACTTATAAACATTCAATGGAAAGAATAACGGATTCACCGATAAAAACATATATTTATGCTTTTTCTCTATTTAAATGCATCCTTTTATAATAACTTATGCTACAATGGAGGGGTCTTTTGAAAAAAGAGAGAAGGAGAGAGATTCATGGAAAAATTCTTTAAATTGAACGAGAAAGGTTCAAACGTTAAGACAGAGCTTATTGCCGGTCTTACAACATTCTTGGCTATGGCCTACATTCTTGGGGTTAACCCTGCAGTATTGGCAGATGCTGGTATGGATAAAGCATCTGTATTCCTTGCGACAGCTATTTCTGCTGGTGTGGCAAGTATCATTATGGGACTTGTTGCCAACTACCCAGTTGCATTGGCTTCTGGTATGGGTGTAAACGCATTGTTCGCCTACACAATCTGTGGACAAATGGGCCTTAGCTGGGCAGCTGCATTAAGTGCTGTATTCATTTCAGGTGTTATCTTTATTCTTATTTCTGTTACTGGTGTTCGTAAAGCTATTATCAATGCGATTCCAGTACAATTAAAATTGGCAATCGGAGCCGGAATCGGTTTCTTCATTGCGTTTGTTGGTTTAAAAAATGCGGGTATTATTGTAGCTAGTCCTTCAACATTTGTAACAATTGGAAACTTAACAGATCCAACTGTATTACTTGCGATTGTCGGATTGTTGATCACAATTGCGTTAGTTATTAAAAATGTTCCTGCAGCCGTTTTCGTAGGTATGGTTATCACTGCTGTGATTGGAATCATCCTTGGATTCATGGGAATGGCTGGTATGCCTACTTTACCTGAACATTTCATTTCGTTTGATTTTGAATTACAAGCTGCTGGAGCTTGCTTCTCAGGAATTTCTGAATTATTCGCAAATCCATTCCAAGCTTTCGTAGTTATTTTCTCATTCTTATTTGTTGACTTCTTTGATACAGCTGGAACACTTGTTGCGATTGGTAACCGTATTGGTTTAATCAACGATAAAGGTGAACTAGAAAATGCTGAACAAGCATTGCTTGCTGATGCGGTTGGTACAGTATTTGGTGCAGTTTTAGGTACTAGTACAGTAACTAGCTTCGTTGAATCTAGTTCTGGTGTTGGTGTTGGTGGACGTACAGGTTTAACTGCATGTACATCTGGTGTTTGCTTCTTACTAGCTGTATTCTTATCACCACTTATCTTAAGTACAGTTACGAACGCAGTTACTGCACCAGCATTGATCGTTGTTGGTATTATGATGGCACAACAGTTAAAAGGTATTGACTGGGATGACATGATTTTTGCAGCTGCTGGTTTTGTCACTGTTATTATGATGATCTTGATGTATTCTATTTCAAATGGTATCGCATGCGGATTCATCGTTTATACAATTGCCATGATTGCAGCTGGTAAAGCGAAAGAAGTTCACCCGACTGTTTGGGCATTAATGATCATCTTCGTATTATACTTCGCTACACCTTACATTATGTAAAAGAAAAAGTCGGGTTTCCGACTTTTTTAATACTTATTATCTTTTTCATATTGATTTTCAAAGGCATTCTTAAATGTGAGGATGCCTTTTTTTGCATCATAAAATGAAGCAAGTAATTGTACAGTTTCTTTTGTACTCATCTTCGATGTATTGATCATCAATGTATAGTTACGTGGATTTCCCCATTTTTGATTGGTATAGAATTCATAAAATCTAGATCTTTGTGCATCTTTTTCCTGCACAATTTTCTTGGCTTGTTTGGCAGGCACTTGATATTCGTCAATCGACCATTGAATACGTTCTTCTACATCACTGTAACAGAATACAGAAATAACATCCGGATTGTCTTTTAAAATATAATCGGCACATCTTCCTACAATAACAGCATCTTCTCTTTGGGAAATCTTTTGAATAAAATCACTTGCCATATCATAGATTTGTGTATTCACACTTAATTCTGTAATATTTCTAAGTCCTAAAAGGCCTTTAGATTCTATTGTAAATAAGCCATTCGCATCTTGATTCTGGTCTTTAAAAAAGTCAGCGCAGACTCCCATATTTACTGCAATTCTTTCCAAAATTTCTTTATTATAATAACTAATATCTAAATATTCAGCTAATATACGAGCAATCTCCCTTCCATTGGACCCAAACTGCCTCGATATCGTTATAATCACATTCTTTTCCATGCCAATTCCCTCTTTTTCTTATATCATACAATAATATGATAGAATAGTGTAGTGGAGGAAGGTTATGAAAAAAATTATTTTTTTAGATTTAGACGGAACTCTATGGACATTTGAAAAGATTCCTAGTTCTGCTTTAGAAGCGATTGAACTCGCAAGAAAAAACGGGCATAAAATTTATATAAACACAGGTAGAACACGTTGTGAAGTCCCTCAATTTTTATTAGATATGAATTTAGATGGCTATTGTTTCGGGGCTGGCAGTGAAATTATAATTGATAATATACAAGTACTTTTTAAACCATTGAAAAAAAGAGACACTCAATTTATTCAGCACATTGCCAAAGATTCAGGATTCTCTTTAGAGGGAAGCAAAATGACATTTACTAGTGAGAAAAACAGAGAAAGAATGCGCCAATTTAATACAGACAATCGTATGGGAAATCGTTTCTTGGCTTTTCCAGATATTTCAACAATTACCGACGATGATTACAATCAAGTCATGAAAGTCAGCATTCATTTTGACTCACTTTCACAAAGAGAAGAAATATTAAGACAAATCCCTAAACATTTAACATTCACAAACTTCATGCATTTAGGCGGAGAAATCACACATTCAGAATACAATAAAGCTACGGCTATTCAGTTTGTCAAAAACTATTATGAAGAAGAATATGAAACCGTTGCGATGGGTGATTCTGAAAATGATTTACCAATGTTAGAATATGCTGATCTTTCAGTTGCGATGGGAAATGGTGTCAAAGAGGTAAAAGAAAAAGCCGACTATGTCACAGATAAAATTGACAATGACGGCTTATACAAAGCTTTTAAATATTTAAAGCTATTTTAGAATCAGAAATGATTCTTTTTTTATTGTTGTTGTTCCTTCATTACATCTGCGTATTTTCTACGACCTGGATGTAAGTTATCAACATAGTAACGAACTGTTAAAGTTCCAGCAACCTTAGTACGAATCTTAGGCTCTACAATAAAGCCATCTCCTTCTAACATTGCATCTAACATTGCTTTGCAGCAATTTGCTAAATTTTTTACCCCTGGTTCACATTCATTCATAAACTCTTTGGCATTCACTTCGATGTATAACCACATTTTATCATGAGCTTCTTGTTTCATTTCCTGTAAACGAGCAGCATACTGTTCTTGAGTCCATTTTTCCATAATCATGACATCCTTTCTTATATCCTAATCATACATCATTCTAATCAATAACTCAAACTTTGTCCTTTATTTATAGTTACATTTGTCATGTTATTTACAAACTGTGCAAAATAAACACAATTGGAATCGTTACCACACACGAAACACTTGTCAAGAAGATAGCTTTACTAGCAAGCGTTGCATCCTCCCCATACATAAATGCATATACACTAGAATTACTTGCCACTGGCATACACATAATGAGTATAAGTGTATTTTCAATCAATGGATCCATGTGAAATAAAGAAAGAGAAAACATATAAAACAAAGGTAATAAAATCATTTTAAATATTGTAAATGCCCATACTTTTACATCCAACAACTCTTTGATATCCATTTTGACTAAACCAGCACCAATGACCATCATAGATAGTGGCGTCGTCACATTACCAATATACGTGCAGGTCTGTGCCAAGACATACGGAAGCTTCATATTAAAGACACAAAGAACAAGCGCAATAATGGAGGCAATCATTGGGCCATTCATAAATTTCTTAAGCGAAAAACCTCCCTTACGAAATAAACTCTCTCCATATCCATACATTAAACAGTTTAGTGGCAATAAAAATAAAGCTCCATAAAGCATGGCTTGATTTCCTAATATGGCTTGAATAGCGGGTAATCCCATAAAACCGGCATTGGTAAATAGAATCATAAATTGCCAAAGGGCTTTATTTTCTTGAATGCGTAAAACTTCTACAATAACTTTAGAGACAATCCCTGTAAAAATCACAAATATTGAAAAAATAACAAGCACATTGAATAATTCGTTTCCTGTAAATGGAGATCCATTTTTAACTGAACTAATAATCAAGCCTGGAATCCCGATTTTTAACAAGATATTTGATGCATATACATTTACTTCATCATTAAAGATGTTCTTTTTAGCTCCCACAAAACCAACAATCATAATCAATAATAAAATAGTCATTTGTGTAATAATGGTTGTGATATTCATAATAATCCTCTTCCCTTAAATTAAAAGGACAACAAAGAGTTGTCCTACTTTAGTAACGATAATAAACCTCGGTTTGTTGATTGTCAATTTGGATTGACCATTGTTAGTTGTACCTTTTGTTTCTCCTGGTCAATATTGTATACCCATACCGTAACAATATCTCCTACAGAAACAACATCACTTGGATGTTTTACTCGTTTTGTACTCATCTTTGAAACGTGAACTAAACCATCTTCGTGTAGTCCAATATCGACAAAGGCACCAAAGTCAACCACATTACGAACTGTACCTTCTAGCTTATCATTAATATGTAAGTCTTCGATTTCCAATACATCTTTTCTTAGTAATGGCGCATCATATTTATCACGATAATCTCTAAGTGGCATACAAATCGCATCTAAGATATCCTTCAATGTATAACTATCTAATCCAGTGTCTTGCATCAATTGTTTTGTATCACAATTAGAAATCACGTCTTTTGCCTTTTGTGTTCCCAAATCCAAAGTATCCAGACCTAATTCCTTCAACAATACTTTCGTTGCCTTATACGATTCAGGGTGAATGCTTGTACGATCCAACGGTTCTTTTCCATCTTCAATACGCAAGAATCCAGCTGCTTGTTCAAAGGCTTTTGGACCAATCTTAGGGATCTTTTTAATTTGTGTACGCGATTCAATTTTTCCATTCTCTTCACGATATGACACAATACTTGATGCGCTCGCATTATTTAATCCCGCAACATTTTTAAGTAAAGAAACACTGGCTGTATTGATATTTACGCCCACGCGGTTAACAGCTTTTTCAACTACGAAATCCAAACGTTCTTTTAATCTTGCGGTTGGCAAATCATGTTGATATTGACCAACACCAATCGATTGAGGGTCAATCTTGATTAGTTCTGAAAGTGGATCCATCAATCTTCGCGCAATAGAAATGGCACTTCTTTGCTCAACATGTAAGTCTGGGAATTCTTCAATAGCTAATTTAGAAGCACTATATACGCTAGCACCTGCTTCAGAAACAATGGTATAAGATACTGGTAAATTAAATTTTTTGATTGTATTCGCAACGAAAGCTTCACTTTCTCGACTTGCCGTACCATTGCCAATCGCAATTAAATTCACATGATATTCATTACATAATTGAACTAATTTTTGTTCAGACTCTCTTACTTTCGCATTTGGCTGATGTGGATAAATCACATCGACAGTTAATTTTTTACCCGATGCATCAATAACAGCCAATTTACATCCAGTTCTAAAGGCAGGATCAAAGCCTAGAATCACTTTATCTTTCATGGGTGGTTGAAGTAAAAGTTTTTCTAAGTTCATAGAGAATACATCAATACTTGATTCATGTGCCTTTTCACTTAAAGCTGAACGAACCATTCTTTCAATGGAAGGATAGGCAAGTCTTTTTAAGCCATCTAAAATGGCAGCACGAACATACTCACTTGTACCACTGTTAGTAAAGCGAATAAATCTTCGACATACCCAATTTTCGATATATTCTTCGTTAAAGGAAATCGAAACATTTAATACTTTTTCTTTTTCACCACGATCAATAGCCATAACTCGATGCGGTGCTAATGTATTCACTCTTTCTGAATAGTCATAATACATCTTATAGACTTTATGATCATCTTCATGATCTTTCTTTTCGCTTGCAACAATACGACCAAAATTTGTCATTGAATCCAATATTTTATTGCGCACATCCACATCATCACTCACTTTTTCGGCAATGATATCGCATGCACCTTGAATAACAGCTTCACGATCTTTTACGTTTTCATTAATGTAGGCATCTAATTCTGTTTCTTTAAAATAACGAGGAAAAGACATAAAAGTATCGGCTAGTGGCTGTAGACCATTGGCAATCGCAACACTTGCACGCGTCTTTTTCTTTTGTTTGTAAGGACGATAAATATCTTCTACCTGTGATAATTTTGTACATGCGTTGACATTCTTTATAATTTCATCATCCAATTTCCCTAATGTTTCAATACGAGCTAAGACTTCTTCCTTACGCTTAGCTAAATTCACTTGATACGCATAATTTTCTTGAATGACACGAATTTGTTCTTCGTCCAAACCTTTTGTACGCTCTTTACGATAACGTGCAATAAAAGGAACTGTAGCTCCTTCTTCTAATAATTCCAATGTATTCTTAACTTGCGAAATTGAAATATTCAATTCTTTCGCAATTAAGGAAATTATATTTTCATCCATAGTAAAACCTCATTTCAACTCTATTATTATACCAAAGATTGAAATACATTATTTAAAGATTTTCTAACAAAAATGGAACTGCGTAAATAGGCTTTAACTCCAACATCCCATCTTTCGAAAAATCCTTCTGTGAAAACAAGAATCTTCGTCCTACTACATGCGAATATTTCTTGCAGAATTCATCCATTGAAATATGACTCTTTGTTGCAGATGATTTTACTTCAATTGGAATGATTTTATTTCTTGAACGTATTAAAAAATCAATTTCATTACTATGAATACTATTCTCTTTTCTCCATGAATGATAATATAAATTATTACCACTATTTACAATAATTTGTGCGATTGCATTCTCATACATATAGCCTAAATCGGCTGATAACTTATCACTCAACAATTTTTTATAAATATCTGAAGATAATCCTTTCCCACCATCAAATATCATCGTTGTAAACAATCCAATATCAGAAATATACAATTTAAAAGTTTCTGGATCTCTTGTTTGTGCTAAAGCAATACTAGGTTGTGCAACATTGTAACATGGCAAAACTATTTTGGAATCAATTAAATTAAATAAACGTTCCTCATCTTTAATTTGTCTTCGGCTTTTAGTTGCTTCTGTTATTTTAAATCTATTTCTCTTCAATGCTAATTGACTAGGTATTGATGCATAAATATCAGATAATCTACCAGAAGGATCTATTTTTTTTAAATCATCTTCATATAAAGAAATAATATCTAATTTTTCTTTATCTACTGCATCAAGATTATTCGTTTGTAGGTAAGTAGAAACGACTTGAGGCATCCCCCCAACAGCCATATAAATACGAAAATCGCGCATTAACTTACGGTTTGTCATATCACCTATAGCAACATTCTTTTCAACTAAAGTTCTTATACTAT
Organism: Holdemanella porci; assembly: GCF_019052655.1. Taxonomy (GTDB): domain Bacteria; phylum Bacillota_I; class Bacilli_A; order Erysipelotrichales; family Erysipelotrichaceae; genus Holdemanella; species Holdemanella hominis. The sequence goes on from NZ_JAHQVB010000010.1 coordinate 37,674, forward strand.
CCGTACTTTTTTCCAATGCCCAATTAAATTCCTCATAATCCATCGGAAACACATTAATTTTATGTTCTTCAGAAGGAATTAATATATCTTGTACATTTTTCTTAATTGATATCAGTGACCCCGTCTCAATATAATGATACCTTGCATCTTTTACTAGATGTTTAATAGCTTGTCTAGCCTTTGGAAAAAATTGTACTTCGTCAAAAATAATGGCAGATTTAGATACTATCAAATTAATACCTGTCACTGTTTGTAATCGCAAGAAGAATATATCCAAATCCGAAATATCATTGAATACTTCTAACAATTCTGTAGATATATTAGAAAAATCTATAAATATAAAACTTTCATATTCATTTTTTGCAAATTCCAAAGCAATTGTGCTCTTACCTACACGCCTAGCTCCCTCTAATAAACAAGCTGACCGATCTGCATATTTTTCTTTCCATTCCAACAATTCATTATATACTTTCCGCTTAAACATATATCCTCCAGTCATGAAACAACATTATTTCAATGTTTTATTCCGTCTAAAATGTCATTATTTCAATATTTTAGAAATAAATATAATAATATCTGATGTCTCATCCTTTAAAGGATTTTGAAGTTGCAGAATAAATGATAAAGAACGATTAATATACAAAATTGATGAAGGCGCTATATATAGGCACCATTATACAGCCCACTAAAGAAGTGAATTTTCACTTCTTTTTTTTGACCACTTAGCCTTCTATTTTTACCACTTACTTTTCAAGACTATACTTTTAAAATTCCTTGTGGAATAATAAAACCATGAAAGTAAGACTAGAAATTGATGATTCACTAAAAGAAGATGAAATTGTCATACGTACAAAAGAATATACTGAGGAATTGAAACAATTGATTTCAAATTTTAAATCAAAGCCGAGTATACAATTCTTTAAACAAGATACGGAGTATTATCTAGATTTAGATGCGATCTTATTCTTTGAGAGTGATAATGGAACAGTCTATGCGCATACTGTCAGCGATATGTTTTCTACAACACAGAAGTTGTATGAATTAGAAAATATATTACCAAATTTCTTTTTAAGAATCTCTAAATCTACAATTGTGAATATACAGAGAATTTACTCTCTGTCTCATTCCGTATCGAGTCATCTCATTACTTTTCAAAATAGTCATAAACAAGTCTATGTATCAAGAATGTACTACAAAGTATTAAAAGAAAGAAGGAATCATTTATGAAAAGAAATTGGTTTTGGGGCATAATTTGTATTCTAGGTGCCATATTAATTTTTGGAAAATTATTTGGTTTTCTACCATTTACATTCAGTCTATGGAAAATCATTGGAACTCTTATCTGTCTATCCGTTATTATTGACGGAATCAAAGAAAGAAGCTTCTACAGCCCCTTATTTGGGATTGCGATTATTTTCTATTTATTCAAAGAAGATCTAGGCTTTGAAGATATTTCTTTATGGCTTCTATTATTAGCTACTTGGCTATTAGCTTGGGGACTTACAAGCATTATTCATCCAAAAAAAAGACATATTGAAATAGAAGATATTGAATATTCAACAAATTCTATCATCAATATTACTTCTAGTTTTGGCGAAAAAGTTCAATATATTCAAACCAATGATTTACAATATGTGACCATTGACTCTAAATTTTCAGGATTGAAACTCTATTTTGATCAGGCTACCATTCAAAATCAAGCTACGATTGAAATCGATGGAAATTTTACAGGTATTGAACTCTATGTACCTAAAGAATGGAGTGTACAAAGTCGTGTTCGTGCCTTCTTTGGTGGAGTTGATGAAAAAGGGCAGCCATCATCTAGTGGCTATCCTACATTAAATATCACAGGGCGTATTCATTTTGGTGGAGTTGAAATCCATTATATCTAAGAAAGACAATTAACGTCTTTCTTTTTTATATTCTGTATCATTTTTCGCAAGAAGATATAAACAATATTGATTCATACTAATGCCTTCCTCTTTAGCGTGTATAGATAAGAATCTATGAATCTTTTTGGGTATTCTTAATTTAAGTTGTCCTGAATACGATTGTAGATCACTAGGAAGCGAAATCTCTTTCCCATCTTCTAATATACCTAAAATCCATGTTTCTTTTGCGTCTTTGGCAAGTTCTAATAAGTCATCTAATGAATCTGAACATGTCATACATCCAGGTTTTACAAATGAGCAACGACTCGAACCACCTTTAGGTTGTTTGATCTCATATCCATATTCTTTCATTACTTTAACTATATCTTCAAAATGAATATCATGATCCAATTTAACAACTTATCCCAAGAAGATATCTTTTCACCTGGTATTTGGTGTCAATCATATTTTTAATGATCTCTACCTTAGATGTATATGAAAAAGATATTAAAAGTCAAAAAAAGAAGTCATTTAGACTTCTAATTTAACTCATTTTCTTTTGAACCGCACGCATTGCACTGAGCCACAATGGAATCAATACAAGTGTAGCTGCAACCCATGCTGCTTGATCGGCCCATGTGATCGCATTATATTTGAAAATAGGAACAAAGCATAATGCCACAATGCAGCGTGCAATCATTTCTACAAAGCCTGCAAGCATAGCTCGGGCAGAATAGCCAAGTCCTTGAACGGACATTCTTGTTGTGATCAAAATTCCTAGTACAGGATAGAAATAGCCCATTCTTCTTAAATATAACGCACTCGCATCTAACACTTGTGATTCATTGGCGCTCACAAACATCATGCTTAAAATTCTTCCAAAGAAAACCATTACGACACAGGCGAATGCACCATATAAAATACTCACCATTACACCTTTATGATATCCATCATGGATTCGTTCTAACTTGCAAGCTCCATAGTTTTGGGAAAGGAATGTAGAAACAGCTGCACCTAATGCATCAAATGGACACATCATCAACGATTTAATGCGCATACCTGCCGTAAAACCAGAAACATAAATGGTTCCCAAAGCATTGTTAGCCGACTGCATGACCATAGAACCTATGGCTGTAATCGAAAACTGTAAACCCATAGGAACGCCCATGGCAAGTAGTTTTAGAGAATGTTGCTTATCCACATAACGACTTGATTTAGGTATATGTAAAACATTGACCTTAAACGCAATTAATAAGAAACACAAAATGCCACTTACGGCTTGCGCAAAAATGGTTGCGATGGCAGCTCCTGCACATCCCCATTTCAAAACAAGAATGCAGAAAAAATCAAGGCCAATATTTAAAACAGCGGAAAAAGCTAAAAAGAAAAAGGGTGTTTTTGAATCTCCAATAGCTCTTAATATAGCCGATAAATAATTATAGAGTAATGTAAATGGTATCCCTGCAAATATGACAACTAAATAGGCATAGGCATCTTTAAAGATTTCATCATTGACTTGTAAAATGTGAAGAATGTCTGCACAAAATACAACGACTAAGATGGATACCACAAAAGCTGTAATGGCTGTCCATGCAGCTCCTGCATAAATATAAGTATGCATTTCATCAAGTCTTTTTGCGCCGAAACTTTGCGAAACCATAATCGAAAAGCCTTGGCATATTCCCATACAAAATCCTAGAATCAAAAACTGCACACTACTGCTTGCGCCTACGGCTGCCAATGCATAAGACCCTAGTGTTTGCCCAACAATAGCCGCATCAACAACGTTATAAAATTGTTGAAATAAATTTCCTAATAATAGTGGAATGCTAAAATTCAAAATGAGTTTTAAAGTATTCCCCTCAATCATACTCTTTTGCATATTCCCTTTTTTAAACCTCATCAAAAAAGAAGTCATTTTATTGACTTCTTACCAAGCTAATACTTCAATTCCTTTTTCTGTAACTAGAATTGTGTTTTCCCATTGTGCCGATAACTTTCCATCTTTTGTGTAAGATGTCCATCCATTATCTTTATCAATGTATAAATCACGCGTTCCTTGATTGATCATAGGCTCAATAGTGAAGACCATACCTGGTGCAATAACCATACCTGTATTACGAATTCCTACATGATGTACATATGGATCTTCATGGAAAGCATTACCAACACCGTGTCCACAAAAATCAACAACAACACTGTAACCATTTTTGTGTGCATGTTCTTGAATAGCAGCACCAATATCTCCAATGTATCCCCAAGGACGTACGGCTTCTTTACCAATTTCTAAGCATTCTTTAGTCACTTCAACTAAGCGTTTTGCCTCTTCACTTACATGACCAATACAGAACATTCTAGATGCATCCGCAAAGTGTTTATGTACAATGGTAGTACAGTCTACATTTATAATATCGCCATCTTTTAATACGACTTTTTCGCTTGGAATACCATGACAAATTTCATTATTAATAGATGTGCAAACACTCTTAGGGAACCCTTCATAACCTAGACATGCAGGAATCCCACCATGACTTGTTGTATAATCATATACTAATTTATCAATATCTTCTGTCGTCATACCTGCACAGATTTTTTCTCCAACTAAATCAAGAACTGCATTATTGATTTTAGCCGCTTTCTTGATCCATTTAATATCTTCTTCCGACTTGATTAAATTATGACTAGGAACAATTTTTCCTTGTAGTTTTAATACATTAATTGTATTGTCCCATTCTTCATGACAATGTTTATATTTTTTACCAGAACCACACCAACATGGACTATTCTTACCAATCATCTTGATCCTTCTTTCTATATATTCGTTAGACACAACTTATTATACACGAAAACAAGAAAAAAAGCTTCCGATTGATTCAGAAGCTTCTAAATGCATTATTCACCAAAATAACGTTTTAATAATCCAGCAAATGCCTTACCATGACGAGCTTCATCACGAGCCATTTCGTGTACTGTATCATGAATTGCATCTAAGTTTGCCTTTTTAGCACGAGTAGCTAAATCAACTTTACCTGCAGTCGCACCATTTTCAGCTTCTACACGCATTTCAAGATTTCTCTTAGTTGAATCTGTAACAACTTCGCCTAATAATTCAGCAAATTTTGCAGCATGTTCTGCTTCTTCCCAAGCTGCCTTTTCATAATACAATCCAACTTCTGGATATCCTTCTCTGTGAGCAACTCTAGCCATTGCCAAGTACATACCTACTTCTGAGCATTCACCTTCGAAGTTAGCACGTAAATCGTTTTTAATGTCTTCATCAACATCTTTTGCGACTCCTACCACGTGTTCAGCAGCCCAAGTCATTTCGTCCTCTACTGGAACAAATTTTTCTTTTGGTTGTTTACAAGTTGGACATTTCCAATCTGCAGGAAGATCCGCGAATTTTACGCCTTCTTTTTCCTCGTCATAAATGTGTCCACAAATTAAGCATCTATATTTCATAAATAATCCTCCTCTTGAAATATACTATTTCCTTTTATGTATATAATATCGCATATTCATTTCAATATTTCAAATGTATTGCTCATCAATTTTTAAATTATAATTCAATCATCAACATACGATCTTTTCCTGACATATCTTTATGTACAGTAATCGTTGCAGATTCAAAATATTCACGAGCTAGATTCGATAAAGATTCACCTTGATCCCATCCCATTTCAAAGGCAAGGAAGGCTTTTTCATTCAATACTAAATGTGCTTTTTCAAATACATCACGATAGAATTTTAATCCGTCTTCTCCACCAAATAGAGCTACGTGTGGTTCATAGTCCACAACGCTTTGTTCCATCTTCTCTTCACTTGGAATATATGGTGGATTGCAAACTAGAATATCACAATGTAAATCGCGATCTACAAATGGATCTAACATACTTCCACAAATAAAGTTTACATGCGCATCCAACTTTTCATTATTCTTTTGTGCAACCACTAAAGCTTCTTTTGAAATATCCGATGCGATCACATCCATTCTAGGTTCTTCTAGATTTAAAGTGATACCAATTGCACCTGATCCTGTTGCCACATCAAATACATTGACATGATCTTTATCGGCAAAATAATCATCAAACTTAGATAATACAAGTCCTACAAGTTCTTCTGTTTCAGGTCTAGGAATTAAAACATCTTCATTCACAATAAAGTCATAGCCATAGAAACATTCATACCCTAATACATAGCCTAATGGTTCTCCATTTTCCATTAAATGAATTCCTTCTAAATAATCCGTTTGAATTTGTTCATCCGCCTCTTCATCCATAGAAATATATAGATTTACATTTTTTTGACGACATAACTCTACCATGAAAAGTTGAGCTGCCTGTTCACCTTGACCAGCCTTATAAAGACGTTCTTTACCTTCATTGATCAATGAATGATATGTACTCATTATTCTTTTTCTCCAGCAATTTTTGCCTGTTGATCTGCAAGCTGTAATGCAGCCATTAAATCATCTAAACGACCATCCATAATACGGTCTAACTGATTGACTGTATATCCAATACGGTGATCTGTCACACGGTTTTGAGGATAGTTATATGTACGGATCTTTTCTGCACGATCTCCAGTACCAATCTTTGTACGACGTTCTTTGTCGTTCTTTTGATCCAATTCACGTTGTCTTTCTTCATATACACGAGCACGAATTGTCATTAAAGCTGTTGCACGGTTTTCATGTTGACTACGACCATCCTGACACTTAACTACAATACCTGTTGGTTTGTGAACGATACGTACAGCTGAATCGGTTTTATTAACGTGCTGTCCTCCAGCTCCACTTGAACGCATTGTTTCAATTTCCAAGTCGTTCATATCAATATCAAAGTCTTCTGCCTCTACTTCTGGCATACACAATACTGTTGCAGTAGAAGTATGAATACGACCTTGTGATTCTGTCTTTGGCACACGTTGCACACGGTGAGAACCAGATTCAAATTTTAAAGTTCCATAAGCCCCTTCTCCATTGACTTTAAATGAAACCAATGAGAATCCTCCAGCTTCACTATCTTCCATTTCAATGACTTCTGTTCTCCAACCTTTTGCCTCTGCATATTTTGAATACATTCTAAATAAGTCTCCGGCAAAGATATTTCCTTCGTCTCCACCAGCTGCTCCACGAATTTCTAAAATCGCATTATGAGAATCGTTAGGATCTTTTGGTACTAAAAGCAATTCTAAACGGTCTAAATAATTTTGGATTTTTGGTTCTAATTCTTCCAATTCCATTTGTGCCATTTCACGAATTTCTTTATCTTCCTCTTTTGAAAGAACTTTTGCCTCTTCTAATTCATCAACTGCTTTTTTATATTCTTCGTATGTTTCTACAATAGGTGTCAACTCATTTTGTTCTCGCCCCAATTTTGCCATTGTCTTACGATCTGATACAACATCACTTTGCATCATCAAATCATTGATTTCACAATAACGCTCAGCCATTTTTTCTAAACGCTCATCCATTTTTGCCATAAATATACATCCTTTCTCTATAATTTTTATATCTTGAGTGTTTTACCACTTAAAAAACGCTTTATTTTAGCGATATACCCCATCTATTTTAATATAAAGAACAAGTATTGTCGATGGAAATTGTCCTATTACGCAATTTTTGAAGATAAGAGTATAATATGAGTATGAAACAGAAAAGAAAAGTTAAAAAAATACCAGTTGTGTTTATTCTTACTTTACTCATTTTCGTATTTATAGTTATTCCCTTCACCATTTTAAAAATCACTGAAGACGGACAATACTACGTAGAAGATTTAAATACAAGTGAAGTACAAGCTTCCTATAAGCATTACATCTTCGCATCTTTTAAGATGGATACAATCGATTCTAAGTATGCGTGCATAAAAGATGAAAACGGAAAAATTTTACGACTTCAATCTGGCATTGTTAATTTAAAGACGAAAGACATAACTGAAAATACAGAATACACAACAGATACAGGTGAAACTGGATATGTGAATGGAAGTTATGGTGCAGATGCTCAATATTTAGGAACCAGCTTTAACGGAAAGAAGGTTCACTTTAAAATAAGCGGCATACAAGCATGGGCAGACATCAACAATGTTGAATTGTACTTATATGACGATTCTTATACTTTATCCACATATTATGTTTATAACGGTTCCCTCATTCATACGATTTCTACAGATCTTGTTCAAGGAAATGCGAATTCTATTGCGATTGGTCCTGCCCCAAAATTTTTAAAAGAAGGTACTGCCTATTATTCATATGATGGTCACTATTTTTATACGAGCTATAAAAACTTAGTTGATGATAAAAAGGTCAATAAAAATCCATACTATAACTATTATCAATATGTTCCACACAGAACCACGTCGTATTTGAATCATGCGATTTATAATACGTATGTCAACGATAAATCCGCACTCTATAATCAAGCCGATGTATTTTTTAATATACAAGCTAAATACACAATCAACGCATCTATGATGTATGCGCTTGCCCTAAATGAGAGTGGTCTAGGACTTAGTCAGTATGCGCTTGAATATCATAATTTATTCGGTCATGCAGCCATTGATGAAAATCCAGATAACGCAAATCAATACAAATCAATAGCAGATTGTGTAAAACAACATGCCTACAATTTCTTGCAGCAAGGTTATCTAAATCCTGAAGATTCAAGATATTACGGTTCGTGGTTTGGGGATAAGGCAAGTGGCATCAACGTGAACTATGCTTCTGATCCGTACTGGGGAGAAAAAGCGGCTAGTTTCTATTATCAATTGGATGAAGATGGTATTGACCAAAAAAAGAATCCAATCAAAATAATACAACTATCTAAGGACTTAAAGGTATATGCACCAAACAAAAAAGATGTTATTTATACTCATAAAAAAGGAAGTATTGTATCGATTCATATATTAAAAGATAAGTATGGGTACTATAAAATATCAAGTGAAGCACCTGTTAAAGATAATCATTTGAATATAAATGCTAAATATAAGAATAGCTATGCATATATCAAGAAATCGGATTTCAAATAAAAGAAACCATTCTAGTGTTGGCGTCTAGAATGGTTCCTTTTTGTTTATTATTATTTTTTTAGGAGAGAGATATGAATATTGGTTTATTTCT
>NZ_JAHQVB010000109.1 GCF_019052655.1 Holdemanella porci
AAGGAGATGTATGTTGTAAATGACCAGCTAGATGGGTCAATTACAATATACCAGGGTTATACATAATGAATAATAGAGATATTGCTAAGGTTGGTTTTGCCGTTCTTGCAGCGGTTATGAGTTATAATTTTGCAGATACTATCGTTCATGCTGAAGAGACAAGTGTTGAACCAGTAAAAGAGACTGCACCTGTTGAAAATCAAGATAAATTAACGGATGTTATTGATGCAGTTGTTGAAGATACAAATGTTCCTGAAAACACAGAAGAAACAGATGTTCCAAAAGAAGATGAAGAGACTACAGTTCCTGAAAAGACAGAAGATGAAAATGAAACTACAACAGTTGGTGGTGGTAGTGAAACTAGTGCTAAATTAACTGATGGTTGGTCAAGTGATTCTTTACAGTATGTTAAAGATGGTGCTTATGTTACGAATAGTTTTGCAGAGATTGATGGTCAAAAATATTATTTTGATGAGAATGGTAATAAGGTAACTGGTTTTAAAACAATTGGTACAGATTCTTATTACTTTAATGAATCTGGTATGATGCAGACGGGTTTACAAGTTCTTCATGATCAAGAAACGGGTATTGCCGTATATTCTTTAAGAAAAGAAGATGGTAAATTACACTACTACTTAGAGAATGGGGCTGCCTATAGTGGAATGATAAATTTAGATGGGAAAATTTATTATTTTGATAATGGAGTTCAAAGTGTTGGTGAAAAGCAGGCCAATGGATATTGGTACAACTTCAAGGAAGATGGTAGTTTATCTGTTGGTTTTGTGAATATGGGGAATAGTGCTAAGTACTATGATAATCTTGGAAGAAGACAAACAGGTACTTTTAAGATTGATAAGGTAACTTATAACACGGATAGCAATGGTTTTATTACTAAAGCGAGTTGGGAAGGCGTTTCTTACTATTGCCAAAATGATGGCAGATGGGCTTGGGATGTAGTTGGTAATTATTATTTTGGTGGTTCAGGTTGTGTTCCAACTACAGTGACTATGATTGTAAATACAATCAATGGTACAAACTATACGCCTAATCAAGTGGGTCAAATTTTACATAATGCTGGATACTTTAACACGAGTTCCATTGGTACTGGTGGAGATTCTTGGCAGTTTGTTGCAAATAAATTTGGCTTAAGTTATAAGAGTAATTTAAATGTAGAATCGGCTAAACAAGAATTGTTAAAGGGGAATATGATTGCGGCGGCTGTTGGTGGTGGAAAATTCTGTCCATGGTATGGTGTAACGCATGAAATATTATTATTTGGCTTAGATGCACAGGGCTATACAACAGTGTATGATCCATATACAAGTTCACGTAATGGTCGTGTACATATTAGTGAGGTCTTCAATCATCCATCATGGGATAGTGGTGATAAAAAGAATGGTGGTCCATTCTTCTCGTTAGGAAAACTTAGAGATCAAAATTTATATCTAGATGTTTCTAAGGGAAATGCTCATGTAGGAAAAGTATATTATACAGGTAAGAATGTTGAACCAGAAGTAAATCTTTCAATGAAGAATACAGCGTTGGTTCAAGGTAGAGATTATAAAGTTGTTTATTCAAATAATGTAAATTTAGGTAAAGGTACAGCTACGATTATTGGTATTAATGCCTTTACTGGTAAATTGATGGTTTCTTTTGACATCATTAAGGATGAAATGTCTAATGGAACTTATGAAATTATTTCTTCATTAAATAGTAATAAAGTACTTGATATAAAAGATGGATCTAAAGCATCAGGTGCACATGCGCAAATTTATAGTTGGAATGGTACACAGGCACAAAGATTTGAGATTCATAAAAATCAAAATGGATATTATACGATTAAGAATACAGGTTCTAATTTATATGTAGGTATTAGTACAAATTGGAATACAATGGGAAATTATAATTCATTAATTCAAGGAGTAAATGCTTCTTCAAAAGCAGCTCAATTCATTTTTACTAGAAATAGTAATGGACAGTGGATTATTTCTTCGGCTTGGGATTCTAGATATGTATTTGATTTGAACGGAGCAAAATTAGATAATGGCAATAAAGTTCAAATTTATACACAAAATGGAACTTCTGCACAAGCATGGAAATTATTGAAAGTTAGTAATTCTCGTGAAGAAATAGATGATTTAGCACAGAAAAATAAGAATACTTTAGCAGATGGTACATATACAATCAATTCCACTTTAAATACTAGTTATGTATTAGATGTAAATGGTGGTTCTAAAGTGAATTTTGGTAATATTCAACTATATCAAAGTAATGGTACTTTAGCACAAGGATGGAAAGTAAACCATGATTCAAAAGGGTATGTTACGTTTATAAATATTGGTTCAGGAAAAGCAATCGATGTCAAAGATGGATCTGCTTATAATGGACAGAATATTAGTCAATATACTTCTAATAATACATATGCTCAAAAATGGATTGTAGTACAAGAAGGTAATGGTTTTAAAATTATATCAGCTTTGAATACAAGTTATGTATTAGATTTGAATTCTGCATTAGTAAAGAATTATCAAAACATTCAAACTTATAAATCAAATGATACGTTAGCACAACGTTGGTATTTTTCAACATATGTTTCTCCACGTGAAAAATTAGATACTATGGCAAAAGAATACAATGCTGATATTACAGAAGCAACATATGTAATTTCAAATTATGTGAATCCAAATTATGTATTAGATATAAAGGATGGTTCAAAGGCTAATCGTGGTAACTTACAGATTTATAAATCGAATAATACGAATGCACAAAAGTGGCAGCTGAAAAAAGATTCTGTTGGCTACATTACATTTATCAATGTTGGGTCAAATAAGGCTTTAGATGTTTCAAATGCGACTGTTCGAAATGGCTCAAATATTTGGCAATATGAATCAAATGGTACCTATGCTCAAAAGTGGATTGCGAAGAAAAATACGGATGGTAGTTTGACTTTTGTATCTGCTTTAGATGCGAACTACGTATTAGATATTAATGCTGGAAAAGTTATAAATTGGCAAAATATACAATTGTATAAGAGTAATGGTACAAATGCTCAAAAATTTAAATTAACAAAGATTTAAATTATAACCAGGCGTAGAAATGCGCTTGGTTATTTTGGCGCTCTAAAATAGTGTAGGGTTATGTGAAAATACCGGCTTTAAATTATTGTAG
>NZ_JAHQVB010000110.1 GCF_019052655.1 Holdemanella porci
CATCAACTGGACTTATTTCTCCGTATTGGATGGGCTTGCCCATCCGTTATATTCATAATAGAATTAGCTGATTTAATGGTTTTACTAATTTTTGGTACATTAAAGGGTGTATTAAAAAGAGGATATTATCAAGAGTTTGTAAAAACATTAAAACATGGGTTTATTGTTTGCTTATTGTCTGTTTTATATTTGTTTACAGCTCAAAAAGGGATTTTCTTCTCTAGATTTATTTTATTCTTAACAATCGGTATTTATTTTATATTGACATATATTGTAAGAGAAGTATGGAAGTGCCATATTAAAAAGGGTGTCAATAATGGTAATCGAAGAAAGTTATTGATTATAAGTTCAAGTGGTATTGCGAATTTGGTAATCGATAATATCGAAAAGAGTAATTATACTCGTTATGACATTGTGGGTGTTGCATTATTAGATAAAAATTTAATTGGTAAAACAATTAGTAATACTAAGGTTGTTGCGGATAAAGATTCTGTGGCGATGTATGCATGTAAAGAATGGGTAGATGAAGTATTGATTGTGTTACCCGAAAAAATAGCGTATCAAAATGAATTGATTGAACAATTAACTATGGCTGGTATTACTGTGCATATGAATTTGGCTAAAGTTATAAATTCGCCTGGTAAGAAACAGTTTGTCGAGAAGATTGGTGATTATACAGTATTAACAACAAGTATTAATTATGCTCCGCTAAATGAAATCTTCTTAAAACGATTGTTTGATGTTATTTGTGGATTACTTGGATGTGTTTTAACATTAATCATTACTATTTTTATTGGTCCAATCATTTATTTTGCAAGTCCAGGACCTATTTTTTTTTCACAAGAGCGTGTGGGTAAGAATGGTAAGAAGTTTAAGATGTATAAATTCCGCAGTATGTATTTGGATGCGGAGGAACGAAAAGCTGAATTAATGAAAGATAACAAATTAGGGGATGGAAAGATGTTTAAGATTGATTTTGATCCTCGTGTTATTGGAAATAAAGTTATGTCAGATGGTTCTCATAAAACAGGTATTGGTGAATTTATTCGTAAAACGAGTTTGGATGAATTCCCACAATTTTTTAATGTATTAAAAGGAGATATGTCTATTGTTGGAACTAGACCTCCCTTAATTTCAGAAACAAATCTATATGAGTATCAACACTTTGCACGTCTAGCTATCAAACCTGGAATTACAGGAATGTGGCAAGTAAGTGGTCGAAGTGAGATTACGGATTTTGATGAAGTCGTTAAATTAGATAAGTATTATATTGAAAACTGGAATCTTGGTTTAGATATTGAGATTTTATTTAAAACAGTATTAGTTGTAATATGTAAAAAAGGCGCGGTTTAAAAAGAAAGGGGAATTGATTTGAATATAGTCATGTTTGGGCAAAAGAGACTAAGTCGAGAAGGCGGAGTTGAAATTGTCGTAAAAGAATTATGTACTCGTATGGTTAAGTTAGATAATAACGTTACTTGTTTGAATCGCTCTGGTCATCATGTGAGGGGAAATGAATTTGATGCTCATAATGAATATGATGGTATTATACAAAAATCAGTTTTAACGATTGATAAAAAAGGATTAGCTGCAGTTAGTTCTTCTTTCTTTGCAGGATTAAAGTCTGCATTTGGTAAATATGATGTAGTTCATATTCATGCTGAGGGACCTGCATTTTTTTCATGGTTACCTAAAGCATTAGGTAAAAGAGTTGTGGTTACCATTCATGGTTTAGATTGGCAAAGAGAAAAATGGAAATATGGCTTTGGATCTAAATTTATTCATCAAGGTGAAAAGAATGCAGTAAAATATGCAGATGAAATTATAGTCTTGAGTAAAGGGGTGCAAGATTATTTTAAGAATGAATATAATCGTGATACACATTTTATTCCTAATGGAGTTAATAAACCTGAAGTAGTTGAAGCTCTAGAAATAAAAAAATGGGGATTAGAAAAAGATAATTACATTCTTTATTTAGGTAGAATTGTACCTGAAAAAGGAGAGCATTATCTTATTAAGGCCTTTAAACAAATTAAAACAAATAAAAAACTAGTTATTGCGGGTGGTATTTCTGATACGGCTGACTATGGAAAAGAATTAAAAGAATTAGCAATAGATGATGACAGAATTATTTTTACTGGATTTGTACAAGGTAGAATCTTAGAAGAATTATATTCAAACGCATATATCTATTGTTTGCCTTCTGATCTTGAAGGTATGCCATTAAGTCTATTAGAAGCTATGTCTTATGGAAATTGTTGTTTAGTTTCTGATATTGAAGAATGTGCTTCTGTTGTAGAAGACAAAGCAATTACTTTTAAAAAAAGTAATGTTGAAGATTTAAAAGAGAAACTACAAGATGCTTGTGAACATCCTGAAAAAATAAATGAATTAAAAGCGCAGGCTTCAGATTTTATTTGTGATAAATATAATTGGGATGTTATTGTTGATGAAACTATGAAACTATATGGGAGAAATTAATAAATGAGAGTATTGATTATAAATAAATTTTTATATCCAAATGGTGGTTCCGAAACATATATTTTCAAGCTTGGTGAACAACTTCAAAAGATGGGACATGAAGTTCAATATTTTGGAATGGAGCATGAAGGACGTTGTGTAGGTAACCGTGTTAATGTTTATACAAGTGATATGGACTTTCATGGGGGAAGTAAACTAAGTAAGTTAACGTACCCAATTAAAACAATTTATAGTAAAGAAGCTAGAGTTCAGTTACGTAAAGTATTGGATGATTTCAAACCAGATGTTTGTCACTTAAATAACTTTAATTATCAATTAACTCCTTCTATGATTCTCGAAATTGTGAAGTGGCGTAAAGAAATAAATCATAAATGTAAGATTATTTTTACAGCTCATGATTATCAATTGGTTTGTCCAAATCACATGATGAATAATCCAAATACTCACCAAAACTGTGAGAAATGTCTTGGTGGACATTTTATGAATTGTATGAAAGGCAAATGTATTCATGGTTCTACGGCAAAATCCGCTATTGGTATGATGGAAGCTGAATTTTGGAAGTTAAAAGGAACATATAAATACATTGATACAATGATTTGTTGTTCTGAATTTATGAAAAAGGCTATGTCACAACAAACAGTTGATAAATAGCCATTTTTATAGGGGAGTATCAGA
>NZ_JAHQVB010000111.1 GCF_019052655.1 Holdemanella porci
CTACAATAATTTAAAGCCGGTATTTTCACATAACCCTACACTATTTTAGAGCGCCGATTTAAATAAAATGTCGTTATAGTCTGGTAAAGGCCAGTCTTCTTTAGAAACATTGGTTTCAATCACATCCGTCAATTGACGAATCGTTTCCATTAACGGAAGTAATTCATCGGCCGCAAAACGAGCAGCTTGTTTTTCTGTTGTGGTTTCTTTGTTGATCAACGCTTCTAATGTATCTAAGTGATTGGATACTAATTCTAGAGGTGTATTAATGTTTTTTAAAATTTTAACTTCTAATGGTGCCTCAATGCCACTTGATTTTTTTGTTTGAATGATTTGAGCCAATTTAGCTTCATAACTAAAGATAGCAGGTAAGATTTGTTTTCGTAACATATAAGCCATTGTTTTAGCTTCAATTTGAACTACTTGGTAGTAGTTTGTGAGTAGGATACTTTCACGAGCATGCAATTCACTTGCAGAATATACATTGTGTTTTTCAAATAATTGTAGATTCTTTGGATCTGTATAGTGAGGAAGTGCATCCGCTGTTGTTTTAAGTTCTAATAAGCCACGTTTTTGTGCTTCCTTTTTCCATACATCGGAATATCCATTTCCAGAGAAAATGATACGCTTATGATTCTTTAATGTCTTTTGAATCAACGCAATTAAGGATTTTGTCATATCTTTTTGTTTAACACATTCCAATTCATCCGCAAACTGTGTTAATTCTTCGGCTACGATTGTATTTAAAATAGTGTTTGGACAAGAAATGTTTAAGTTGGATCCAAGCATTCTGAATTCGAATTTATTACCTGTAAATGCGAATGGAGAAGTACGGTTACGGTCTGTAGAATCTTTTGCGATTGGAGGAAGGGTAGAAACACCAAGTTCCAATTTACGATCGATTGTATCTACATATTCATTTCCAGCTTCAATGGCTTCAAGAATGGCAGTTAGTTCTTCACCTAAATAGATAGAGATAATAGCGGGTGGAGCCTCATCTGCACCTAAACGGTGGTCGTTTCCGGCACTGGCAACAGAGATTCTTAATAAATCCTGGTATTCGTCTACACCTTTGATGATGGCAGCTAGAACAGTTAAGAAACGAATATTGTCTTTTGGAGAATCACCTGGTTCTAAAATGTTTTCTCCTTCTTCTGTACAGAAAGACCAGTTGTTGTGTTTACCACTACCATTGACACCATCAAATGGTTTTTCATGTAGTAAACATACCAATCCATGATGAGAAGCTACTTTTTGTAGAACTTCCATAGTCAATTGGTTTTGGTCATTCGCAATATTTGTTGATGTAAATACAGGCGCCAATTCAAACTGACATGGAGCTACTTCTTTGTGTTCGGTCTTGGCATAAACACCTAATTTCCAAAGTTCTTCATCGACTTCTTCCATATAAGCTTTTACTCGTTCAGATAAACTACCAAAGTAGTGATCATCTAATTCTTGACCTTTTACGGGAGCCGCACCAAATAATGTTCTTCCTGTTACTAATAAGTCTAGACGTTCTTTGAACATGTCTTCATCAATCAAGAAATATTCTTGTTCTGGACCTACTGTTGTTTTGATTTTATGAATGTTGTAACCCATAATGTTTAATAAACGAACAGCTGCTTTGTTTAAGGCATCATTACTTCTCAATAATGGTGTTTTCTTATCCAAAGCACTACCATCATAAGAGCAGAATAAGGTTGGAATATATAAAGTTTTTTCTTTGACAAAAGCTAGAGAAGTTGGATCCCATGCGGTATATCCTCTGGCTTCAAAAGTGGCACGCAATCCTCCGCTTGGAAAACTTGAGGCATCGGGTTCACCTTTGATTAATTCTTTTCCTCTAAAATCTGAAATAACAGATGTTGGCCCTGTTGGATTGATAAACGCATCATGCTTTTCAGCCGTAATACCTGTCATGGGTTGGAACCAGTGCGTATAGTGAGTTGCACCCTTATCCATAGCCCAGTCTTTCATGGCGTTTGCGACTACATCTGCGATCTCTTTAGGAAGTTCCTTTCCTTTTTCCATCACATCCATCATTTGTTTGTAGACGGCATGAGGCAAGTATCTTTGCATAGCAGATGTACTGAATACGTCACATCCAAAATATTCATCGACAATTTTCATTTTTCTAGTATCCTCCTGTCGCGTATATAATATCATTATTTTCACAAATGTTTTGAGAAATTTTTCTTTTTTTCAAAAAAACTCCATTTTTTTACGTATAAGAGTATGTAGGCAATCTGACACACCTAGTTGATTAGATAGTCATAAAACGAAGGTGTAATTGTTTCTTGATCTAGGACACAAAAGTGATGATGGTTCTTTTTAATATCGATACTAACTGTAATCAAAGACTTATCTAACGAATTGTTGTCTAGTTACATTGCGATATTTATAGTTCTAGATAAACAGTTAAATGCCTACTAGAAAGTGGTGCTCATGAGAAGTGCAAATTTATTAAATGATTTCGCCTTTAAGTATGTGTTTGGCGAAGATTGTAAGGAGGCCAATGATGCATTAAAATCATTACTCACGGTATTTTTAGAAAGGAAGGTTGAACATGTCGTTGTAAAGAATTCAGAAATGGTAAAAGACTATACTAAAATGAAAAGTCCTCGTTTGGATTTATTAGTTGAATTTGATGATCAAACATCTGTAGATTTAGAAATGCAGTTAAGACAAACCAAAGATAATTTACTCAATCGATTTAATTATTATTTGGCTAGACTTCATGGTTCACAAGACATGGAAGGAAAAAGTTACAGTCAATTAAAGGAAACTATTGTCATGGTATTCTTTAATTTGATAATTGCTGACGATGATAACATTTGTAGTTTATACACAATGAGGAAATACAGTGGCATTCCTTTAGTGAAAGAAGAAAAAGAAGATCGTATGAAGTTAATGACAATAGAAATGCCAAAAGTAGATTTACATAAACCGCTTGAAGACATGAATGAACAGGAAAAGATGATTTATTACTTTTTGAATTGCCACAAAGGAATGGATGATAGTAAAATTAAGATGATGATAGAAAGTGATGAGATAATATGAAGTGACCTCCTATTGTCAATACGTGGATTACGACTCATAATTG
>NZ_JAHQVB010000112.1 GCF_019052655.1 Holdemanella porci
CAATTATGAGTCGTAATCCACGTATTGACAATAGGAGGTCACTTCATATTATCTCATTTTGTGCCATGCCGTTAGCCATCACAATACACATGTCATTAGTAGAAGTATCTCCATACACACTGACACGGTTAAATGTTTTATTTGTGTTATCGAGTAAACAAGACTGAAGAACATTCTGTTCCACTTTACAATCCGTTGTGATAAAAGCTAACATTGTACCCATATTTGGATGGATCATTCCACTTCCTTTACAAATACCTCCCATATGACATGTGACACTTCCCATTTTAAACTCAACAGCCACTGTCTTTTCTTTCGTATCTGTTGTCATAATAGCCTTAGCTGCATTTGAATTATTCTCTGATGATAAATTAATGTCACTTACTTTGTCTTGAATCTTTTCAATAGGCAAAACCTGTCCAATCACTCCTGTTGATGCGACTAACACATTCTCTACATCCATATTTAAATAATCAGCTGCACATTGTGCTTCTAATTCAGCATTTTCAATTTCTTTTGGATTACAAGCATTCGCATTTCCAGAATTGACAATAATGGCTTGGCTCATACCATTTATTAAATGTTTTTTTGTGACAAGTATAGGAGCTGCCTTTACTTTATTCTTTGTGTATACGGCCGCCGTTTGACAAATTGTATCCGATACAATTAATGCCAAATCATCTTTTGTCTGATTCTTACGAATTCCACAATGGATAGACCCCGCCTTAAATCCGATCGCAGCACATACCCCGTTTTCTATAACTTTCATTCTATATTCAATCCTTCCACTTCTTCAAAGCCTAACATAATATTCATATTTTGAATGGCTGCACCACAAGCTCCTTTTCCCAAATTATCAAATAGGCTTGTGATCGTACACATTTTACTATTACCAGATACAATCAATTTCATACAATCCAGTCCTGCCATTGTATTGGCACTGATCATTCCTAAATCTGTTTTTTCAACTTGAATCAAAGTTGAATCTCTATACCAATCTTTCAAAACAAGATAAATCTTTTCATAATCCATTTCCACATTTAAACTAACTGCCATACCACGATAGTAATCGCAGACAATCGGATTTAAAAACACATCCTTTTCCAATCCACACACCTTTTTAATTTCTGGTAAGTGTTTATGATACTGATTTAAGCCATAAATTCTTGGCGCTTCTAAATCGATTGTTTTTTCATTTTCATACTGATAGATCATCTTTTTTCCTCCACCAGAATATCCAGTTAAAGAGAAAAAAGAAAACTGTTCTGTTTGATTCACCAAGCCTTTTTGAATCAAAGGATACAAAATAGATATGCAGCCTGATGCATGACAGCCTGGATTGGCAACATATTGACTTGATGCAATTTTATCCTTATAGCCTAATTCACTAAATCCATATGTCCACACAGTCCGATGTGCTGTTGAAGCATCAATAACTTTGACATTTGAATTTGTGATCAAGCTTACAGCTTCAACACTTGCCGCATCTGGTAAACAAAGGAAAACCAAATCGGCCGAATTTAAATATTCTTTTCTTGTTTCTACATCTTTTCTTTTATCTTCAGGTATCATCAACAATTTAATATCACTACGATCCTGCAGTCTTTTTACGATTTCTAGTCCTATTGTACCAGACTGTCCATCAATATATACCTTATTCATAACATGCCTCTTGTTTTATAAAATCTTCAATATTTTGAATTTGAATCGATACACTTTCTGGACTTGGTCCACCATATACTTTTCGATTGTTTACACAAGTTTCAATATCAATATATTGGTATACATCTTCTTCAAAAGAAGCATGAAACTTTTTATATTCTTTTAAAGATAATTCATTCAATGATTTTTTATTTTCAATACCATATCCTACGATTTGTCCCACAATATGATAAGCATCTCTAAATGGCAAACCTTTCTTCGTTAAATAATCCGCAAGATCTGTCGCATTGATAAAGCCATGTAAACAGGCATGCATCATATTATCTTTACAAATCTTCATTGTTTGAAACATCGGAATAAAAACATCTAAACATTCTTTAACTGTATCGATACAATCGAATACGGCTTCCTTATCTTCCTGCATATCTTTGTTGTAGGCCAAAGGAAGACCTTTCAACATAACCAACAATGTATTTAAATCTCCAATAGCTCTACCACTTTTTCCACGAATCAACTCACAAATATCGGGATTTTTCTTTTGTGGCATGATACTTGATCCTGTACTAAACGCATCATCGAGTTCGACAAAATGAAATTCTAATGAACATCATTGAATGATTTCTTCACTCATTCTAGATAGGTGCACCATAATGAGTGATAAATCTGAACATAGTTCTACACAATAGTCTCGATCACTGACTCCATCTAAAGAATTATCAGTTGGTTTAAGAAAGTCTAGACGACTTGCCGTATATTCTCTATCAATTGAATAGGTTGTAGTGGCTAAAGCTGCACATCCTAAGGGACATTCATTCATTAAGGAATATGTATTTTGAAGTCTTATAATATCTCTTTTAAACATATTCGCATAAGCCATACACCAATGCGCAAAAGTGATGGGTTGGGCCCTTTGAAGATGGGTATAGCCTGGCATATATGTTTTTAAATGAGATTTGGCAGCCACACATAAACTATCCAATATTTGAAACAAAAATTTTTGTATCTCAATGATTTCTTCCTTTACATATAAACGTATATCCAAGGCAACCTGATCATTTCTTGAGCGAGCCGTATGCAATCTTTTACCAGCATCGCCAATTTCATTTGTTAGCTTTTCCTCAATAAACATATGAATATCTTCCGCTTTTGTAAATTCAATTTCATGAGATTCAATCTGATCCAAGATGGAATGCAATCCTTCTTGAATCAAATCGACATCCTTTTTAGATAGAATCCCTTGTTTCTCTAACATTTTTGAATGTACTAAAGAACCCTGAATATCTTGTTTATACAAACGACAATCTGATGTTAGCATATAAATAGGACTAGTCAAAAAGAGAAAATTTACACCAGTGGTA
>NZ_JAHQVB010000113.1 GCF_019052655.1 Holdemanella porci
ACCGCTGACCCTCTGCTTGTAAGGCAGATGCTCTCCCAACTGAGCTAAACCTCCAAAACTTGCCATACAAAGGGATTAAAATAAATGGAGCAGGTGATGAGAATCGAACTCACGTAGTCAGCTTGGAAGGCTGAAGTTCTACCATTGAACTACACCTGCAACAAATAATGGCTGGGGTACCTGGATTCGAACCAGGGAAATGCAGGAGTCAAAGTCCTGTGCCTTACCGCTTGGCTATACCCCAATAAGTGGTGGAGAAGGACAGATTCGAACTGCCGAACCAAAAGGAACTGAGTTACAGTCAGCCGCGTTTAGCCACTTCGCTACTTCTCCATCAACATGGTGGAGGTTAACGGGCTCGAACCGCTGACCCTCTGCTTGTAAGGCAGATGCTCTCCCAACTGAGCTAAACCTCCATGTTTTTTTATCGCAAACTCGTTTGCGCTCACTTATATTACCAAAGGATATCGGGTATGTCAACGGAATTTTTAATTTTTTTTATAAAATTTTCAAATTTTAATTCAAGAGCCTTTATATAAAGCTTTTTTATTGTTTTATTATTTATTCTTTTTTGTTCCTCAAACAAATATCCATTATGCACAACATACATTTTTGACAAAATCACTGAATATTTTTTACCAAACACAATCTTTTCTTGGATACAATCCAATCGTTTAATCAATTCAAAATCTGAAACATAATGAATATATGTATTATAATACTGACAATACTCTTTCAATTGGTTCGGCTCATCTGGAAAAACAATATATACAGGAATACCTGCTTTTTGAAACGTTGGACTCCACAACAAAAATAAATCATGATAGCTTAAAGTTTTTTCTAACTCAATAGAGTCCAGCACCACCAAAAGCGATGTATCCTTTATATTCGGTATTTGGATTTTTTCAATTTTGTTCATTTATATATGTAGGAATGCATGCATATTGTATCACAATTTAACCTGGTGTAAAATATAGGCATATATTAGGAGGGGTTACATGATTCAAATGGGAATTGATTTGGGTACAAACTACATCCGGCTTTGTACACAAGAAGATGGTCTACTATATAATGAGCCATGCATGGTTGCGCTTGATGAGCAAAATCATGTTTTAGGCATTGGTGAAGACGCTAAGGATTTAATCGGATCCATGGATCCAAATATTAAAGTAATATCTCCTTTACGTGAAAATCCAATTAACTTTGACGTTCTAGACATACTCCTAGAACAACTACTATATGAACACAAAGCTTTTCGTATGTTTCAAAAAACCGTTTTGTTGGTAAGTTATCCAACTAGTTTCAATAAAGAATCATGCGACATATTGAAAGAACACCTTGAAGATTTAGGTGCTTACCGCGTTTATTTTGAACAAGAAATCTGGATTGCTGCTATTGGCGCAAAACTCGATTTATTTTTACCCGTTGCTAGCTGTGTATTAAATATTGGTTCTTCAAACTGCGATATTGCAATCTTCCAAAACGGCAAGATGATCAAAAAATCTCGTTGCAACGTATCTGGAAGTACAATTAATATCGCCATTAAAAACTGGCTATTTAAATCCTACAACATGAATGTATCAACAAAACAAGCCGAAAAAATCAAACGTAAGATTGGACAGGTAAATATTCAGCAAGACCCCAAAAGTCTTGAAGTTGTTGGCATGGACCAAAATAGTCATGTACTAAAATCCGCTATCATTAACGAAAATCAAATAGTTGGAATCCTAACACCCTTAGTACAACAATGGGCCAACTGGATTCTACAATTTCTATCTAGCTTGCCAATCACAATGCAGCAAGATGTAAAAACTCGCGGAATCATATGTTGTGGTGGATCCATGTTAATGAATGGACTACCTTCCTATCTACAAAACACAATAGGATGTCCAATCTTTGTCACAGACGATCCAATCAATACAGTTTCTGCAGGATTAATGATTCTTTTATCCCGCATGGAAGATTAAGCTCAATTTAAGGAAAATCATTTAACATTAAACCGTAAACAGCAGAACACTTATTCATATCCTATTCCCTTTTCTCTTAATGCTGTTTCAAAAGCTCCCAATGGGAGTTTTTCTTTTTGTGTGATATAATTTGTTCCATTAGGAGGACCTTTATGAACAAAAATATCGTATCATCAATCTTATATTCAATCGCAGCCATCTGCTTATTTATATTCGCTTATAACCTGACTTATACATACCTATATATAGGTATCTTATTTTTAGCCATCGCAACAATCTATTCAAAGAAGGTTAAAAAATAATGAAAAGAAAAAACAGCAACAACACATGGCTATATACAATCTGCATTGTCTTAATAGCTATAGTATTCGGATTCTTATCCTTTATACCAGTAAATATAGAATGTATTAAGCCATTTATCGCATATTTTGATCCAACTAAATTATTATCAAACTTACCATTATGGATCTTCACAAACTGCATTATCTCACTTTATTCACATTCTGAAAAAACATCTATATTAAATACAACCCTATTCAGTATTGTTTGTTTTGTAAGTTATTCACTATTCTCAATGATTCTAACACACACAATACCAAAAGATATGTTTCTAACATGGATATTATTCATTTTAATTTGGACAATATTTAGTTATTTAGTATGGTCAGCCAATCGACAAGATACGAAAGGATGGATTCTTTCAACCATTCTTTTAGCCATACTATTTAGCACATGCTTCACTTATACAGATAACACACTATCCAGTACGACCATTTTAAATTTTTTACTCTATGTATTCCTTGTAGTAGTCTTATATAAAGGAACAAAAGAAACATTGATCATTGTGATTTTGTCTATTATTTTAGCCTTGATTCTTAGTAAAACAAAAATTCAAATAATTTTTACAAAAAGTGCTTGCATTTATTTTAACTCGGTGATATTATAAATAGGCACTTACGGAGGTTTAGCTCAGTTGGGAGAGCATCTGCCTTACAAGCAGAGGGTCAGCGGTT
>NZ_JAHQVB010000190.1 GCF_019052655.1 Holdemanella porci
CATTAGAATTTAAAATTTATCTATTTTATGAGTCCTTTTTCTTGACGTAGTACCAACCTGCCATGGCTGAAAATAGAATCACAGAATACAATAAAGGATCAAAGACTGTCAGCTGGTTCTACAATGATCATAAGGATGAAAAACGTCATGATGCCACAGATAATGTGATTGATTTTATAAACCGCCTTATTATACATATACCGGACTATCATTTTTTAACCACTCGATATTATGGATTCTATGCCAATGCATCTAAGAAAACATTGGATAAAGTACATGCACTTCTTGGAATCAAAAAGAACAAGGACTATTCTCGTGAAACAAGAACTAAAGCTCTTAAAAACAAACTCAATAAATTGAAGT
>NZ_JAHQVB010000114.1 GCF_019052655.1 Holdemanella porci
TATAGCACTGCCTGTAATAATTTGTCACTTACCACCCATTTGCAAAAGAGGAGCTAAAAAATAAAAGCAAGATTTAAACCTGAGGCATTGTTAAAAGCAACATATAATAAAGAGTTGACAGAAGTGATTTTGGAACATACAAAAAAGAAATCTGAAATTGATGAACTTAAAAAAATTGCAAGAGAAAAATCTGATGTTCAATTGCTTAAGCAAGCAGATAAGATTGAAAAGGAAACTGAGAAATTAAAGAAAGAGGTGTCTGAAAATCGAATAGAGCTTCAACAGGTAGTAATAGAACATGAAAAAACTAAAAAGGCTCTTGAAGTAACGCAGAAGCAAGTAGGAGTTTTGCAATCTAAGGCAGATGTATCTGTCGATAATGCTATAGATGCAATGCATATTATGAAAACATATGCGGATTCTATCGACTCTAATATATCCGAAATTGTAGATATGGTTAGAGAAGGAGATGGGATAAATGATATTTTGCCAGTATTTCACGAAATTAGGCAGACATGTTCCAAAATTCTAAATACATATAATTTGGTTATCAATACTGAATATAAAGCGGATACCGGAAATAAAAAAATGGATATCATAAAATTCACAAAAGAATATGTTGAAAAACAATGGAATCATAAACTTCCAGTAGAGATAAGAGGCTTGGATTCTATGGAAGTTATGTTTAATCCATTAGAATTTAGCATTATTATTGATAATATTGCAGATAATGCAAGAAAAGCAAATGCAACAAAATTACAAATTGTTTTTGAAAATAATAATTGTATAAAATGGGTAGATAATGGTTATGGAATACAATCAGATGTAGATGTTTCTAAAATGTTTGAACAAGGATTTACGACTACAAATGGAACTGGTATTGGTTTATATACCATTCAAAAGTATGCTAATAAAATGAATGCGACTGTAACTATTAATAGTAATTATAAGAATGGATTTGAATTACTGATGAGGTTTTGAATATGGATTTAACGTTTAGAATTATATGGTTTGAGGATGTTGATGAATGGTACAATACTACATCAAGAAGAGTATCGAGATATATAAAAAATAAAAATTTTAAAGTTGATATAATGCGTATTAAAAAGGCTTCGGATTTTGATTTAACTGAATATCAACTACAAAATTATGATTTATTAATTATTGACTATGAGCTGGAAAAAATATATGAAAAAGATGGTGTTAAGAATATTTATGGTACAGAGATAATTCATATTATAAGAAATGGCAATTTTTTAAATGATATTTTATTTTATTCTAGTCATGGTTTTGATGTCATTAATCAAGTAATGAAACAAGAGGGACTACAAGGTGTTTTTATCGCGGATAGGAATAATGGAGAGTTTCTTGAAAAGGTACAACTTTTAGTGGATAAGGCAATTAGAAGAGCAGAAAATCTTATAAACATTAGGGGAATTGTTATGGATACAACCAGTGGATTTGATAATAAAATTAGGGATTTGATTAGTATTATTTGGCCTATTTTAGGAGATAAAGAAGCTGAAATTGCAAATAATATAAAGAAGAAAATATTAAAGGAAAATATCAAGACTGCAGAAAAGCTTGATAAAAAATATCCAAATATAGATGCAAACAATATTGATGAATTACTTAGTGAACGAGATTTTTCTGCAATTAGGCAGGCTAGATTATTAAGTTGGTGTATAGAATCAAATGAAATGATTAAAAAGAAATTTCAAGAAATATTAAAAGAATATTTGAACTTGAATAATGGTGAGGAGAAAGCAAAATTTTTTGAATTATATAAAAATGATATAGTATTATACAGAAATGCATTGGCTCATGTTAAGAATACGCCATCTATAGATAGCAAGATGATTATTGGAGAGGTGGATGGAAAAGCTGTGCAGTTTGATCAACAACTATGTGATGAGTTAAGAAAAAAGCTTTTAAGTTATGAAAATATATTGGATGAGATGTATACATTCATTGAGGATAATTTCTAGTGATTTTGTGAAGTATATTTTTTGGGGGGAAGATTATAATTGTTTACAGAAAGAATAAGTAATATTAATGTATAAATCATTGACTACTAGTATTTTAAAGCTTTACGAGGTAGCGTGAGATAACAATTTCCATAGGTGGACTTGCAAACCATCAGATGATTATCTTCTGAATAGCAAACAAACCTGAAAGCCACCAGAACTACACTCAATAATGACAATATAGCAATGGTACTTGATTGATACTAAAAATATGTGAAACGAAAAATAATGAGTGAAAAAGATGCATATTATCAATACGATATAGTATAGATAACCACATTAAAACAACCAGAATCAAACCAAACTTTGCGAGTTTGAATAAAGAATAAATGCTAGAGGGTAACCAAATAATCTAGGGGTTTCCAAGAAATATCTAGGGGTCAATTTAGGGGACTGATGCCATAGGGTAACCAAAATCATTTAGGGTTTTAGCGCAATCATTTGGGGTCTAGTTCGGG
>NZ_JAHQVB010000115.1 GCF_019052655.1 Holdemanella porci
CATAAGCGGCGAGATGCTGCGGGAGCACGTGCGTGCCACGTGCCACCAGCTCAACGCCGAGCTGTTCGCGGATCCGCTGCCCGCACGCGAGGTCGAAGACATCGCCAAGAGCATCCACAAGTGGATAACCACGCGCAGCCGCATGTGGCGCGACGGGGCCGTGGCGTGCGAGGCCACCTTCATCGCCATGCAATCCGCACGCGGCCGCAAGGGAGGGCGTGAGAACAAGCATGACGGTGAGAGCAGATACCAGAAGTACCTGGAATACATGAAGGAGGCAGCAGAATGACGAGAACAATCCTGAGGAAGAAGCGCCCGCTTCCCGCCCGCGAGATGGCGGAGATGTTCGGCGTCAATCCGCGCACGATTCGCTCATGGAACGCAGTTAAACGCGAGGATTGGATTGACGAGCAGGCCGCGATGCGCGAGTCCATCCGCGCCTACCACGATGACGAGGGACACACGTGGCCGCAGACCGCCGAGCACTTCGGCATGAGCAGCAGCGCGGTTCGGCAGCGCTGCTACCGCGCGCGCAAGGAGCGCGAGGCAGAGGCGGCGGAGAAATCGAAGCATCTGCCCGGCGAGATGCCACTGTTCGACTGACGCTAAACGTTGCCCCAAACGCGAACACAGCACTTAGGGAGGCCACCATGGAAATCCGTCACGCCGATTTGCAGATCGAGGTCGAGGACGCCGAGGACGGCGGCGTGCTGCTAACCATCATCGATTCCGCGCGCCTGTCGCTGTCCCTGCCGCGCAGGACGGCCAGGGAGCTGCTGGACGCGATAGACGCGTGCATGAAGACGGGTGAGCGCCAGACCACCGATTCGGTGGACGTGTGGAGGACGGCGGACGACCTGCCGCTGTTCGGAATGCACGTCGGAATCGATGGGGCGTCCTGGACGTGCGGCGCGGTGCGTAGCTGGGACGTGGACGGGCTGGCCGACGAGCTGGAAGCACTGCTGCTGGACTAGCAGGCGGCGAAGCAGGCCCCGCGATTCTTTCGCGGGGCTTTTTCGTTCCCCAAGCCCCGAGTGTCCAGACCGGCGCGCGCTGAATCGACGGACGATTGGAGCGGACGGGGACGGCTACCCCGCCAAACGCATCGACGGAAAGGACGGGGCATGAACGAAATCACGCCATGCAGGACACCGCAGAGAAACCATGAAATCGGCACTGGAGTAGCAAGCGACGTGATTGGATATCCAATCACGTCGCTTGCTACTCCGGCCTTGCGGCTTTTGCGCGGAGCATTTCCGGTCATCGGCCTTCGGCACTCGGGTTGTTGCTCCAGCGCCGAAGGGCGCTGGAGGTGCTGCGTTCGGTTCATGTACATGAACCGTCTAGCTTGCTTACCTTCGATTTGATGGGCATCTCCATGGAGATGTCCATCGAGATATCCATAGGGTGTCCATGGACACCTCCATGGAGATGCCCATCTGAGCGCACAGGAAGCCGGGGCGGTGGGCTGGGTTCAGCCGACGCTTTGACGAGCGCATCACGCCGGAGCAAGTGGAGGAGGTCACTGTGTCATTCCACCGCGTCGAGGGGCTGCTGGGAGGGCTGTTCGAGGACAAGCGAGAGGCCAGAGGGGCCAGGGAGCGGGTGGAGTGAGCCGCCGGACAGCGCAAGCGGGGCTTGCGGCTGAATTATCTGACTTGGTTTTATGCCTACTTGGACAGTGCACAAATAGGGTGTACCATGCTCGGTATGACTGAAAAACTCGCGCAGCCGACACTGGATTTGCCGACCGCGTTCGACGCCTGGTACCTGCCCCGGCGACCGCTGTGCTGCGACGACGACTACGCGCAGCTGCGGCGCAGGAGCCGCGCGGACGCGCTGAAACATGAGCATATCGAGACGAATCCGGCGGCTCTGGTGAACATGCTCGTTGTGGACATCGACGCGGCGGAGGGGCGTGCGATGGCGCTGTGGGAGCACCAGGGCATGATGCCGAACCTGGTCATGGAGAATCCCGCGAACGGGCACGCGCACGCGGCGTGGGTGCTGGCCGCGCCCGTCTGCCGCACGGACGTGGCGAGGCTCAAGCCACTGAAGCTCGCCAGGAGCGTCACAGAGGGCCTCAGACGCTCCTGCGACGGCGACGCGGGCTACGCGGGGCTCCTGATGAAAAACCCGCTCAGCGGGGCGTGGAGCAGCGAAATCACAGCATCCGACGCATACGCGCTCGAAGAGCTGCGCGCCGCGCTCGAAGAGCACGGTGACATGCCGCCCGCGTCGTGGAAGCGTACGAAGCGCGCCCGCACGGTCGGTCTGGGACGCAACTGCACGCTGTTCGACGAGGCGCGCACGGACGCCTACCGATACGTGCGCAAACTGCCTGACAGGACGGCCATAAGCGGCGAGATGCTGCGGGAGCACGTGCGTGCCACGTGCCACCAGCTCAAC
>NZ_JAHQVB010000116.1 GCF_019052655.1 Holdemanella porci
GTGATTATTTTGTATAACATTTTTTTGATACCACCCGCATAGCAGGTGGTTTTGTTGTTTCGTACTTCGTACTCAACCGGCTAAAGCCAAAAGCATAAAAAAAAAGAATTCGACTAAACGAATTCTTAGCTTCTTTACCCACTTTTCAAATAATACTGTTAACTATTTTTATTCATATTTGTAGCATACAATGGATTGGCTGCTCTTATTTCACTTCCAAAAACCATCTTCAATTCTTCAAAAGCTATTTTCACATTTTCGGGAATATCCACATGCGCAATATAATTATTTCCATTCGGACCATAGCCATTCGCATCATCTGAAAGTCTAGGAATTTCTCCCATCAACAAGTTGACATATCTATTAATTGGCCACATACCATGTAAATCTTCTTCATAAACCAATTCATCATTCTGGTTCAATACTTTAGCACAATAAGTAGCATAATTGATGATTGTCACATTATCATTAATATATTTTTTTAAACCTGCCGCCATACGCCTTTGCATAGAAGCATCCTGACTTAGAATGATACTATTAAAAGAAATATTGTTTTCTTTCAATAAATCCAAAAGATACGTTATATTATTCCCACAATTTGTAGACTTTGTTTCAAGATAATCTGCCTTACATCCATATACATGTTTAATATACTTTTGAAATATTTCTGCTTCTGATAAATCTGTTGTCTCAATATCCGGATATTCTAAATGAACAACCTGACGTAGTGTATCTGTTGTATGTCCTGCTCCACCAACAATAATATATTTTTTCGCAACGAAGTTTTTAATTCCACTAGCTAAAACATCGCCACCTTCAAGAATACTTCCACCAAATAAAACCATAACATCTACCTGATGAATTCCATATCGTTTAAATAATTCTTCTTGATTTAACGCATCAATATCTCTTGTTCCCAAAAACTTTGCGAGTATATTTATATTTTCTGCAACTTTAGAATCCATACCTAAACTTCCTTTCAAAACTTTATACAATGACAAACTTGAATTTAAATAAGAAATTTATTTTGCTTCTTTAGGTAAGCATAGCTTACCATTATAACTATAAGATAGACCAACAAAAATACAAAACTATGAAATATTCCTATTGGATAAGGTGAAATACCTCCTCCTACTTTAAAAATTAACTCAGATATATAACTCGTAATCATAGATATTGGTATAAAAGCAATTATAATTGTATTTAACCATTTCACATAAAAAGATGAATTTTCTTTTGATATTACTTTTGCAAGAAAATATTCAAAAACACCGACCACTTGAATAATCATTGATCCATAAATAGAAGACATTGTTTGCTTTTCATACCACTCACCGATTGCACATAACAATCCAATTACAATCAATGCTGTAGATGCAATATAGAACACTTTTCCTACAATTTCTTTACTTTTTTCTTCTTTATTTTCGACTATTTCAATACCTTTTAAGATATAATCTGTAGTAACATTAAAATAATCACTCATTATAATTATTTTTTCCACATCGGGCATGCTCTGCTCACTTTCCCATTTGGACACAGCTTGCCTTGAAACCCCAACCTTATCTGCAAGTTCCTCTTGCGATATTCCTTTAGATTTTCTTAAATATAAGATTCTATCTGCGAAGTTCATTTGACAACACTCCTTTCTTTTATGAAGTAATTTTAGCAATAGTACCAGTTGCATATCCACCATCTATGTAAGGAAATGTGTCAACCTGCAGTTGCAACGCTGTTTTCCATTAATAACAATAAATTACTCCCGTAAAAAATATATAACCTTTTCGTCTTATAAACCTGAAAGTTTTCGTAGCTTACTTTGTACTGTTAAATACTATAAATTTATCCCACAATTCATCATAATTATCAAACTCATAAAATGTATCTCCAATTTTAAAATATCCCCCCGGAATAATTGTCAGGGTTTCATCGATTACAAAATAAATTGTATAATAAGAAACAGCTCTATTTGATGATGCTTTGTTTTCATCTACTTTGCCACCAGGCTCCACTTGATTTTATAAATCTATAAACTCAACAATTTGATTATCTGAAAAGAATACGAATAATCACCGTCTATCCCACCTGTAGTTCCTATATGTTCAATTTTTTGTTTCTGACACAGCAATGTTTTCTAAATTAATATTCAGATCTCATTTTTCCGCATCCGAGTAATGTATTTGTTAGAAAAATAGGTATGAGCAAAACTATTCCAATTTTTTTATTCATATATTCCTCCATTTACATTTTAGTTTGACAACTTCTGATTTATCTATTGCATTACGTTGATTACTTTACAGTGAAAGGTGTACATTCAATGTGGTTATATTCCATCACATCATTTGCTTTTTTCATTCCTAATTTTT
>NZ_JAHQVB010000117.1 GCF_019052655.1 Holdemanella porci
TTATTGGTGAGAATGGAAATGGTGTTTCTAGAAGCAACAAACAAAAGATTGAGTCGAGTACGATCCTGTCTGAACCAGTTTCTAAGTTCTTCAGGAATAGTAAATACAATGTGTCTATGAGGGCAGTCAAGACAAAAAGAAGTGGTTTTGGCTGCAAGCTGTTTGGCATATTTAACACCACATGCATTACAGAACCTGGAATGGCATGAATGAGGAATAATATTCCAGTTGTCACAATCGGTACATTCAAACTGATCAAAGCCAAGATAACATGTGTGGCAAAGAAGAGAACGTTCTACATTGTCTAAAATGCAAGGACGAGCTTTACCGGAAGCATCTAGTTTTCGAATGTAGTCAATATTATCGAAGAAGATATTCTTGATGGGATGAATAAAATTGAAGTTTTTAACATCACAATCTAATAATGATAGAGTTTTAATTGGAATGTTTGAATGATAAGTGGTGTCCATAATTGAAGTATAGAATTAAATAGAGATGTAAACAAGACTTAGCAAATGAAAAGCGCCCATACAAATCATTTTATATGACTTGATGCTTTTTTTATCTTAAAATAAAAGAAATTTAAATACAATGTAAATAATTGTATTTATCGTTGCCATAATAAACATTTTTTATCATAGAAAACATATAAGAATAGTATTAAATAAAGAGGATGATTATAACTAAATTAAATAGAGATCAACGAAATTTTAAATTCGAAACATTACAACTACATGTAGGACAAGAACAAACAGATCCAACAACTGATGAACGTGCAGTGCCTATTTATCAAACACCATCTTATGTGTTTAGAAATTGCGATCATGCAGCAGCACGTTTTGGATTGAGTGATGCAGGAAATATTTATGGATGTTTAACGAATCCAAGTGAGTATGTATTTGAAAAGCGTATAGCAGCTATTGAAGGTGGTGTAGCTGAGTTAGCCGTAGCATCTGGTGCAGCGGCTGTTACATATACAATATTAAATTTAGCTCAAAATGGGACAATATTGTTTCAGCCAAAAATATATATGGTGGTTCATTTAATTTTATTGGAGAACACTCTACTTAAGTATGGGATTGAAACAAACTTTGTAGCTATCTTTAATGAAGAAGAAATTGAAAGTGCTATTAATGAAAAGACAAAGGCTTTGTATATTGAAACATTGGGTAATCCAAATTCTGATGTAGTAGATATTGAATCAATCACAAAGATTGCTCATAAACATAAAATCCCATTAGTAGTGGATAATACATTCGCCTCATAGTATTTAGTGAGACCAATTGAATATGGAGCTGATATTTTTATTCATTCAGCCACAAAATTTATTTGAGGTCACGGAACTAGTATTGGTGGTGTTATCGTTGATGGAGGAAAGAAAATTTGATTGTGAAGCTAGCGGTAAATCCGATTCATTGACAAAACCAAATCCAAGTTATCATGGTATAAGTTTTACACAAACATATGGAGCTGCAGCATTCGTCACTAAGGGCGTGCAATTCTTTTAAGAGATACAGGAGTTGTAGTTTCTCCTTTCAATGCATTTTAATTCTTACAAGGGTTAGAAACATTATCCTTACGTGTGGAAAGTCATAGTAATAACGCATTAAAAGTCGTCGAATATTTGAATAATCATGCTCAAGTAGAAAGCGTATCTCATCCTAGCGTCTCTACAGATCCTAATCAACAAGAGTTGTATAAAAAACATTTTCCTAATGGAGGAGGCTATATCTTCACGTTTGACATTAAGAGGGATGCACAAAAAGCTAAAGATTTTATAGATAATCTAGTATTATTCTCCTTATTGGCGAATGTTGCGGATGTTAAATCGTTAGTGATTTATCCGGTGACAACAAAACAATCACAATGTACATAAGATGAGTTACTAGATCAGGGAATTCGTCCGAACATAATTCGTTTAAGCATAAGATGTGAAAACATTGATGGTATAATTCAAGATTTGGATAAAGCATTTGAAGCAGTTACATAAATAAAAAAGTCAGAGATTTCCAATGTTATTTAATTAAGAAATGACGGCTTTGAGGGGAACAAAAAAATGTGCTCCTCTTTTTTTTGGAAATTTGAATTTTTTTGACGGAAGCCCTTATTTTGATTTTGAATGTCGTGTTGTACGTTTCAA
>NZ_JAHQVB010000011.1 GCF_019052655.1 Holdemanella porci
TACCACTGGTGTAAATTTTCTCTTTTTGACTAGTCCTATTTATATGCTAACATCAGACTCCTGATTTGAGCATTCTCGCTATATATCTCAGGTAGTTCGGGTCTGCGATATCATTTCGAAGAAATTTCATGAGCCACTCATGATTTACATTGTCAAAGAAACCTTTAATATCACAGTCCAATATATAGTTTATTTTCTTGTGCATAATAGTATCATTGATTACTTTAATCGCATCATGAGTGCTTCGTTTTGGTCTGAATCCATATGAACAGTCTAGAAATCTAGGTTCATATACATCACTAAGTATGTCTGCCATGGCTCCTTGAACGAGCCTATCTTCATAGACTGGTATTCCTAAAGGTCTTTTCTTACCATTTCCCTTGTCGATTTCAACTCGTCTTACGGGTTGTGGCTTATAGCTAAAGCTCTTTAGTCTATGCATCAGGTCATCTATATTTTCATTCAGATTTTCCTGATACACTCCCTTGGTTACCATGTCTATTCCTGGAGCTTTGTCTTTCTTTTGTAGACGATGTTGTCTTATTAAAGATTCCTTGTCTACTCGATTCATCAACGTTTCCAGTTTAGGATGTCTTTTTGACAATGTTCTTATATCTTGTCGTTTTGTTCCCATGTCTTTTCAACCTCCAGTGTTTTCAACATGTTTCCCTTCAAGAAACGTAACTGTGTTTCGGTCCTTCGCTCCATGTACTTTCATACACTTCATAGCTACAATATGACCTCATCGGACTTCTTGCAGTTCTTCCCGTTGTTCTTGTGGTATTGGCACTTGTTACAACGGTACCGTGTTTATCGGAAACTGCAAGACCTCCCAGGTATGCAGTTGATACCTTGACTTCTCGCCCTGCTTTAAAACGCCGGTGGTGTCCGATTGAATCTGGCATAACGATTCAACCTATATTGGTTGCGGCTTATATGAGAGCATCACCCACCACTATGTTGAGTCTAACGACGCTAGATTGCTTCAGGCTTTCGCTTTAGAGCTCTAAGTCTTTCCTTCCTACGCTTAACACTGTACCTCACGATACAATGCCCAAGGACTAGATACTAGCCTCTTTGCTCCAAAAGTTACCAGGTTAGGAGTTTCACCTAACTAAATCAACTGCACCGAACTGGCGCACCATACAAATCCTCCCCGTTTACAACAATAGTCAAATTATATACCTTATGTAATATTATTGAAAGAAAAAAGAGCGAAATGTAACTTTTCATTCTTTATTGCACTCTCGTTTTCATACGATCCGGATGCAGACTATACTGAATCGCAATATCTTTTGTTATTTTACCTTGTTGATACAAGTCATAGATCGTATCATCCATCATAACCATACCGTTCTGTCGATTCGAAATCATTGTATTCTAAATCTGATGAATCTTATTCTCACGAATCTGAGAACGAATCGCAGGATTGACCAGCATAATTTAAAACACAGGAATCAATTCTCCATCTTTTCCTTGGATTAATTGCTCACTAATGTAGCCTCTAAAATCATTGATAATTGCGAACGCACTTGATCTTGATGATCTTGAAACATATCAATAATACAATCAATTGTATTTACAGCTCCTACAGTATGTAACGCAGATAGAATTAAATGTCCGGTTTCAGCCGCGGAAAGCGCTGTAGAAACTGTTTCTTCATTGCGTATTTCGCCCAATAAAATAACTTCATGTGCCTCACGCAATGCCGATTTTAATGCATTTAAATCACTTGTTGTATCATGATATACCTCTCGTTGGGATCCAATTGACTTTTTGCGAATGCAAGAATTCAATTAGATCCTCAATCGTAATAATATGACAACTTCTTGTCTTATTCATACGATCTATTAAACAAGCTGACATCAAACACTATAGAACTTATTTGAAATACGCTGAATAATCAAGTGCGCATTCTCTTCGGTTTGACAATCCACTAGAAGCAGCAGTTGCGTTTCACTTGTACGAGTAAACAAGTCATTGCTTCTTAAACAAGAACCTACCAATCGCTTCACACGATCAAAATCTAAACCAATCTTTTCATAATCCAAAGTACCATCTGAAAACTGTAACATAATCAAATAATAATTTTGTTCATTACGAATAGATATTTTTAACAACAATTCACAGAAATACTTGAAAATTTCATACGAACAGAAGAAGCCTTGGTTTTGTTGATCATGGCTTGAAAGCTCACGCATGATTGTTTCCATATCTTTACTTTCTTCTTTGGCATGATCAGCAATAATGATATCGTACAATTGTTTAAAACGTTTCGATAAACCCGTACCTAGTTCAGATAAGAAAATATCATTCAATTCATCATAATACTTCAACGCTTCACGATAATTACGTGTAGCCACTAAGCCTTTCATATAATAGTAATGTAAACCTTCATTAAATGATTTAAATAAAATCGCCTGATAATTCATAAGCATCATCTCATCATAGCGTTTTTTCGTATATAAGTAACAAGATATGCGCATCATCGTTTTCACATACATTTGTCTAAAGATCTCTTGTTTCTGTAAAATCCAGTGCAATTGGCTTGGTGAAGCATAGAAACGACCTTGGATCTGAAAATCTTTCTAGCCGTCTTGAACTCTTTTTCGTCTAAAAGTTCCGAACCATCGTTGATTTGGTTATACGCCTTTTCCAATTCAACAAAATCAATATTACAATCTAAATTCTGATTTAAAATATACCCTTTTCATGTCGTTATAAAAACCTATTTGTCTTTAAAGAATTCAATTTCATTCAATTCAGCACGCAATCTAATAATCTAGAACTTTAATGCACTAGATGGATTTTTACTTTCTGGCCGAGGAATATCAATCAGTTCATCTTTTTGAACTGGTTTTTCACTGTGAAACAATAAGACCTGTAATAAATTCACTAGCTGCTTTCCAAATAATTCGACAATATTAACGGTTACATTATCGTTTGTGATTTCCAACCCTCCTAATGTTTTAACATAATAAGTATCACTCATGTTGATTCTCCTTTCAAAAAGATTGTATAGTATCTAACCTAGTTTTATTTGACAATAAATCTGCCAAACAAAAAAGCAGAGAATCACAAAAATTCTCTGCAAATGGTTATTTTAAAGTATATGCAACATGTTGATAGTGAATTCCATTCTCTTCGATATCAGATAATATTGTTTTTGTATACAAAGACTTGTCAAATTCAGGAAAATAAACCTCAGCATCCGCTTGCTCATCAATCTCAGTTAACACTAGCTTATCTGCATAAGCTAACATCTCACTATAAATCATGCCTCCACCAATACAATAGATTTCCTCATCTACATCTTTATATCGCTTCAAAAATTCTTCAACACTCGAACACATTTCGACACATTCACCCAAATCTGAACACGAACGCGAAATCACGACATGATGACGTTTAGGTAACATACCTGGAAGACTTTCAAATGTTTTTCTTCCCATCACAATTGTATGTCCCGAAGTCTGCTTACGAAAAAACTTCAAATCCTGAGGCAAATGCCAAATCATATCATTGTTTTTTCCTAATTCACGATTTTTACCAATCGCCGCAATCAATGTTAATTTCATAATTCTCCTATTGTGCTAAAGGGAAACTAATTTTTCCCATATGCTCATAGCCAATCAACTTCACGTCATTCTTTGGATCAAATGCATAGAAATCTTGAATATCCGGATTCAACCACAACTTAGGTGCTGGTAAAGAGCCTTTTGTTTCATAACGATTTAATTGTTCTTTAATTCCATCAATTTGATTCACGTAAATATGTGCATCTTTGATTGACCAATCAATCGTACCTGGCTCAAGTCCAGTAACCTTGGCAACCATCATCAATAAAACTGCATATTGCGTTACATTAAATGGCAAACCTAATGGAACATCACAACTTCTTTGGTGTACCCAAATATTCAACTTTCCATCCGTCACATCCCATTCTGAACTCCATACACAACTAGGAAGTACAGCTGTATCTAATTCGCTATCCTGCCATAATGAGATAACACGTCTACGATCTTCCTTATCGTTTTTTAATGAATTCAACAATTTATTCATCAAATCATATTTTTTTACAATAAATCCATAAGCCGTACCAATGGTATGCGCAAAACTAGGATCAAAATGTTTTAATACTTTTCCCGTATTCTCATCAATCCAGTCGCCATCTTCATTAATTTCCCATTTATCCCAAATGTGAACATTTCTTTCTTGAAGCCATCTAACATCATTACTTTGAGCCTGATAGATCCAAAGCATTTCTGTAACAGCTTGACGAATAAATAACTGTTTTGTCGTCAAAATAGGAAATTCTTTAGATAGATCTAAATGAAAATGTGCACTTGGAACTTTAATCGTGTCAATACCAGTGCGATTATGTACTTGAACTCCATTTTCCAAAATATCTTTACATAATCCACAATATACATCATCAAAGTATGACATCCATTTCCTCCTTAAAAACATTCTCCTCAATAAAACGACCCACTGCACTTTCATCATTTGTATAAGGACTTACAAATGCACTGCATTCTTTAACATCCTGTGAGCCATTTTTCATACATACACCCATACCGACTTTTTCAAGCATTTCCCTATCATTTTGTTCATCCCCAAAAGCCACACAGTTTTCAAGTTTGACCCCAAAATGCTTAGCTACCTTTTCAATCCCATATCCTTTATTGATTCTAGGATCTACATATTCGAATAAGTTATCTGCTGTTAAGAAACCGACACAAGCCTCATTCTTATATTGTTTAGCACGTTCTAAGACAATCGGCATATAATCTTTATCACAATGTATAATCAGTTTGTTGCATGTATTATTTTCTAGATATGGTTCAAGATCAATTTCGATTTCTGTTTCACCAAAAATTCGTGCATGTTCCTGCGTTTCAATACTTGTACGATTTGTATAACGTGTGGCACCTTCCAAGATCCAAAAATCAACGTCTAAATCTTCAAAAAAATGAATCACATCTAAAACGACTTCACCATCAAGAACATGATACTCTTCTTTAGTACGTTGTCTTAAATCATATACAACGCCACCATTCATTCCCATGATAAAACTAACACTATCTTCAATTCTCCATTTTTTCAACATAGCACGAACCGTCTCTACTGGACGTCCAGATGCGATGCCAAATAAAATTCCATGATTTTTCAATTTTGATACTGCTTCACGATTTAAATCTGATACTTGCTTTTTTGAATTCAAAAATGTACCATCTAAATCCGTCGCAATCAAAGTTACTGGTTCCATAAATTATCCTTCGTATGTTAAGAATGCTGCATATCCTTTTTTTGCTTCATAGATATCAGCTTTACTTGCCAATTCAAAAGGTGCATGCATATTATGTAAAGCTACACCACAGTCAATTACCTGCATTCCATAATTAGCCAAAATATAAGCGATTGTTCCTCCACCGCCTTGGTCTACTTTTCCAAGTTCACTTGTTTGCCAAGCTACATTGTGATCATCCATAATACGACGAATCAATGCGATATATTCTGCATTCGCATCGTTACATCCACTCTTTCCACGAGCTCCTGTATATTTATTGAATACGATACCTTTACCAAATTCGGCTTGATTTCTTGGACTTGATGCCGAAGCGTAAATTGGATCATGTGCAGCACTTACATCACTTGACAACATAATTGAATTCATCATTGCACGTTTCACGCTTAATGCAGAATAATCACCCATACAATCCATAACTTCTGCAACAAAGTTTTCAAAGAACATAGAGTGCATACCTGTAGCACCTTGAGATCCGACTTCTTCTTTATCAACTAACAAACAAACAGCTGTACGTTTTACATTTTCTGCTTCTAATTGAGCCATCAAACTTGTATACGCACAAATACGATCATCATGTCCATAACCTAATACCATACTTAAATCGAATCCACAGCTTCTAGCACGTCCTGCAGGAACAACCTCTAACTCAGCAGAAACGAAGTCTTCTTCTTCAAAGCCATAAGTTGATTTTAAAATTTTAGCAACATTGGCCTTTACTGCATCTTTCTCTTCATTTTCTAACGGAATAGATCCAACAGTTACATTTAAATCTTCACCAGCAATCACTTCATTTGCCTTTTTCTGTAATTGATCTGCACT
Source organism: Holdemanella porci (assembly GCF_019052655.1). GTDB lineage: Bacteria > Bacillota_I > Bacilli_A > Erysipelotrichales > Erysipelotrichaceae > Holdemanella > Holdemanella hominis. Next base: position 6,131 of record NZ_JAHQVB010000011.1, read on the forward strand.
TAAGTGAATCAATAAATCACTAATCACAAATACTGGATCACTTTCTTTATCTCCAATCGCTACATCTACAGTTGTTCCATCTTTCAAACAAACAACACCATGAATTGCCAAAGGCAAAGTCACCCATTGATACTTTTTAACACCACCATAATAGTGTGTATCCAAATAAGCAATGTTTCCATCTTCATACAATGGATTTTGTTTAAGATCCAAACGAGGACTGTCAATATGAGCACCTAAAATGTTCATACCTTTTTCCAATGGATTTGAACCAATGTGCATTAATGCAATCGACTTGTTCATCATATTTACATACACTTTGTCCTGTGCTTTTAAAATCTCTTTATTTTCGATAACCTCTTTGATATCACGATATCCATAAGATTTCGCTAATGCGATCGCATTTTTTACACAAGCTCTTTCCGTTTTAGAATCAGATAAGAAATCAATATATCCATCACTAAATTTCATTACATCATTAAATTCTTCTTTTGAATATTTATTCCAAACTACTTCACTCATAACTCTACCTCCAATTTTTTAAATAAGCATTTTGACAATTCAATTTTTGAATCCATTGTATTCATCCATGTAATTTGTCCTTCTTCACAACTTGTATTCAACAAACCTTTTTGTTCCAACAAATCTTTTGTATGTAAAGTCGTACCCACGCTTCCTTCAATAATATGAACATTTGGACAAAGCTTTTCCAAATATTTCGTGTAAAAAGGAAAATGCGTACACCCTAATACAATGCTATCTAGATTTTTATAGTCACTAGCTGCTAAATACTCTTTCAAACAAGACTCTACAAGATATGCATCATCAAGTTTATTGTCTTCAACCATTCTTACAAGTTCTGGACAAGGCACCTTTATAATATGATGCTCACCTTTAAATCGATTCATCAAATTCGCAAACTTCTTTTCTGACAAAGTAAGTTGGGTTGCCCATACCGCAATACGTTGATGTTCACCTCGATCGCATGCCACCTTTAATGCCGGTTCCATACCAATAATATCCACATCATACTTTTCTCTTAGAAGCTTAACACAAGCACTCGTTGCCGTATTGCACGCAATGACGATTGCCTTAACATCATGACATATCAATTCATCACATATCGCAACGCAACGCTTTGTGATTTCTTCTTTTGTCTTTGTCCCATAAGGATTATATTTACTATCTCCCAAATAGATCAGATTTTCATTAGGAAGTAAACTATGCATCGTATGTAAAACACTAATTCCACCTAATCCCGAATCAAAAACACCTATTGGACTTTTTGAATTCATACAAAACGCTCCTTTTCCATCTTTATAATTATACAACGTATAAAGAAAACATCCAAGTCCTCAAACTTGGATGCATTAATGACTCATACGCTTTTTCATTTCGCCTAATATTTCTAACAATTCTTTTTTTCCAATCCCATTATGTATCAGACTGTCCGGATGCACTCTATCATTATGAAATAATTGAATCAATGATGCTTGAAGCTCTTTAAATGACATAGATTGATATTCTTTATCTACCAGATACGCCTCATAATCTTTCATATCTACTAAATCTGTTGCATAAAAAGAAAGCACCATTTCCATCAATAATGACTGCACCTTCTCATGATCTTCTTCTAAATCTGAATTAGCCCAACAAATATCTTCGTCTGTTAAATCGCTTAATTTTTCGATGTATGTTTGAATAAACGAAGCATCATCCATTTTTTCTTTCGCAAAATAATTTGAAATCTTCATATACCCTCCAAAAAAAAGAGGTTTAAGGCTTTCATCACTTCCTTAAACCGCTTTTCGCAATATTTATATCCTCATATAAATATTACAATGAATTTTGTTTGTATCCACTATATTATTATGCTCTTCTGAACAAACAAAATTCTGTATAGATAAAACCACCACATTTTATCTATACCCTCTAATCCACTTTTCCTTCGCAGAGTTTACCACGCTCTGCATGTCCCTTTGGCAGCTCATCACACTGCCACTTAAATAATAGCATATATAAAAAGGGTAAGCAAGCTTACCCATTTGTCAGTCTATGACCTATAAAGGAAGTAGTCGGTAGTGTTTCAGTCATAGAACTTACATATATATTTTAGTCCTATTTTTTCTGTTGTAAAGCCTTCATAATTCTTTCAAAATGTAAAAATTCATCTTCGTTATTCATCGCAACCAATTCATCTAGACTCACACACCTATAATCAATACTTTCACGAGTGTTTAAGGTTACATCACTTAATTGGAAATCAAACTTAAAATGATAAATATCTACAAAATAATTATCATGTCTTTTTTTATCTTCATTAAAGTATGAATATACAACATGACCATTTATAACATCAAGCCCTGTTTCTTCTTTTACTTCACGCTTGATTGCATCTAAACTTGACTCTTTACTCTTAGCACCACCACCAGGCATTTCCCAGCCTCCAGCAGCCCATTTTTTATCCAACGCCCTTTGTGTAACCAAAAATTTTCCTTCTTCATTTTCTAAGATAGCCAAAACATACATCATGAATTCTCCAGGTTGAAATAAATATGTATTACGATCTACAACACGATTTAAAAGCTTTCGATTTCTATCATATAAATCAACGAATTCACTCATCTACACAATCTCCATTTTCATCTCTATAAAAACAAGAATAATGTCCCGTATGACAAGCCGCACCAACTTGTTTGACTTCTAATAAAATTGTATCTTGATCGCAATCGATGCGAATTGCCTGTACATGTTGATAATGTCCACTTGTTTCACCTTTGACCCACAAGCTTTGTCTTGAACGAGAATAATACGTTGCCAATTTTGTCTCTATTGTTTTTTTGTAAGATTCTTCATTCATATATGCCAACATCAATACTTTTTTTGTATCTACATCCTGCACAATACAAGGAATCAAGCCATTTTGTTTCTCAAAATCCAATCGCATCATATACGAACTGCCACTCCTTTTTCTTTTAAATACTTTTTCACATTTTGAACATTCGATTCTTCATAATGAAAAATACTAGCTGCTAAAGCCGCATCGCTGACTTTTAACGCATCCACAAAGTCATCCATCTTTCCACATCCACCAGACGCAATCACTGGCACTTGAACCACTTTAGATACAGCTTCATACAAGGCTAAATCAAAACCATCCTTAGTGCCATCCGCATCCATGCTCGTTAACAAGATTTCTCCAGCTCCTAAAGATACACCTTTTAAAATCCATTCAATACAATCTATACCCGTATCTTTTCTGCCACCTTCAATGTATACGTTCCAACCCGAACCATCTTTTCTTCGCTTAGCATCCACCGCAAGCACAATACATTGGTTTCCAAAACGTTTACTTGCCTCTTTAATTAAGTCCGGATTACGAATTGCAGCACTATTTAAGCTTACTTTATCGGCTCCTGCCATCAACATGGCACGAACATCTTCAATCGTTGAAATGCCTCCTCCAACCGTAAAAGGAATATAGATTTCTTTTGCAACCTTCTTTACAATATCAACCATAGTTTTTCTTTTTTCTACTGTGGCACTAATATCCAAAAAAACCAATTCGTCAGCACCACCTAAATAATATTTCTTTGCCAGAGATACAGGATCTCCCACTTCTTTTAAACCCAAAAAATGGATTCCCTTCACAACATTCCCATCTTTTACATCTAGACAAGGTATAATTCTTTTTGTCAACATATGCTTAACGCCTCTTTCAAATCTAACGTCTTTTCATAAATGGCCTTACCCGTAATTACACCATACAACCCTAATTCTTTACATATTTGGATATGTGATAAATCACGAACACCGCCAGATGCGATTAAGTTACATGATATATGATTTTTAAGTGCTTTTAACATCTCAAAGTTAGGTCCTTGTAAAGTTCCATCCTTTGAAATGTCTGTACAAATCAATGTCTTTACCCCAATCTCTTCCATTCTTTTCGCAAAATCCAAATAATATTCTTTGCTCGTTTCCAACCAGCCTGACGTACATACATATCCGTCTTTACAATCAAGTCCAACCGCAATCTTAGAACCATATTTTGAAACCGCATCTTTTAATAAACCTATATCTTGAATTGCTGAAGTTCCTAAAATAACTCTTGAAACACCATTTTCTATATAAAAATCTATAGCAGACATCGTACGAATGCCTCCACCCACTTCAATGGGTATATCACATGTCTTCACAATTTCACAAATCAAATCTTCATTAACTCGACTTCCTTCTTTTGCCCCGTTTAAATCCACAACATGTAAATAGCGAACATTTGCCGCTTCAAAATTTTTAGCACAAACAAGTACATCATCCGCCACACATTTGGATTGGCCATAATCACCTTGGTACAAACGAACAGGTTTTCCATCTAATATATCTATTGCAGGTAATACAATCATTTAGAACTCCTTTCCAAAATATTCCAATATTTTTAATCCATCTTCTCCACTTTTTTCAGGATGAAACTGACATCCCATAATATGATCATGCATCACAAGACCTGGTATTTTCATACTTCCATACATGGAATATCCAATTAAGTCTTGATCATCCATATCTTTGGCATAATATGAATGGACATAATACACATACGTATTTTCTTTAAATATTGCCTGAGGATGATTACTTTCCAATACGTTCCAACCGATTTGGGGAATTTTTACACTTGGATCTTCCATATGACAAACATGACCTTTTAAAAAGCCAAAACCATCGCATAAGCCATTTTCTTCACTCGTTTCAAACAAAGCCTGCATACCAAGACAAATCCCCAATAGCGCAACATCTTTATTTACTTGTTGAACAATAAAATCATAGAGCCCCATAGAATGGAGTGTGTGCATGCAGTCTTGAAAAGCTCCAACTCCTGGTAAAATCAATTTATCGCATTTAGATAAAATAGAAACATCTTTTGAAACAACACTATCTAAGCCTAAATAGTCACAAGCATTTTTTACGCTGTATAAATTGGACATGCCATAATCAATAATTCCAATCATTCGATTACTCCTTTAGAACTAGGAATACGATCCGATTCTATTTTTACAGCTTGTTTCAAGGCACGGCCAAATGCTTTAAATATAGCCTCTACTTTATGATGATCATTCTTTCCATAGTACACATTGACATGTAACGTTACCCCAGCTGCCACACAAAAGGCTCTAAAAAATTCTTCAACCATTTCACAAGACATCGTTCCAATGTTTTCTCGTATCAATTCGCAATTAAAAACCAAATAAGGACGTCCACTAATATCTAATGTGACATTACATAAAACTTCATCCATAGGAAGATTCACACTTCCATAGCGGGCAATTCCTTTTTTATCCTCTAAAGCTTCTAAAAATAATTTTCCTAATAAAATTCCACAATCTTCTATTGTATGATGATCACACACTTCAAGATCGCCATCCGCTTTTACAACTAAATCAAAATTCGAGTGAAACGCAAACAATGTCAACATATGATCAAAAAAACCAATTCCTGTACCAATGTCGCTATTTCCATTTCCATCTAAGTTGATCTTTTCATATATTTTTGTTTCTTTTGTATCCCTGTTTTTTTCAGCTATTCTCATACTCAAATCTCCTTAGAACATCTAATACCATTTCATTTTCTTCGTTTGTCCCAATCGTTATACGAAAACTAGTATCCGCATAATTTCGAATTGTGATGTTCTTTTCTTTAAACATATCCATTAAAATATCTTTTTTATCTGTTCTTCCATACAAGAAATTCGCATTTGAAGGATAGAAACTAATTGTTTTATAATTCTTCACTTCTCGGTATATTCTTTCTCTTTCTGAAATAATAGCCGCAATATTCGCTTTATATTCATCGGCATGTCTTAATACAACACTTGCTATCGTTTGAGTGACACTACTTAGTGCATAAGGAATAAAAAGTGGAGCTAATTTTTCAACTTGTGAAGAAATCATAAACCCACAACGAATTCCTGCAAGTCCATACGCCTTGGATAGAGTTCGACAAACAAAAACCATTGGATATGTTTTTAATAAATCAATGGCACTTTCATTACCAAACTCCATATAGGCTTCATCAAAAATGACTGGGATATTCGAAAAGGCTTCGCAAATTTGAATCATTTCTAATTTCGAAATCGCATGTCCCGTCGGATTATTTGGATTTGAGAATAAGATTATATCCACTTTTTTATCTTTCCCATTTGAAATAAATGCATCGACATCAAAGGATCCATCTAAAGCTGTTTCAAATTTTTCAATTTTTGCATGATTCAATTCTACATAATAGTCATACATCGAAAAATCAGGTGCTAATGTATACAGTGTTTTATTTCCTTGTACATAATACTGAATCAAAAATCCCAACATTTGATCCGATCCATTTCCCGATAAGATCCATGAGGATGGAACATTCATAATATTGGCATATAAATCATGTAATTCATGACAAGTTGTATCTGGATATCGATTGAGTGCAAGGTTTGAAATCGCATCTAAAATTTCTTGTTTGACATTATCATCTACGTTTTGACTTGCCTCATTGGCATTCAATAGAATTCCTGTTTGTGTATGTGTTTGATAACCCTTCATTATTTCACCCTCACTTTAGCTGCATTAGCATGTGCTTGTAAGTGCTCTTCACTGGCAATTGTTTCAATATATTTTCCATAGGCTTCGATTGCGTGTTTTGAATAATACAAATAGGATGATTTTTTAATAAAACTATCTACGGATAAAGCACTTGAAAAGCGTGCCGTTCCACTAGTTGGTAAAACATGGTTTGTTCCCCCAAAATAATCACCTATGCTTTCGCATGTGTAGTAGCCCAAGAAAACACTACCTGCATTTTTTACTTCTTGTAGGTGTTCCATTGGATTTTGAATCATCAATTCTAAGTGTTCTGGTGCAATTTCATTACTAATAGAAATGCATTCTTCAATCGAATCACAGACAATGGCTTTACCATAGTTCTTTAGGGATTGTTTCACTATTTCTTTTTTAGGTAATACAGCACTTTGTTTTAAAAGCTCTTGATTCACCAAATCCAAAAGTTCTTCGTTTGTAGTCAACAAAATGGCGCTCGCCATTGGATCATGTTCGGCTTGGGATAATAGATCGGCTGCTACATATTCTGCATTCGCCTTTTCATCGGCAATAACTAAAATTTCGCTTGGCCCTGCAATCATATCAATATCGACCGTTCCATACACTAATTTTTTAGCTGCTGCAACATAAATATTTCCTGGACCTACGATTTTATCTACTCGATCAATGGTTTGTGTACCATAGGCCAAAGCAGCAATAGCTTGAGCTCCACCAATCTTATAGATTTTATCTACACCGGCAAGTTTAGCCGCATACGCAATATTAGGGTGAATAGTTCCATTTTTATCTGGTGGAGTGACCATAACAACATTTTGAACACCGGCAATTTTTGCGGGTAATGCATTCATTAAAACACTGCTTGGATATTGTGCACGTCCTCCTGGAACATAGATTCCTACTGCTTCAAGAGGTAGTACTCTTTGGCCTAAATAGATTCCCTTTTCTTTCTGCAACAAATATCCATTTTGTTTTTGAAGTTTATGAAAATCTTCGATATTTTTTTTAGCAAGTTTCATTGCTTCTACAAACGAATCATCACATTTTAATATTTGTGCATCCCATTCTTCTTGAGATACTTCCATTGTATCTAAGCTTACCTTATCAAATTGTTGTGTATATTTTAGACAAGCCTCATCTTTATTTTCTTTTACATCTTGAATAATATTTGACACTGTAACCAAGACATCTGTACTTAAATCTTGTGTTCGTGACATCAAATATTCTTTCAATGCATCTTTATCTTCTTTATAAATTCTAGTCAACATCTTCATTCACCCTCTTACTTAAATCGTTGATTACTTTCATCACTTCTTCGTGTTTTAACTTAAAGCTCGCTTTATTCACAATAACACGTGTACTAATGTCACATACTGTATCTAGCACAACTAAACCATTTTCTTTTAAGGTTGTTCCTGTTTCCATAATATCTACGATTCCGTCACATAGACCTAAAATAGGTGCTAATTCTACAGATCCATCAATCTTAATAATTTCAACATCCATACCTTTGGACAAAAAATATTGTTTAGCTACACGAGGATATTTGGTTCCAATCTTAATGTGTCCTACTTTTGAAAACAACTGATTTTGAGGTAGGCTAGCCACAATGAATTTACACTTGCCAATCTTCAAATCTAACAATTCATAGTTATCATTCTCATTTTCTAAAATGGTATCTTTTCCAACAACACCAATATCAGCAACACCATGATTAACATAGGTAATACAATCGTTGGATTTCACTAAAAAATATTGAACGTCATGTACAGAATCTTTAAACACCAAGGCACGGCCTTTGTCTTTTAAAGCTTCTACTCCATAACCAAGTTCTTCTAACATAGCAACAGTTTGTTTTTCTAAACGTCCCTTTGTGAGCGCAATCGATAAGCTCATGCTTGTACCTCCTCTACATAAATAGATTCATTTGTTGATGGTTCTAAAATGACGATTCCTTCTTTTCTCAAATTTTTTGCTTGTTTCATAGCTTCAATTTGTTTGTCTTGTGGATAATACAATTTATATTTCTTTTTCGATTGTACATCCACATAATCAATGAGTGGATCTAGCTTTACACTAAAGCCACAAGCTGGAAGATCACGACCAAACTTCTTTAATAAGCAGTCGTATCGACCACCACTTAAGATACTTGTTCCAACACCTGAAACATATCCTTCAAAAATAATTCCGGTATAGTAATCCAAATGGGCAACTTTTCCTAAATCGACGGTTACATTTTCTAAATATCCTAATTCTTTTAAAGATTGGATACATTCTTTCATAGAATCTAAGACATCCTTTAATGAATCATCGAAACAATACGTATATGCTTCATCTAATATATTCACGTCTCCACATAGGAACGGAAGGTGCATAAAGAAATCCACAATTTTTTCGCTGAGATACAATGAATCCAAGTAAAATTTCAGATCGACCATGCTTTTCTTATCAATTAAATTGGCTAGAGTATTGACTTCTTCTGTACTCAAACGAACAACTTTGCAAGCCGCCTGAAAAAATTTCACATTTCCAATTTCGAGCGTATAGTTTTTAAAGTTTTTCATGACTTCTAAAGCGCAGCACAAGACTTGTACATCACTTTTTGAATCCAATCCAATCAATTCAATGCCACAATCTGTAACTTCGCTTCTTTTGCCTGCAAATTTTTGACGTACTTTAAATACATTTGAAGTATAGCGATAGCGAAACGGAGGTTTTGAATCTTTAAATTTCGATGCACAAACACGTGCAATTGGAACAGTCATATCCGTTCTTAATGTTAGAATTCTTCCATTTTCGTCAAAGAATTTATACATATCTGTTGTTTGAATGTTTTTAAATGCATTTTCATATGTTTCATAATACTCAATCGTTGGTGTAATGATTTCTTCATATCCAAAGGATTCAAAAATCTGTTCCAAAGTATTTTGTAGATATTTTTTCTTTTCGCACTCATTCAAAATCGTATCTTTCATTCCTTGTGGTAATTGTATTTGTTGCATGTAAACAAACCTCCTTATAAACAAAAAAACTTCCGTCCTAAGGACGAAAGTTTAACTTACGTGGTTCCACCTTATTTTACTAATAAATTAGCCTCAAACCTGATAACGCCAGGAATACGTTAAAAACTACTTAGTTTCATCTTTACAGCTCAAAGACGTGTTCAAATAGCCTTACTCTTTCTTTTCACCAACCAGAAAGTCTCTTGAAGCAGTACTATTTTACTATTTCTTTTCATTGCTTTGAAAATAATATAGTCTTAATGAAAATAATTGTCAAGTTAAAATGTAAATTTTTACATTATTTTTCCCATGAATAATAGGAACCTCCAAACACAAACAGATGCTCAAAAGGTAATAAAGAACGAATCCATTCATTGAAGCCTTTTGGATTCTTTTCATCGTGGACAATTGTTTTCACTAAGCGATTCTTTCCACCGACATTTTTATACATCCTTAATTGCCATCCATTTTCTTCTACTTCTTTGGTCTCTAGATCCAAACTTGCCATCGCTTCTAAAATGGCATAGGCATCTTCTTTAGAAATCGTAGCTTGTTGCGTTTTTAAAGCCTGTACACCTTCTTTTGACATAACATACCTTGTTAGATAGACTCTTCCATTAGCACTGATTGTCAAGTTCTGTGCCACCTCTTCAGAGATGTGCGCATAATGCCACTTACTTAATAAGTTACGATTTAACTTAACACATTGAAGTGTATCTGATTCTTTTAAAGATAAATATCTCAACAATAATTCTTTAAACACCCCAGATTCAATAACACTTTTTAAAAAGGAAGGAACATAATTTTCTTTTTCAAAAACATATGTAATATAGGTATATACTTCCGTTTCATTCAAATCATGAATACTTTTATTTAACACGGAATCAATGTGCAACATATATTGTTCATCGTTCAAATTTTCCATTTGTAAACAATGATACACATTTAATATAATCGGATCATATGCATCTTTTACGCGATATCCCACGTGTAATAAATCTACACATGCATGAATGCTTTCAATCATTGAATCACCTACTTCGTATTTGAAACAGCCCAAGAAGCATCTACAATATAATCTTGTTTAATATCTGATAAAAAGACTTCTTCCACTTGTTTATAGACACCTTCATGAAACGGCATAAAATGCATCTTATCACTTTCTTTTTCATCCAATACCATAACGTAATGTGGATTTTCAAAATTTTGAATATTCCAATAATAAAGAGCATTTACATTATCAGCATCTTCATATTGAGATAGTACAAGGAGTTTATAAAGTTCCATAATACGATCATCATATCCACTATCTGAAATCAAAATCTTCTCGATCCAGTCTCGCTCATTATCTACGATTCGTACTGTATAATCTTCACCTACATTGGCATGATCTAAGATTTTTTTAATGGGTTGCAGTTCTTTTTCTTCTGTAAATTGAATCAACAACTTTTTTTCCATATCGTGATATAAAACTGGATACGGAATATGGAATTTAGAATGGCAATGTGCACATTCCATATCAAAGAGTTTTCCACTTAACACTCTATTTTTCATATCTTTGTCCATTTGAACGTTGATCGACGTAAAAATATCAACATTAAACTTTTCATTACATTCAGGACATACTAATTCTATTTTATTTTCCATTCCAAATTACTCCTCTTTATTCGCTAATACATTGGGTACAAGTTCGACAAAACAATCTTCATATTCTTCTTGAAGTGCTATTTTCAATTCTCGATTGGCTACTTCCAATTCGGTATACGACATCATATCAATTCGTGTTGTGAAATAGATGGATATCCACATTTTTCTTCCTGTTGTCGTAATATCATAAAATACCGGATCATATGGATAATTATCCAACACAGAAGAGGATATGCTTTTGATTTTTGCGACTTCTTTTTCATCAGGACTCAACAACATCAAACTACGAAAACTTTCTCCTATCATTTGAATTGGTTCTTTCATCATGCCTAAGGCAAGGACGATTGCGACAATCTGATCAAAATAGGGAGATATACAAGAGAGTGGTGTGTGCCCTAAAAACGAAGATAGGAAAAACGCAAGTGATACACCTATACTTGAAAACACATCGATTTTCCATCCATAAATTTCTACATCTACAGTTGGAGATGTTACTTTTTTATTAATTCGCATTAAAATCAATAAAATCAGTGCAGAAAAGCATGTTAATATCGTTTCAAACAAAGATACCTGCATGTGGTCAATATCATTCCCTCCATTCAACATAATTTGAACATTGTTCATGATTAGAGCCATCATAACCGCAATAAACATAAATCCTTTCAAAAGAATCACAATACTTTCAAGTTGTGCATATCCAAAGGGATGTTTTTCTGTAACCGGCTTATAGAATAAAGGAATAATATAAATCGTTAATCCAATCACGACAAGTTCAGTTGAATCATAGACTGTATCTGCCAAAACAGATTGCGATTTAGAAAAGATTGCCATGATAAGTTCTGCAAGCGCAAATACAACACCGGACCAAAATGAAATACGCATCACAATTTGTTCCTGTTTTTCTTTCATTTTCTCACCTAATTTCCTCATTATTATATCACAAGAAAAAGGAACGCTTGATAAAACGTCCCTATTGTTGATTACGAATGTAGTTTAATGCGCCACCCGCCATAAGAATATCAATATCTTCTTGACTAATTGGTGCATGTACTTTGTATGTTTCATTCTTTGTCACGTTTTCAACGATCAAATCTAATGAATCATATAATGAGTTTACAATTTCTATCTTTAATTCATCCATTTCATCGATTTTATCGTAATCTGATTTATCTGTAAATATCAGTGGCAACAAGCCAAAGTTGACTAAATTAGCCAAGTGAATACGGGCAAATGATTTTGTCAAAACAGCTTTAATGCCTAAATACATAGGTGCAAGTGCTGCATGTTCTCTACTTGATCCTTGTCCATAGTTTTCTCCAGCTACAATGATTCCACCATTATTTTCTTTACATACTTCATCGAAATGAGGTTTATTATTTTCAAATACAAATGTGGATAATTTTTCGATATTTGAACGATACGGTAAAACCTTAGCTCCTGCTGGAGCAATGTGATCGGTTGTGATATTGTCTGGTAATTTTATTACAACTTTTTTATCAATTGTTGAATCCATTGGCGTATTTACTGGTAGTGGTTTAATATTGGGTCCACGAACAATTTCTACATTTTCTGAATCCTTACTTGGAGCATAGATCAATGAATCATCGATATAGCTTTGTTCTTTTTCAAATTCATCCACATATTCCAAAGTGGTTGGATCCGTGATGACTCCTGTAATTGCGCTGGCTGCAGCTACTTCTGGTGATACTAAATAAATGCCTGCACTTAATGTTCCGCTTCGGCCATAAAAGTTACGGTTAAATGTACGTAAACTTACTGCATCACTCTTTGGACTTTGTCCCATACCAATACATGGTCCACATGTACATTCTAGAATTCTTGCTCCACAAGATACAAATGTCGCAAGTGTTCCGTTTTCAATTAATTTCATTAAAACTTGTCTAGATCCTGGTGAAACCACAAAACTTACATTGTGAGCAATCTTTTTCCCTTTTAAAATGGATGCAGCTTTCATTAAATCTTCATAACCTGAGTTAGTGCATGATCCAATCGCAACTTGGTCCACTTTCATTCCGGCTAGTTCAGAAACATTTTTTATAGCATCTGGTGAATTTGGACATGCCGCTAATGGAGTAAGTTCATCCAGATTGATTTCAACTGTTTCGTCATAATGACAACCTTCGTCTGCACTTAAAGCAATGTAGTCTGATTCTCTTTGTTGGTGCTTCAAAAATTCACGAGTTACTTCATCACTTGGAAAAATAGATGTAGTTGCACCAAGTTCTGCCCCCATATTTGTGATGGTAGATCTTTGGTAGACACTTAAATTTTTAACGCCTTCTCCGGTATACTCAAATACTTTTCCAACTCCGCCTTTTACACTTAATAATTCTAACAATTTTAAAATAATATCTTTACTTGAAACACCATGTGCTAAAGTACCCGTTAATTTTACTTCGACTACTTTAGGGCATGTTAAGCGGTAACCAATTCCTGCCATAGCTTTGGCAACGTCTAATCCTCCAGCACCAATGGCGATACATCCCATAGCGGAAGATGTTGGTGTGTGTGAATCGGAACCAATCAATGTCTTTCCTGGTTTGGCAAAACGTTCTAGATGAACTTGGTGACAAATTCCATTTCCGGGTTTTGAAAAATAAATCCCATATTTACTAGCTACACTTTGAAGGTAAGCATGGTCATCTGCATTCATAAATCCATTCTGTAATGTATTGTGATCCACATAGCTGACAGATAATTCTGTTTTTACTTTTTTTACGCCCATAGCTTCAAACTGCATATAAGTCATAGTTCCTGTGGCATCTTGTGTTAGAGTCTGATCCATTTTGATTTCAATAGGTTGCCCCGCTTCTAATTTCCCTTTTAATAAATGTTTTTCTAGAATCTTATACGTTAAATTTTGCATAGACAATATCCTCCGTTTGGAATTATAACAAAAAATGTAACAAAATGAAAGTTTATGTTATAATATGAAACACATGAAAGGAGGTTTCAGAAAATGAAGACACTTAAAGAAATCTATCAAGCTAATGAAGAACTCAATTATATCGATTCTTCCTTATACTCTAGATATCGTGTAAAAGCTGGTCTTAGAAATGATAATGGCACGGGAGTTAAGGTGGGTCTGACTAAGATTTGTGATGTTTAAGATTTGTGATGTTATTGGATATAAATTTGTTCATGAAAAGAAATACAACATTGATGGACAACTAATTTACAGGGGATATCCCATCAATTATTTAGTTGATAAACAACCTAAAGATCGTATTTTTGGATTTGAAGAAGTCGCATTCCTTTTGATTTTTGGCACATTACCAACAGAAGAACAGTTACAAGAATTTAAAGATTATTTATTGAACTTTAAAATGGGGCCTGTAGACTTACAGTATGAAACACCAAACATACTAAATGCACTTCAAATTGAAGTGTTGAAGTTATATGCAAAAGATCCAAGCGCTGATACAGATGACTTAGAAGAACGAATGATAAAAGGATTAAACATTCTAGCGAGTATTCCACTTTTCACATTTTCATATGCCCGCAACAAAGTCTTTAAATCCTATCCTTATCCCGACAAAAGCCTAGCTGAAAATATCTTATGTATGGCTAGAGGGAATGATCAATATACTTTAGAAGAGGCAAGGATCTTGGATACTTTATTAATGATTCATGCCGATCATGGTGGAGGAAACAACTCAACTTTTGCCAATGTCGTAATATCGAGTACAGGAACAGATATCTATTCTTGTATTTCGGCTGCCATTGGTTCTTTAAAAGGACCTAAGCATGGGGGTGCCAACTGTAAAGTTACCAATATGTTTAAAGCTATCTTCCATGAGGTTGGATTTACAACAGATAAATTAACACTAAAAAAGATTGCGAATCGTTTGTTAGATAAAGACTTCTTTGATCATAGTGGATTAATTTATGGAATTGGACATGCGATTTATACGAAGAGTGATCCTCGTGCATTATTGATTCAGCAACAATGTGAAATGCTCGCAAAATCAAAAGGACAAGAAGATATCTACAATTGTATCCATGCATTTGAAAAAGTTGCCGTTGAAGTCATGAAAGAAAGAAAAGGCATCGATGTATGTGCCAATGTTGATTATTATTCCGGCTATGTTTATTCATTGCTGGGGATTGAAAACGACTTATTTACACCACTATTCGCGATCAGTCGTACAGCCGGATGGGTTAGCCATCATTTAGAGAATCGTCAATCAAACCGAAAATTAATACGACCTGCCAATGTATATGTAGGAGGAATGGAGGAAAACGAATGACTACAATAACAGTTTTTAAAGGGGACGGGATTGGTCCTGAAATTACGGATGCTGTAATCAAAGTATTGAATGCTGCAGGAGCAGATTTAGAATATGAATTCTTTAACGTAGGTGCAAAGGTATATGAAGAAGCGAAAGAATATATACCAGAAAAAGCGTTTGAATCTTACGAAAAGAATAAAATTCTATTGAAGTCTCCTATCACAACGCCAGTTGGTAAAGGTTTTCGTTCATTGAATGTCACTTTGAGAAACAAATATGACTTGTGGGCAAATATTCGTCCAGCTAAATCGAATCCTTGTATTCCTACTCGTTTTGAAAATGTAGATATCGTAACTTTTAGAGAAAACACTGAAGATCTATATGTAGGAAAAGAAGAACAGATTGATGAGAATACAGTATATGCATATAAAATCATCACAAAAAAAGCGAGCACAAGAATTATCAAGGCTGCTTTTGAATATTGTGTAAAACATAATCGCAAAAAATTAACTTGTGTACATAAAGCTAACATCTTAAAAATGAGTGATGGTTTATTCCTTCATATTTTTGAAGATATTGCCAAGGATTATCCTCAAATTGAAGCCAATTCTTTAATTGTAGATAACACTTGTATGCAGTTGGTTATTCATCCCGAACAATTTGATGTGATGGTCATGCCAAATCTTTATGGAGATATCGTTTCCGATTTAACGAGTGGATTAATTGGCGGTTTAGGATTACTTCCTAGCTGCAATAAAGGTGATGAATATGCGATGTATGAAGCTGTACATGGCAGTGCTCCTGATATTGCTGGCAAACACATTGCCAATCCAAGCGCTTTATTATTATCAGCTTGTATGATGTTAGATGATTTACATCAAGATGTGATTTCTAATAAAATCCGTAAAGCTTTAAATAAAGTGTTCGAAGAACATAGTGTATTAACGTCAGATCTTGGTGGCAGCGCAACAACTGAACAGTTCACAGAGGAAATCATTAAAAATTTATAAAAAAAGGAAGACGATGTTTATTCATCGTCTTCATCTTCGTCAGCCAATAATGGTTGGCGATTTTTTAATGTCAAAATATATGTTCCATCTTTGGGATATGCACTTTTGTCTTTTTGATCACTCAAGATTTCCAATTCACATGGATATCCTTCGTTTTCAAGAATCTGTAAAAGATTATCCTTACCAATTTTTTTAGTAATTGCACGTCCACATGCACAGTTACCATATTGATCAAGGCATTGTTTAATCCACACAGGAATTTTTGAAGCTGCCATTGTATCCTCCTTGATTAAAAGTATTCGCAAGTTATATCATATGCAAAACACCTTTAAAAATCAAGTAGAATCCAATTTAACCTTCTAAAACTGCAATAATATTTGGATAATATGTAAAACGATCATCTACAAACTGCAAAGCTTGGTTTGCGATTTGTTTTGCCTTATCTTTATCAACACCTTCATAAATTGAAGCATAACGATAATAGATATAATCTTTGATTTGATTTTCTCTTAAGATATAAGCATAATCTGCATCACCTAATCCATAATCACCATGCAAGATATATAGATCAGCTACATCCATCATAATACGATTACTGTACTTGTTATGTAAGTCTTCTAATTGTGATAATACTGCGAAAATAAAGTGTTCATAGTAATCTACATCTTCATATTTCCATGTTTTTAAAACACTGTAAGCTAAATCCATGAATTCTTCGACAAACTTTTCTACATCAACGCCAACTTCTTCTTCTAATTTCTTTGAATCATGAATATCTTTGTGTTGTGCAATCATCAATACTTTACGCATTGTATCAAATTGATCTTTATATTCTTCTCCATCCGCAACAACATCTGTAAATTTATAATTCAATGCATGTGCAACATCTGCTTGTAAATCTTCTGGTTTTTGAGGTTTGATATCAGCTGTCTCAAATACTTTTGATACAAGTACTTCTACTAATCCTTCATCATAACCATCTTCTTCAAAGTTAAACTTACCAGTCAATTGATATTTGTTTACTAGATTTTCTGAAACAGATTTTACATCCGGATTTAAGATTAATTGTTGAATAATTGACTCACGAGTTACATCCATTGACATAGCTTTTGCTAAATCTAGGCATGTATCCAATGATAACTTAGCATATTGTTCTTCTTTAGTCATTTTCTTAGTTGTAGCCTTTTTAGTTGTAGTTTTCTTAGTAGTTGTCTTTTTAGTAGAAGCTTTCTTTGTTGTAGCTGGTTTAGCAGCTGCTTTTTTAGCTGGAGCCTTCTTTTCTGCAGCTACTTTTTTAGCAGGTGCTTTCTTTTTCTCTGCAGGTTTAGCTTCTTCTTTTTTAGCTGGAGCCTTTTTTTCTGCAGCTACTTTTTTAACAGCTGCTTTCTTTTTCTCTGCAGGTTTAGCTTCTTCTTTTTTAGCTGGAGCCTTTTTTTCTGCAGCTACTTTTTTAACAGCTGCTTTCTTTTTCTCTGCAGGTTTAGCTTCTTCTTTTTTAGCTGGAGCCTTTTTTTCTGCAGTTGCTTTTTCAGCAGGTGCTTTCTTTTCTTCTGCAGGTTTAGTTTCCACTTTTTTTTCTTCAACAGGATTTACTGCTTTAACTTCTTCTTTTTTATCAACTACTTTTTTATTTGTAACTTTTTTTGTTGGCATACGGAACCTCCCTTAAACATGCTTTCTATAACGCTATTATATCACTGAATAGAAATAATCCAAAATTTGTATAGACAAAATAGCGTATTTGATGCATGTATTTTGTTTAATTTGGTGTATACTACAGAATGTAGCATATTATATGAGGAGGAATCAACATGCAAACACCACCTGAATTTAGGCCCAAAAAATATGTCCCTGTTCGAAATAAAATTATAACCACTGTAGGTATAATCCTATTATCGGGTGTCGTTGGATTTGGTGCTGGCTATGCCGGAAGCCATCTATCTAATAATGCTAATGTCACTATTCAGCAACAAACTAATAAATCCAATTTTGGAACCGTTCAAGTATCGGATGTTTCTGACATCGTAGAAAAATGTAAAGATAGTGTTGTCGAAATCACAACTGAATCTGCTTCAAGTGGAAATTCCATTTTTGGACAATACGTTTCACAAGGTGCCGGCAGTGGAGTCATCATCAGTAAAGATGGATATATTGTTACGAATAACCATGTAGTAAGTGGAGCAACAAGTTTAAAAGTGACAACTACAGATGGCACAGAATATGACGCGAGTGTTGTTGGTAAAGATTCACAGACAGATTTAGCCGTTATTAAAGTGGATGCGAACAACTTGCAGGCTGCAACACTTGGTGATAGTGATATTTTACAAGTTGGAGATCCTGCCATTGCCATCGGAAATCCATTAGGAGAACTTGGTGGTACAGTTACAACGGGAATTATTTCTGCAACAGATAGACAAATCACAATTGACGATGAAACTATGACACTTCTACAAACAGATGCTGCCATCAATCCAGGAAATTCTGGTGGAGGATTGTTCAATGCTGACGGTAATCTAATTGGAATTGTTAACGCAAAGGAAAGTTCAACTGGAATTGAAGGATTAGGCTTTGCGATTCCAATCACACCTGCTCAAGACATTATCACAGAGCTTATGCAAAATGGAAGTGTCACTTCAAGACCTGCATTAAATGTTAGTTTATATGACTATACTTCAAACAATCAAGGTCAATATTCAAAATACGAAGATGGCTGCTACATCGTACAAATTGTTAAAAATGGAGCAGCTGATAAAGCAGGACTAAAACAAAATGATCGTATTCTTAGTTTTGATAGTGAACAAATCCAATCAACAAGTGATGTAAAAAATGTTCTAAAAAAGCATAAAATTGGAGATACCATTAAAATGGTCGTTGAAAGAGATTCTAAGAAGATTACAGTAGAAATTACTCTACAAGCCCAAACCCAAACTAATTAAGCCAGTTATACACTGGCTTTTTAGTTGAAACTAACCTATAATAGTTGTGTACATATAAGAAGGAGAATGAAATTTATGTCTGAAAAAATCAAAAAAAGAAAAATCATGCTTGTTGGTACAGGGTTTGTCGGCATGAGTTTTGCCTATTCAATGCTTTCAGAAAAAGGAATCGATGAACTTGTTTTAGTCGATGTCAATGAAGACAAGGCAAAAGGTGAACAAATGGACCTTAATGATGGGCTAGTATATGCAGATACGAAAATGAAAATCTCTGCTGGAACATATGCAGATGCAGCTGATACTAACATTGTTGTCTTAACAGCTGGTGCTGCTCAAAAGCCAGGTCAAACTCGTTTGGATTTAGTTAAAATCAACGCAAACATCACAAAAGGTGTATGTAAAGCCTTAAAAGAAAATAATTTCAACGGTATCTTAGTTGTTGCCAACAACCCAGTAGACATCATGACATATGTTGCATGGAAAGAAAGTGGATTACCTAAAAACCACGTTATTGGATCAGGTACTGTATTAGATACAGCTCGTCTACGTCACGCATTAAGCGAAAGATTAGGATTTGCAGACAGTAATATCCATGCATATATTATGGGTGAACATGGAGATTCTAGTTTCGTTCCTTGGATCCATTCATATATTGGATGTAAAAACTTACTTGAATACTTAGATGAAAATAACATTTCTTTAAGTGAACTACAAGAAATCTATATTGACGTTCGTGATAAAGCTTATAAAATCATCGAATTAAAACGCGCCACTTACTATGGAATTGGTTTGGCATTAAAACGTATCGTATCTTGCATCTTAAATAATGAACGTGCTATCTTACCAGTTAGTGCATATCAAAATGGTGAATATGGTAAAGAAGGCTACTTTATTGGAACACCAAGCGTTGTTGGTTCAAATGGTGTAGAACAAGTGATTCGTTTACACTTAAATGAAAATGATCAACAAAGATTTGATCATTCATTTGATACATTAAAAAATACAATTGAAGAAAATCTTCAAGACATTCTTTAAATAAATTGCCTGACTAAATTTTAGCCAGGCTTTTAATTTCTTCATCTATATTATCTAGTAATAAAACTTTATCAAATAAAGTCAAACATGGCTTATCGGAATCCGAATAATGAATCATATCATCATGATAATGTCCACTAAACCACATTTTATAATCTGTTTTCTTCTCAACTGTTTCTAAACAATCGTGTAAATCATAATAATCATCTCCATATAAAGCCATATCCGTTTCATATTTATGAGCCAATGGATGCGATGAATATGTATCGTGCGATAAAATATAATCAACTTCCCAATTATTTTTTTCTAATGTTGCAAAAGCATGTTTCGCTTCTTCAATCGTACAAATTTCATCTTTCCACCAATTTTTATGTTCTGTACGATAATTAACATCGTGGGAAAATCCTCCACCCATAGTAAAGAATTTATAACCATCAATATTGAAAACCTCACCGCGCATTAAATGAAATACTTTCGAGCGAATACGATGTACTTTACCACCTTTATACTCTTCTACAGGATACGTATTAAGAACATCAAAATTTTCATGATTCCCATCAATAAATAAAGTGTTCCAAGGAAGTGAATCTAACCATTTTAACCAGAAGTTATCCCCTGTACTTCCATCCCAAACGCAACCAAAATCTCCGCATATAATAACATAATCATTTTCTGTTAAAGAATTGCCAACTGTAAATTCTCTAGGATTGATTTTATGAATATCTTGTTCTCTATGAATGTCTCCAGTTATATAAATCATCTATTCCCCTCCAACAACATTTTTATATTATAGCACAAACGTTCACATGTTAACAAACAAATGGCAATTGTAAT
The DNA here is from genome assembly GCF_019052655.1 of Holdemanella porci. GTDB lineage: Bacteria > Bacillota_I > Bacilli_A > Erysipelotrichales > Erysipelotrichaceae > Holdemanella > Holdemanella hominis. Next base: position 27,441 of record NZ_JAHQVB010000011.1, read on the forward strand.
TAATGTAAATTATGAAAATGTTAATTTTCATTTTGTTACATTTTTTATTGACATACTTTTCAAGATGGTATATTATACAAACACAAATATTCAAAGCAATGAGCAAGACACGACTTTAAGCAAGCCCGGTTTAAGAGAGTATCAAATTTGGTGAAATGATAACAACGGTCCTTAGAGCTATCACTTGTGAGCTAATCATTTGAAATTATCAGTAAGATGATTCGTCCTTCGCGTTAAGAAGTTCTAAGTGGCAATAATGTAGTTGCAAACTAAGTGGTACCGCGGAATAGTGTTAGATTTCGTCTTAGATAGACGAAGTCTTTTTTTATTATTTGAATATTTGAATAGAAAGTTTTAAGGGAGGAAAATTATTTATGAATGGTCTATTATTATTAGCTATCGCTGCTGCATTATTACTTACAGCTTACTTAGTTTATGGACGTTATTTAGTTAAAACATGGGGAATTGATCCAAAAGCTAAGACACCTGCTTATGAAAAAGAAGATGGAGTTGATTATGTTCCAAGTAATAAATGGGAAGTATTTGGACACCAATTCTCTTCAATTGCCGGAGCCGGTCCAGTAACTGGTCCAGTACTTGCGATGGTATTTGGATGGTTACCTGCATTTTTATGGGTAATGGTCGGAGGAATCTTCTTTGGAGCCGTACAAGACTTTGGTGCTCTATACGCATCTGTTAAATCTCATGGTAAATCAATGGGACAAATCATTGAAACATACATTGGTAAAACAGGACGTAAATTATTCTTCTTGTTCTGCTGGTTATTTACTTTATTAGTTATTGCTGCTTTTGCTGACATGGTTGCAGGATCATTAAACGGATACAATGCTACAGGTGCACAATCTTTACCTAGTGGAGCTGCTAGTTCAATCACAATTCTATATGTGTTTGTTGCGATCGCATTTGGTTTCTTCTTAAAGAAAACGGGGCTTTCTGGATGGAAACAAGCTGTTTTAGGCATTGCACTAATCGTCGCTATGTTAGCATTAGGAATCGCATTCCCAGTTTACTTCACTAAACAAACTTGGGTATATCTAGTATTCGTTTATATCTTCTTTGCGAGTGTCACACCAATCTGGGTGTTAAAACAACCACGCGATTATTTAACTACATTCTTATTCATCGGAATGATCGTTGCTGGAGTTGTTGGTGTATTTGTATCAAATCCTACAATCACATCACCTGCATTCACAGGATTTAAATCTGCAACAGGAAGCTATATCTTCCCAACATTATTCGTTACAGTTGCTTGTGGTGCTGTTAGTGGATTCCACTCACTTGTATCTAGTGAAACAAGTTCTAAACAAATTCGCAACGAAAGTGATATGTTACAAGTTGGATACGGAAGTATGTTACTTGAATCATTACTTGCTGTACTTGTAATCGTTGTTGTTGGATCTTTAACTAGCTTAGCTAGCAAAGGCGTATTAAATGAAACATTATCTTCTATGGCCTTTGCTGATACTGCAACTCCATTTATTAAATTTTCAGTTGGTGTTACTGGATTGATTTCCCAATTTGGATTCCCTCAAGAATGGGGTCTATGCATCATGACAATGTTCGTTTCTGCTTTGGCATTAACTTCATTAGATGCTGTCGCTAGAATCGGACGTTTATCATTCCAAGAATTATTTGAAGTCAATGAAGACGCTGAAACAAACAGTGTTGTCGCTTTCTTAACAAATAAATATGTTGCTACATTGATCACATTAGCCGGTGGTTACCTATTAAGCCTAGGTGGATATTTAAATATCTGGCCATTATTCGGTAGTGCTAACCAATTATTAGCTGCGATGGTATTAGTTTCGTTATCTGTATTCTTAAAAGTTACAGGACGTAAAGGATATATGTTATATGTACCAATGGTTATGATGTTAGTTGCAACGATGACAAGCTTAGGAATGTCAGTATACAACATCTGCTTAAAGTTATTCGTTACTGGCGGATTCGTATTTATGACAGACGGACTACAATTATTCTTTGCTATTCTATTAATGGCATTAGGATTGATGATCTTCATTGGTTCTGGAAAGAAATTAGTTCAACCTGTTGAAAAGGCAATGCTTCAAGAACAAGAACAAAACGCATAAAACAGTCAAGACCGCATCAAGCGGTCTTTTCTTTTACTAAAATCGACAAGGATGACGGAAGCGTTAAAATGGTTGAAAAAAGGACTCGAACAACATGTTGTCCGAGCCTAATCTAAGCTACAAACCGTTTTAGGGTATATATCGTCCCTTAAATTCCTGGAGAGCAAATTCAGCAACCCCCTACAAAATTTATTGTACTAAAAATCCATCAGAACTAAGTCTGATGGATTCATTGCTTGTTACTATTCAACACCAATAATAAATGAATAAACCGGTTGATTTCCTTCATGGATTTCAACTTCTGCATCACTGTTATCTTCGATATAAGCAGCGATTTCTTCAGCCTGTTCTTTTGTAGCTGTATCACCATAAATCAAAGTAACAAGTTCACTATCGTCATCTAACATTTTATCCAACAATTTTTTTGTTGCTTCCATGCAGTCTGGACAAGATACACAAATATCTTTTCCAAAAATGCCCATATATTCATCTTTTTTAATTTCAAGACCATCATATGTTGTATCTTTAATCGCATAAGTCACTTCACCAGATTTAACATTTTCAATAGCTTCATTCATTTCAGCTAAATTATCTTCTAATTCAACATCTGGATTAAACATAACACAAGCACTTAATCCTTGTGGAATTGTTTTACTTGGAAGTACATGAATATCTTGATCTGAGCATACCTGTGCAGCCTGACTAGCAGCTAAAACAATATTTGAGTTGTTTGGTAAAATGAAGATATGATCTGCATTCAACTTTTCAACGGCTGAAACAAAATCTTCTGTACTCGGATTCATTGTTTGTCCACCACCAACAACAATGTCAGCTCTAAGTTCTGTAAACATCTTCTTGATTCCATCACCAGGAGCTACGGTAATAATGGCATATTTTTTGTGTTCTGCCATTTTTTCCTCTTCTTCTTTTTCGATAATATTGTCATGCTGCTCTTGCATGTTTTCAACTTTTAACTTAATAAAACGACCCTGACGACGTCCCATTTTAATCGCTGTGAATGGTTCTAATGTATGAACATGAACTTTTACTAAATCATCATCTTGCACACAAACAATTGAATTACCAATTGTTGCTAATTCATCTTTAAAGCTAATTTCAGAGAAATGACGAACACCATTTTCCGATAACTTCAAAATAAATTCTGTACAGAATCCATATTCTTCTTCTCCACCCTCTACTTTAGCTTGTGCACTTTCACCAGCTGCTTTTGCACCTTCAAGTTGAACTGGATGACCTTCCATAGCAGCAAGGAATCCTTCTAAGATCACACAAAGACCTTTTCCACCACTATCAACTACACCTACTTCTGCAAGTACAGGTAATAATTCAGGGGTTCTTTGTAAAGAAGCATTGGCTTCTTCCACCATCTTCTTCATAACATCCATACAATCTGTAACATCTTCAGTTGTAGTGTATGCATATGTATAATCTGCAGCTTCACGAACAACAGTTAAAATTGTTCCTTCTACTGGACGCATAACAGCACGATAAGCCACACGACTTCCATTAACCAATGCATGAGCCAATTGGGATGCATCCATATCATCTAAATCTTCAACTGCTTGATAGATTCCTCTAAAAATCTGAGACGTAATAACACCAGAGTTCCCACGTGCCCCCATTAATAATCCACGAGATAACGTTTTCGCAATATCTTTTACAGAATCTGAATTCGTTTTAAGTGCTTCTTTTACACCATTTGATACGGTTAAATGCATATTTGTACCTGTATCTCCATCTGGCACAGGGAAAACATTCAATGCATCGATTTCCGCTGAATGATTTGATAAGTTATTCATTCCGGATTCAAGCATCTGTTTAAATAAAATACCATTAATTCTTTCCATCTCTTAACCCCTACTTTACCGCACGAACACCTTGGACATAGATGTTTACAGCGTTACATTTTACTTCCAAAGTTTTCTCCAATACGTATTTAACACGTTTTTGTGCTTCATACACAACTTGACTTAATTTAATTCCTTGTAATGCAATAATATAAAGATTCAAAACTAATCCCGTTTCATCTTGTGTCACAACAACACCACGAGCATAGTTTTCTTTTTTCAATAATTCTGCCCAGCCATCTTTCAATGTCTTCTGACTAGCCATACCTACAATACCATAACATTCAGTAATTGCTCCACCAGCTAAATTGGCAATCGCATCTAATGAAATTTCGATATTTCCGTATTCTGTTGATTTATTAATAGGCATAATAAAACCTCCCGTTTTTATTAATTATACTCTACTTAAAATATAAACACAAATCCTAATACGCTTCTACAAAGCTTTGAGATTCCTCATCCCAATAATAATATGTACCATTTCCATCATAATATTCACCTGTATTTGGATCATAATACATTCCAATGTCTTCATGATAATACACGCCTGTGTTATCATCATAAACCCATTCAACCTGATTCCAAGATTCATCTTCTGTTGGCTGTTGTTCTTCTTGAACCTCGGTATTTTCCAAAGTTTTTTCATCTGTTGCTTCAGTCTTTTCGGCCTTTTCCATCTTCTCTTCCTGTTTTTCTTCAACCTTTTGTTTCGAATTCAAATCATCACAATTCACCTTTTCAATTGTTGAATGCGTAGAATCCAAAACCAGACAAACAGACTGTCCTTTTAGTTTTGTCAAAACACTTTGGTATTTAGATAACATTTTTATACTTTTTAAATTGGTATAAACAATATTCCCATCTTGCATTGTGATTTTAAACATATTTTTATCATAACTTGTTTTATAAGGTACGATTTCTGCAAACTTTTCAATTAATTCTCGAGTTAACACTTTTCGATGTTTTTGAAATTGTTCACACAACTGCTTTCTTTGTTTTGCATTAAAATTTGACAACAAAGGAAAATGTACAATTATATTTAAATACTGTTCATCTATTTCAATCGAAGAGCCATCTTGGCAAAGGGCATAATTTTTATTATCCTTCACATAATAGCCAACCATCAATTTTTCCTGCACATTAAAAGTAAGCTTTCGATTTTTCTTTGAAACATCACAAGACTGTACAAAAGGCATCTTTTCTACTCTCTTCTCCAATATAATCGAAGGCATTAAATAGATACGTGTCTTCGTACTCACATTTGCCAAATCGTAGACTTCACTATCTGACAAATAATAGTTGTTTTTACATGATAAAACCTTGACATGGGAATCTGTAGAAAAATAATACACAAAAATACTAGCTACCATCATAACAACAAGACTAAAAATAATCGATTGTTTAATAGTTAGCTTAACTTTTTTCTTTACCAATATAACTGCTCAACTTCCGTAACCATGTCAATATTATATTCTTTTTTTGCTCGAGTTTTAATTTCATGAATCAAATCACGAACATCTTGAGCTGTCGCATTCAAATCATCATTCACAATAAAATTACAGTGCTTTTCACTAACCATTGCACCACCAATTTTATGGCCCCTTAATCCCAGCTCTTCAATCAATTTCCAAGCTGGAATTTCTTCTGGATTTCTAAACACACTACCTGCACAAGGCTTATCCAAAGGCTGTGCACTCATTCTTCTTTCACGTCTAGAATCCATCAAATCACGAATATCATTTTGGTTTCCTTTTTCTAATTGGAAACGACCCACTAAAATAGTCCAATCCTTGTGTGATTGGAAGATAGAATGGCGATATGCATAATCCAATTCATCTTTTTTCATCCAACAAATTGTATTATTTTTTAAAACACAGACATCAATTAAATGATTAGCCAAATTATCCTTATAGGCTCCGGCATTCATATAAAGTCCACCACCAATCGAGCCTGGAATTCCACTTGCCCATTCCAAACCTGTTAGTGATCTTTTCATGGCCTCTACTGCCATATTTATAATTGAACATCCCGCTTGCGCTACTAGAACTCCATCTGGTTCAAAGTAGAAATCATTCAAAGTACGATCTAGATTGATGATTGCACCATGAAAATCTGTATCCGAACATAAAACGTTAGATCCACGTCCAAGTACATAATATGGAATGTTTTCCTGTGCAAGTATTTCAAGCACACACATTAGTGCTGTACAATTTTTGGGATATATATAATAGTCTACGCAACCACCAATCTTAAAAGTGGTATGTTTCTTCATAGGCTCATGTTCTAAAACTTCTGCATACGTCATTAAACGATCCTTTATGCTCATATTATTTCCCCTTTTTACATATATTTTTTAATAAATCTATAATATCATATGCCGCATTCGGTTTACCCATCTGCAATGCATGTTCATGTGTTTGTTCATATACCACTGGATTTGCGTATAAAGATACAATTTGACCTTGCAAAGTTTCTGCATTCAAATCCTTTTCTTCAATAATACGACAAGCTTGTTGTCTTAGCAGCATACTCGCATTATAAAATTGATGGTTATTTGCCACATAAGGACTTGGTATCACGATAGAAGGAATCCCTAAAGCCGTTACTTCTGCAAGCGTTGTAGCACCTGCACGACAAACCATTCCATCTACATGTCCATAAATACGCAATGTATCTACATATGGTACAACATGAATATTTTTTTGGCTTTCAAATAAATTCAAATCTTGAGAATTGTCTTTTCCGCAGACATACAAAAATTGTAAATCATCATTGACATCCTTTAAAGCACTCTTCATTAATTCATTTACAGAACTAGAGCCCAAAGAACCCATCACAATAAGAATTGTTTTTTTATCTAAATCTAAACCTAATGATTTAAAATAGTCTTCATCAAATATTGCCTCTTTGGCAATTGTTGCTCTTGGATTTCCCAACATATGAATCTTTTCCTTTGGAAAAACCTCATTACATTTTTCATAACAAGTTATAATCGCATCCACTTTCTTCATAACAAGCTGGTTGGCCTTACCAACAATGGAGTTTTGTTCATGAATTACGGTGTGGATTCCTAAAGAATGAGCCGCCATAATAACTGGCGCACTCACATATCCTCCAAATCCAATCACAACATCTGGATTGAATTCTTTTAAGTATTTTTTTGCCTTACCTTCTGCTTTAAACATCTGACAAACCGCCATACATTTTTTTAATGCATTTCCTACTAATCCAGAAGTATGTAGAGCCTTAAACGCATAGCCATTTTGCGGAATCAAATCCTTTTCCATGCGATCATCATTTCCAATAAATAATATTTCAGTCGAAGAATCAAGTTCTTTCATTTTATCTGCTAAAGCTAAAGCCGGATAAATATGACCCCCTGTTCCTCCTGTCACAAAACAAATTTTCATATTAAAAACCTCACCAAGTATATCATATATCAATCTTTTAAAACAATATCGTCACTTGTCTTTTCCAGTTGTCCAGTTAAAACAAAACGATGACTCGAATCAAATCCATAATCTAAATCACATGTGGATAAAGAAACAAACTTTTGATCTGTATTCACCAAATCATTGAAGTATGTAGACGACTGTTTCATAGAATCTAAAGTCTCTTGTCTATAATCTCCAAATGACGTTGTATAGAATACACTATCGTCTGTAGTTTTCGCAAATGTAAATACATGACAGTTAAAATTCGCACCTGGTGTTAATAAATAAAATACTGGATGCGATTTAAAAAAATCTTCATCACAATACTTCTTTAACAAGGTAAACATGCCTCCACCTTCAACAGAATGGCCATATATAATGGAATTATCATCTTGAAATTGTGCATTCGCATTCGCATCCAAAAAAATCGAACCTCTATTATTATATTCCCCACTCACTGTATGATTCAAATAATATTCATTATCTTTCGATTGCATAACAGGAAAAGAAATATCACAACCTGGAACATAAATCCATCCTACTATATCTTGATTCTCTGCTTGAAGTGCTGCCCAATCAGGTTCTAAAACATTCTTTACTACTTTATTTTCTCTTTTTTTCTTAATTACTTTTTTTTCTAATTGTTTTGTCTGTGTCGCAACTTGTTGTTTCTGTGAATATATATCCCATAAATTATAGGCACTGTACCCAAATACACAAAGGCTAACGACAAAAACGATTCTATATATCCATTTTTTCATACAACTTAATTTTAACACAAAAAAAAAGGATAGAGAAATAAATTCCCTATCCTATAAAGATAATCGCAATTATTTAGTTAATTTACTAGCAGCAGCTTTATCCAATACAACAACTACATCAGCGTGATTTTGTAATGCACTTGCAGCACATGCAGTATCGATTGGTCCTTCGATCATAGCTTTAATAGCATCTGCTTTATTTTCACCATTAGCCACTAATAATACTTTTTTAGATTTCATAATTGTTCCAATTCCCATTGAAATAGCTTGTGTTGGAACCTTGTTAATATCGTTATCAAAGAAACGAGCATTTGCTTCACGAGTGTTTTCTGTTAAATCAACGATGTGAGTTAATGTTTCAAATGGTGTACCAGGTTCATTGAATCCGATATGTCCATTTTGTCCAATTCCTAATACCTGTAAGTCAATTGATACTTCACTTAAAGCATCTTCATAAGCTTTACAATCAGCTTCTGTATTTCCATAAGGAACATGTGTATTATTTAAATCAATATCAATATCTTTAAATAAGTTTTCATACATAAAAGTATAGTAAGATTGAGGATCTTTACGATCGATTCCTACATATTCATCTAAATTATAAGATTTAATATCTTTATAGCTATATCCATCTTTGTGGTATTGGATCATTTCCTTATATAATCCAACTGGACTAGATCCTGTTGCCAAACCTAAGACAGCATCTTTCTTAGCATCCAATAATTCCTTGATGACTTCAAATGCCTTTGCTGACATTTCATCATAGTTTTCACATACAATAACCTTCATTGTTATCTCCTCCATATTTCTTCTAATATTATAGCATAGCGCTTTCAAAATAAAATGTACATTTTAGTAATGCTTTTGTCATTTTTAACAAATTAGTAATATTTGCACTTTTTAATTAACTTTATGTTAAAAAGAAGAAAAAATGTTAAAGATACTGTATAATAAAAACAGTTAAGGAGGACATACAATGCCTAAACAAAACCCATTATTAAACATTGTTAAAAAACAAAAAGAAGGTAAAGCCGTAGCTATCTATTCATGCTGTTCAAGTAATGCATTCGTTATTGAAGCTGCGATGGAAACCGCAAAAAAACAAGATTCATGTGTTTTAATTGAATCAACTGCTAACCAGGTAGATCAAAATGGTGGTTACTCAGGAATGACACCAAAAGATTTCTTCAACTTCTGTCATGAAAAAGCAAAAGAAGCTGGATTATCAAGTGATCGTATTTTCTTAGGTGGGGACCACTTAGGACCATTAACAGTCGCAAACAAACCGGAAGCAGAAGCTATGGAATACGCAAAAACATTAGTACACGACTATGTTCGTGCTGGTTTCACTAAAATTCATATTGATACAAGCATGAAAGTTGCTGATGATGATCCAAATACTCGTTTAAGTGATGAAACAATTGCTCGTCGTGGAGCTACTTTAGCTAAAGTTTGCGAAGAAGCTTACCAAGAATTACTTCAAGAAAATCCAGAAGCAATTCACCCAGTATATATCGTCGGTAGTGAAGTTCCAATTCCAGGTGGAGCACAAGAAGAAAATGCTGGTATGCAAGTTACAAAACCTGAAGACTTCAAAAGTACTGTAGCTACATTTGAAAAAGCATTTGATGATATGGGAATCGCAGATGCTTGGAACCACGTTATTGCTGCTGTTGTTCAGCCAGGTGTTGAAGAAAAAGATGCTGGATGTGAAGAATACGATCGTGAACGTGCTAAAGATTTAATGGCAAGCATTAAAGATTTTGACAAATTAGTATTTGAAGGACACTCAACTGATTATCAAACTAAATACAAATTACGTGAATTAGTAGAAGATGGTGTTGGCATCTTAAAAGTTGGTCCTGGACTTACTTATGCCGCTCGTGAAGGAATCTTCTCATTATGCATGATTGAAGAAGAATTGGCTGCTGTTTATGGATTTGAAACGAGTCACTTCCGTGAAGAATTAGACAAAGCCATGTTAGCAAACCCTGGTAAATGGGCTCCATATTATCATGGAACAGAAAATGAAATTGCATTCAAACGTAAATATTCATTCTCTGACCGTTGCCGTTACTATTTACCTCAAGAAAATGTTAAGAATGCTTTAGCTAAATTATTGGCAAACTTAAAAGAACACCCAGTACCATTACCATTGCTAAGTCAGTATATGCCTTTCCAATATACATTGGTACGTGAAGGTAAATTGAACAACACACCTGAAGATTTAATTAAAGCTCGTGTTATGTATACAATTGAAGAATATACTTATGCTAGTCACCAGGAAGAATTAGTTCGCTAAAACAAATATTGCGCATCTTATAGATGCGCATTTTTTTTGCAAAAAAAAGGTTCAACCGAACCTTTTACTTACTCTTTCTTGAAATCAATTCTTTAGCATGATATAACGCAAAGATAAATGTTAATGCACTAATTACATAATTAAGAGTTAACATCCAACCTGTATAGTTTTCGTTATATGCATTAATAATAATCAATACAGCTAACGCTAATAATAGAACCATTTTCAAAATGATTTTATTCGTATCTAAAGTTTTAATAGAAGCTTCACTCTTCATTTTTTCATTACACTTAAAGTTTTCAACGCGAGCTAAGTTTTTCAAGAATCGTCTAAATCTAAATTCTAAAAATCCATATACTCCAACACCAGCTAAAACACATAACCAGATAGGCATATCAAACATCAACATCAAAATGAATCCGATAGCTCCCATCACAAAGCGCATACTGAATTGTTTATATCGATCTTCATTATTTGCTAAAATATATCCATTTTTAGAAAACACATCATAATATACCGCTCTTCCACGTTCATCTTTATAAACATGCCAACCAGATACACTTCCTTTTAAATCTGCTTGTTGTTTTTGTCTTGTCTTTCTACCTTGTGCCATAAATATCTCCTTACCACTCAACTACTTCTTCGAGTTCTTCTTTTTTTAGATTTTGTCGTTTCTCTTCTTCTTTAAAATCAACATAATCTGTATATGGTGTCAGACAACCATTATCCTGCGGTTGATCATGACCATCCATATGTACCATTATTTTGTCAAGAATATCGGTTTGTGTCAACTTTTCTCCAACTTTTGAAGCTTTCAAAAAACTTGGAGCACGACCAATCTCCATAAACATCGTTTCTAATTCAGCATAATCTGCTGCATGAATACCTTCTGTAAAATATTCTAATTCCTGTAGCATCATTTTGCAGAAAGTTTTCACATCACGCATATCAACATTGCCTCTAAAAATAATGAAAACCTTATGATCATTTGTCACTTTTAATGGTTGAGACATTGTAAATTTATTCTGGATTGCCTTATAAACTTCTTCCCTTGTCTTTTCCATATACTCTAAGTAATAAGGTTTATCCTCTAATTCCTTATTATTATAAATATTGAAATAAATTGTATTGTATACTCCACAATGTCTAAAAATTGTTCCTTTAATACTTGTTGCATAAAGAACTGGATATTTTTTATCAGCCATAATTTGTACCTCCTTAATTTCATTTTTAAATCATCAAAAAATTTTTTAATGAGCTAAAAATAAAATTAAAGGTTGTAAGGATATAATCCGTTACAACCTTATATTTGAGAGAAAATATTCTAACTTCGTTAGATTAGCCTACGCAACTACTGACCATGGAACTGGTACTAGAGGTGTATATGAACCTGCCCAGATTCCGAATGCAGCTCCAACAATACCGATTACTAAGAATAATGCGATACATTTTACTGGAGTCCAGTTTTTCTTCTTAATCAATACATAGCACATCATAGTGAATGCGAATGCGATTAAGCAAGGTAAAATCATATTTAAGTAGTTTTGGATTACAATTGGATCACCTTCACCATTAGCGATTGAGATACCTAATTTAGTTCCTCCACCATAGTTAGAAATTAAAGCACCAACAACGAATACACCTAATACACTTGCAGCGTGAGTGAATGCTTTAGCGTTAGCAGTCATCATCTTAACAGCAGTTAAACCTAAGTTGTATGACCAGTACATTAAAGCATAACGTAAAACCATTTCAACACCGAATGCGATAACGAAGTATAAGATTGGTCCCATGATACTTCCATCAATAGCCATGTTTGCAGTTAAACCAGCAGTGATAGGAATTAATGTATACCAGAACAATGCGTCACCAATACCACCTAATGGAGCAGCAGTTGAGATACGTACAGAACGAATTGTCTGAATATCCGTTTTTTGTTGTTCCATTGATAATACGATACCCATAACGAATGTTACGAAGAATGGGTGAGTATTAAGGAAATCCATGTTGTGAGTCATAGATGCAGCTAAGTCATCTTTATTTGTGTGGATTTTTTCCAAACCAGGTAACATAGCCCATAACCAACCAGCAGATTGCATACGTTCGTAGTTGAACGCAGCCTGTAATTGGCAAGAACGCCATACCATTTTATTTAAAGTTTGTTTATCTAATCTTGCAGCAGGAGTAGTATCCTTGTAAGAAGTCATTGCATTAGATTCCATCACTTACACCTCCCTGCGCAGCTTTTGTTTCAATAGAAGTAATCTTGAAGTCTAATAATGCGATTGCAACACCGATGAATGCAACTAAGATCAAGCAAGCAGAAGCAGTAGCTTCAACGTTACCAAATAGCAATGCAGTTGCAAAACCACCTAGTAACCATCCCCACAAGTCGTTAGAAAGCATAATCTTTAACAATACAGCGAAACCTACGAAACGCATCATTCCACCGGCAGCACTTAAACCACCCATGAACCAGCTTGCTTCTTCACTTAAGCTTTGTAAAGCACCAGAAGCAGCAGTTCCACCAACATATGCTAAAATAGCGATTACAGCAAATAAAGTACCTAAGATAGCCATAGAAGTATTACATACAGCTGTAATTCCTTTAGGGTTAGCTTCATTAGCAGCTTTATCAGCTTTAGCCATTAAACCAGACATGATTGTAAATGTTAATGTTACAACGTATTGTCCGAATGTAGCGAAAATCATACAAGCTCCTAAAGCAGCATTAATGTCCATTTTTGCTTTAACAGCGAAAATCATAGCAACAACTGATCCTAATACAGCGTTAGGAGGCTGTGCTCCACCAACTGGCATGTTACCAACCATCATTAACTCATATGTACCACCAACAACTAAGCCAGTGTTTACATCACCTAGGATTGCACCAATAATTGGACAAGCAATGATAGGACGATAAACGATTTCAGTTAATGAGAATTGGTCGATGGCAAAAAAGAATGTTACAATTGCCAATAACACAATTTCTACAATATTCATTTTTCATTTTCTCCTTTTTTTGGATTAACTCCAAAGTTTATTAATATCTTCAGGTGCGATGTCAGGTACACGTTGAATTTCTAATTCAACACCTAATTCTTGCAATTTCTTGAATGCAGCAACATCATCGTCATTTACAGCTACAGTAGTAGCAACTTGACGTTTACCTTCAGACATGTGCATGTTTCCAATATTACATTTTTTAATTGGAACACCACCCTCAACTAGACGTAATACATCCTGAGGTGTTTCACAAATGATGAAGATTTTTTGAGCAGGACTTGCTTTTCCAATAATGTCGATTGTCTTCTGAATTGAGAAGTAACGAGTCTGAGCATAAGCTGGAGCAGCCATGTTCATCAAACCTTGACGGAATTCATCTTTTGCGACAGCGTCATTTGCAACTAATAATAAGTTAGCTCCTAGAACTCCACTCCATTGAGTTGCAACTTGACCGTGAATCAAACGATTGTCGATTCTTGTTAATAAGATATTTGGCATATTCTCTCTCCTTCCTGATAGCGCTTTCTTCTTTAAAGAATAACTATCTTGACTATATTATACATTTTCTATGCATAAATGCTTTACACATTTTAAGCAATTTTTTGCACTTTTTAGTATTTTTTTAATATTTATCACTAACAATTATAAAAATTGGCAAAAAAAATACATAATTATCACAAAATCAATTTAAAAAGCCCGTTTTGAAAACCTTTTCACAAAGTAAAAGAACATGCTAATTAGCATGTCCCTTCTTTAAACTCTTTTTTTGCTTTTTCTAACTTTTCAGGTTCAGTAATCAAATCTAAACCAATTAACGCAATAGCTGTAGCTGCTGTTACTAATCCAGCTTTTCCATCTTCACTAATTGTTGCAGCCGCCATTTCTTTAGAATGACCAGCAACTGAGCAATCTGCGATTTTGATAGTTCCCTGAATTGTTGGACAAACATAACTTACACTTCCAACATCTGTAGAACCACATGGAATTTCATCAACCGGATTAATTTGCTCGACTCCTAGCTCTTTATATTTTTCTGTCAACATATCAGCTAGTGTATAGTTGATTTTTGTATCTTCATAAGGACATTCATACATACTTGTTTTGTAAGTTGTTTGGCTTGCAATACAAGAACCCTTCACACAATCCTCTGCACGAGTTGCAATCTCTTTACAATATGCCATCGTAGTTGCTCTAAAATAATACTCCATACTTGCATAAGCAGGAATTACATTGGCAGCTAAACCTCCGTCGCGAATAATTCCATGAATATATGATCCTGGAGTCACAAATTGACGTAACATTGAAATCTGTGTATATGTACTAATCGCTGCATCTAATGCACTGTGCCCCTCTTGAGGACGACATCCATGCGCATTCTTACCAAAGAATTCATACTTAATTGGTAAAATAGCTAATGATCTAGATCCGACACCATTTTCTGTACTTGGATGAACCATTAAAGCTGCATCTACATCATCAAATACCCCAGCTTCACTCATCTTAACTTTTCCACCAAAGTTTTCTTCACCAGGCGTACCCACAACACGTACTGTTCCACCAATTTCATCAACAACACTCTTTAATGCTTCACCAGCCGCAATACCAATACCAGCAATCAAGTTATGTCCACATCCGTGTCCAACTTCAGGAAGTGCATCATATTCACACATATAAGCAATTGTTGGCCCTTCTTTACCCGATTTATACTCAGCCACAAAATCTGTATCGATCACAACACTCGATTTCACATCGAATCCAGCATCTTCTAAATATTTCACCAATACCTTCTGTGTTTCATACTCCTCAAAACCTGTTTCCGGATTATCGTATAGTGTTTTTACAATATCCATATATGCATCTAAATGCTCTTGAATAGATGCCTCAATTCTAGTTTTATAATCCATTCTAAATACCTCCGTATATGAAAATATCATACCTCATTTTCAGATATTTGAAAAGTTTTTACAAAAAAAGCCAGGCAAAGCCTCTGGTTCAAAAAAAGCCAGGCAAAGCCTAGCTTAAATATTAGATACCATCTGAAAAATCGTCGTTTTGCTCAATGTGTTGGAATACATAACGCATAACTTGATCTTTTCCAACGTTGCAAGCTGATTCAGCTAAAGCATGAACATCTTCAGAGAAAGTACGAGTTAAGTTGATTTCAACTAACATACCTAAGTTTGTACCTGCAACAACTTCTACGTTTCCTCTTGGGAATCCAATTTCAACAGCCGTTTTGAATGGAGAACCACCAGCTAAATCACTTAATACAATGATTCCTTCGCAGTCTTTTAATGAATCCATAGCATCTGTTAATTTTTTTGCTAAATCATCCGTTGAATCTGTGGATTCAAAATCTACAGCAACATATTCTTTTGCATCTCCAGCAATCAAGTTTAAGCTTGTAGTTAAACCTGTCGCAAAGTGGCCATGACCAGTAACAATTAATCCTATCATCTTCTTTTTTCTCCTCTAATTTTCTCCTCTAAATTCTTACTTTGCAGTATATGGGTAAATAGTAACACCCTTAACAACACGGTTTACTTCACCTGTTGGACATGGATTGTCTGGTGTAATCTTGTAGCTCAATGATTTAAATAACGCAATAACCTGAGCAACTAAAATATAGTCAAATCCTAAGAAAATATTATCTTTTGGCGCATCTAAATCAAAGTTAATGAATGTATCTACTAATCCTTCGATTTCAGCATCTGCATGACTAGAAACTGCAACTAAACGGTTCTTTTTGCGTTGTCCACTCATTTCTTTAATAATGTCATATTCATATTGTCTTTGATATTCATCATCTGATAAATAAACAACTGTTAAACATTCATCGTTGATAACTGATTTAGGTCCGTGACGGAATCCCATTGGACTATCAAATGTAGTTGTAACTGTACCAGCAGTTAATTCACAAATTTTTAATTGACTTTCTTGAGCAATACCCTTCAATGTATTTGCACCTAAGTATACAATACGGTTAAATTCCGCAAAGTCAGCAACTAAATTTTCACATACTTTGTATCCTTCATCAACAAATTTTTGTCCTTGAGCGATAACACTCTCCATTTCTTTTGCAACTTCATCAATATCATCTAAACGGAAACATAATAATGCAGCCAACATCATGTTAGAGAAACTTGAAGTCATTGCGAAAGACTGATCATGAGTTTCTGGTGTTAAGTTAATATCATAAGCATTGTCACGAGTAGCTGCCGCTTTTGCTAAAGCCCCATCTTTGTTACATGTAATGAATAAATGATACACATTTTCCTTACATACTTCATCAGCAACTTGTACTGAGCCAACACTTTCAGGAGAGTTTCCTGAACGACCAAAGTTCACTAATAAAGTCTTTTTATTTCTTGATAAATAGTTTTCTGGAGTTTCTACTAAATCAGTAGAAGCATATGATTTTGCATGGTAACCAGTATAACGGTTAACATATGAATATAATGCATTACCTACATATTCACTTGTTCCAGCACCTGTAAACACGATATCACAATCTGGATCACTTAATACAGGTTCCATGAATTTCTTTAAAGCTTCCTTTTCATTTTTAATTTGAGCAATTGTTTTTGCCCAAGTGGCAGGTTGTTGGTAGATTTCCTGTGCAGTAAAAATACCACTTAATTCTTCCCAAGTTGATTTTTCTTTTCCGAACATTTTTCTTTCTCCTTCTGAACTAATTTCATTATAACCGTTTTTAACCAAAATAAAAGATTTTAGGTGAAAGTAAACTAAAAAGTGCAAATTTGTTCTTTAAAAATACAAATTCTTATTAAAAAAGAAGGATTTCTCCCAATGTCATTAAGTTAAGAAATGACGGTTTTGAGGGGAACACAAAAAATGTGCTCCTCTTTTTTTTGGAAAATTTGAATTTTTTGTTGACATACAGGTAGAAATGTGTGGCCTATTATCATTTCTGATAATAGGCCAATTGTTTATAGGTATATGTTTTTGGAGGTACTTATGAACAATTATAAATCGTTAAAAAAGCAGTTAAAATTCTGCATCAAAACCATGAATGATTCTTCTTCACTATTTGTTGTTGATTCAAATAAGGATTTTACACGGAATAGAAAACATCTTTTTGGAAGTACACTTTTCAATGTGCTTTTATTAGAGTCTGGATCTTTAAAAGATGAAATGTTCAAATTGTTTGGATATAAGCTTGATACGCCTACTGATGTTAGCATATAAATAGGACTAGTCAAAAAGAGAAAATTTACACCAGTGGTA
>NZ_JAHQVB010000118.1 GCF_019052655.1 Holdemanella porci
TAGTAAAGGCTTATAGCCGCAGAGAAAACCACGCCTTTTAAGCGTGGTTTTTATTTGCGTTTAGCACACAGTTGTTGACACTGCTAAAAAGGTGTTGTATAGTATTAGCAGGCAAAATATTAGAGTGCTAATGAAGGAGTGGTATTATGGCTAAGAAAAAACAGTTTAAAGCGGAGTCAAAACGTTTATTGGATTTGATGATCAATTCCATTTATACACACAAGGAAATCTTCTTACGTGAACTTGTATCGAATGCGAGTGATGCGATTGATAAATATTATTATGAAAGTCAAGGTCATGCGGATGCAAGTCAATTTGAGATTCGTATTGAACCAAATAAGGAAGCTCGTACTTTAACAATTTCGGACACTGGTATTGGTATGTCAAAGGAAGAATTAGAGGAAAACTTGGGTACAATTGCGAAGAGTGGTTCTTTGGCTTTTAAAGAGGAAATGAAGAAAAAAGAAGAAAACAACGATGAAGATGTAGATATCATTGGTCAATTTGGTGTTGGATTCTATTCTGCATTTATGGTCGCAAAAGATGTTCGTGTTATTACGAAAAAAGCAGGTAGTGATGAAGCTTATGAATGGGTAAGTGCTGGTGAAGATGGTTATGAAATCACATCTTGTACAAAGGAAACAAATGGTACAACAATCATTTTAACTTTAAAAGAAGATACAGATGAAGAAAAATATTCTCAATATTTAGAGACATATGAGTTAAAAGAATTGATTAAGAAATATTCAGACTATATTCGTTATCCAATCAAGATGAATGTAGAAACTCAGAAGATGAAAGAGGGTACTGAGGAAAGTGAAAAGCCTGAATATGAAACAGTGGTTGAAGATCAGACTTTAAACTCAATGGTTCCTTTATGGAAACGTCAAAAATCGAAGATTACAGATGAAGAATACAATCAATTCTACAAGGATCATTTCTATGATTATCAAGATCCTCAAAAAGTGATTCATTTTAGTGTTGAGGGAAATACTAGCTTTATAGCCTTACTTTATATTCCATCACACTTACCTCAAGGATTCTATTCACAAGACTATAAGAAAGGTCTTCAACTCTATTGTAGAGGCGTATTCATTATGGATCATGCCGAAGAATTATTGCCAGATTCATTGCGTTTTGTGAAAGGTCTAGTGGATTCTCAAGATTTATCTTTAAATATTTCTCGTGAAATGCTTCAACATGATCATCAATTAAAATTGATTGCGGGTCGTATTGAAAAGAAAGTATTGAATGAACTTGGAAATATGCTTGCCAAAGATCGTGAAGCATATGAAAAATTCTTTGAAGAATTTGGTGTAAACTTGAAGTTTGGTGTCTACAACAATTATGGTATGGATAAAGAAAAATTCCAAGATTTATTGTTGTTCTACTCTTCAAGAGAAAAGAAATATGTTACTTTAAGTGAATATGTTTCTCGTATGAAAGAGGATCAAAAAGACATTTACTTTGTATCTGGTAAAGATGTTGAATTGATTGACAAGATGCCAGTTGTTCAAACATTGAAGAATAAAGAATTTGAAGTTCTTTACTTAACAGATGAAGTGGATGAATTTGTAATGCAGACATTGATGAACTACAAAGAAAAGACGTTCAGAAATGCGGCTCAAGGAGATTTAGATTTAGATACTGAGGAAGAAAAGGAAGCTTTAAATAAATCAAAAGAAGAAAATAAAGATTTATTGACATTCATGAAAGAAGCTTTAGGCGATGAGGTTGCTGAAGTGAAATTGTCAAATAAATTAACAGAGGATCCAGTATGCTTAACGGCTGGCGAAGGTATTTCTTTTGAGATGGAAAAGGTTTTCGCAAATATGCCTAACCAAAGTCCAATGCCTATGAAGGCTACGCGTATTTTGGAAATCAATCCAAATCATCCAATCTTTGAAACATTGAAGACTTTATACGCTTCTGATAAAGATAAAGTTAAAGAAGTGACTGAAGTATTATATGATCAGGCTTGTTTAATTGAAGGCTTCGCAATCAAAGATCCAATCGCATATTCAAAGAAGATCTGTGAATTGTTAGTGAAATAATTCTAGGGCGCTGTAACGGATAAAGAAGTTTCAGCTTAATAAAAAAGGACCGAATATTCAA
>NZ_JAHQVB010000191.1 GCF_019052655.1 Holdemanella porci
ACGAATTGTACAATTGCCATTGGAGCTGCATCTCCACGACGGATACGTGTTTTTACTACACGAGTGTATCCACCATTACGATCTGCATATGCTGGTCCAATTTCATTGAATAATTTTTGAAGAGCTGTTGTTCCCTCTTCATCAACTTCTACATTGCGAACATAAGCTGCTGCTTGTCTACGTGCATGTAAATCTCCACGTTTTGCTAATGTTACTAATGAGTCCATTACAGCGCTTAATTCTTTTGCTTTCATTTCTGTTGTTTCGATTTGTCCGTTTTCAATCAAAGATGTTGCCATGTTACGCAACAATGCTTTACGATGATCGGCTTTACGTCCCAATTTACGATTCCACATG
>NZ_JAHQVB010000119.1 GCF_019052655.1 Holdemanella porci
AATATTTTGAAGTTCTTGTCATAAGTGTAGTCTCTCTTTCGTTTACACCTATACAATAAGTCTTAAATAGACATCATTAATGTCAGCTATGTTAACAAGTCACCGATGTATCTGTTAAGCCAATAGTTATATGTTCTTAAAAAGTAAACTTCAAAATTTAAAGGAGGGAAATTTCAATCCTCCCAGTGTTGATTTCAAAATTTACGAAGGATCATTGGATAGAGATGGTTTAAATTTTTTGACTGGATATCATAACAGTAACTATTTAAATTATGTAATGGATCTACTTTTAGAATATTGCATAAAAAGTGAAGTGTTTCTTAAATGTGGTTGTTCATGGCTTGAAAACAATTATGGAATTGATGTAGAATCTGCTAATTTTGATTATTATACAGAAGTAGTAATATCTAAATATTTAGCAAGTGTTATTGAGAATGGTAATCAAATCGCAATGATAGTTGGTTTGAAATGACTTCATATTCGTTGGGCTTTAACTTTCAACCAATTGAAATGGGCAGAAACAATACAATAAAATTTTGCAATTTCAATGTCACATATTCTGAAGGATTGAAAGAATATCGAAGCGTTTGTTGGGATATAATGTTGATCTTAGCGAATAATAAATTTTTAAAAAAGAGAGTTATGAATTTTTTATATGATTACGCAAACCACCTTTATGGAGATGTCGATATTGAATTAGTAAAGGGATATTGTGAATATGTTGAAAAGTTGCTCTCAGAGATATGTTGTGATGATATTGATTTTTTTTGAATTGATTAATTGTTTGTCTAATAATATAAATAAACTTAGTCTTTCAATCGATGAAAAATGGGACTCAATGTTGCATGGAGATTTATGGGAACTGCATCAATTACTTACATTCAATTATCAAAATTCAAATATGGAATATGATGAAACTAGAAAAGAAGCGATAAAACAATATAGAAAAAGTCTTTCCACATCAAAAATTAAAAATTTTGTACAAACAGCAAATCACTTATTTACTGATATAACCAAAAATCGGAATGATTTTTATAGTAACGAAGGAATTAATCTTATTGTTAATCAGTTTGATGTAGAAAAATTAAAAGTATTCTTAGACGAGTTTATGAGATGTGGTCCTAATCTAGATGTTCATCCTACAAAAATATTACATGTGTTGAATAGGAAAACTGATTCATAACAATTTTTTGAGTCCGTTAAAGAAGCTCAATTTCCTCAAAAGATGTATTGGCGTTATATTTTATTTGATACATTGCCAGAATAAAAAGTGAATGAAAACATGTTGCATGAGTTTATAATTTTTTTAAAAGATGATGTCGCGAATGTTGAAAAAGTTGCTAAGTATAGAAATATAAAGGTGTTGGATAAATTTCTAAGCATTGAGCCTGATATATATAGAAAAATATGCTTATATTTTGTTTTAAATTATAGTTCTAATCCACTAATTATTGGATCTTATTTATCGAATCTATTTGATATTTGAACATATTTGTTAGAAAAATTGAATGAATTATTTAAGGGCGATTTAGATTTTGTGTCAATACTTTACAATCTGTTGAAAGAAGATTTGTATATATGGACGTTTGGGAATATATTCAAAGAGTTGTTGGTGAATAGAGAGGATAATAGTTCTGCTGCCAGCCAGAGGCAATAACAATGGATAAAGTTAATTGTAGAAGATAATGCATTTAATGATTGTATCAAAGATATATTTGAAGGTAAATGCGAACTGGATGATGATATAAGAATTATTGCTATCAAAGCATTTATTGATACAAACCAAGATTATGATACTTTTAAACAATTAAAACTTGTACCAAGCCATTGGAGCGGCGTTAATAGTTTTGTACCTGCGTATCAGAAGCAGATTGACTTTTATAAATCATGTTTCCGTTTTTGCTGAGATAAGGTTCTTGAAGCACAAAGCATTTATTTAAGAAAAAAATATCGTATGATGTTAGCATATAAATAGGACTAGTCAAAAAGAGAAAATTTACACCAGTGGTA
>NZ_JAHQVB010000120.1 GCF_019052655.1 Holdemanella porci
TTTCCTGTTCAGTTTTCAAAGATCATCTGCACCTCAGCAGTGCTCATCTATATTACCAAATACTTTTCGCTTCGTCAAATGTTTTTTAAATTTTTTTTTAATAAAAAATCAAAAGACTTTTATATATACATATTTTCGACAATTTTAACATTATAATTTCTATTAAACAATAAAGTTGTACTATAATTCAGTTATACATAATAGGAGGATTTTTATGAAGAAATTAGGTTTTGGATGTATGAGATTGCCATTAACAAATCCAGAAGAACCAACTTCTGTTGATTTAAAACAATTTTGTGAAATGATTGATACTTTTATGGATAATGGATTTACATATTTTGACACCGCTTATCCTTATCACCAAAGACAAAGTGAATTATTTGTAAAAAAAGCGTTAGTTGAAAGATATCCACGAAATTCATTTACTTTAGCCGACAAATTGCCTGTCCCATTTATGAAAACAAAAGAGGATGCAAAAAGAATTTTTGATGAACAATTGGAAAAATGTGGAGTTAATTACTTTGATTATTATCTTCTGCATTCTTTAAATCGTAATCATTACCAAACTGCTTTAAAATTTGGTTGTTTTGATTTTATTAAAAAAATGAAAGAAGAAGGTAAAATAAGAGAAATTGGATTCTCATTTCATGATACTGCTGATATTTTAGACAAAATTTTGACTAAACATCCTGAAATGGATTTTGTTCAACTTCAAATCAATTATCTTGATTGGAATAGTGAAAGTGTACAATCTAGATTATGTTATGAAACGGCTGTTAAACATGGAAAACAAGTTGTTATTATGGAACCTGTTAAGGGAGGAAGTCTTGTGCGTGTTCCTGAAG
Source organism: Holdemanella porci (assembly GCF_019052655.1). Lineage (GTDB taxonomy): Bacteria > Bacillota_I > Bacilli_A > Erysipelotrichales > Erysipelotrichaceae > Holdemanella > Holdemanella hominis. Next base: position 846 of record NZ_JAHQVB010000120.1, read on the forward strand.
ATATTCAAACTAAATTATTAACTTTAGATGGATCGTTATCTATTGCATCATGGGCAATACGATTTGCAGCAAGTCTTAAAAATGTTCGTGTTGTACTTAGTGGTATGTCAAACCTTGAACAATTAAATGACAATATTTCATATATGAAAATATTTAAAGCGTTGACACAAGAAGAAAACGATTTCTTGATTAAGCTAGGTGATCAAATTCGAACATCTATTGCTATTCCATGTACTGCATGTAACTATTGTACTCCTGGTTGTCCAAAACACATCTGTATACCTGAATACTTTAATCTATTCAATAAAAGAAAACAAAATTTATCTAAAGATAAATCAACAGAATATGATGATTTAAAAAATGAACATGGAAAGCCATTAGATTGTATTGAATGTGGACAATGTGAGCGTGTATGTCCACAAAAGCTTCCAATTATCAGTAATCTAAAGAAAGTAGCAGATGAATTTGAATAAATTTATCGCAAAAATAAACAAAGTTGTATTTTATACTTCAAATGATATTGGGGATAAACCAATCCTTTCAAAAATTAATGAAGATATGAGTTTTTATAAAAACACAGATATAGAAGATACAGTATTAGGTAAAGCAGCTGCTTATCTATACGTTCTTGCAAAAATTTAATTTGTTTATGCTCATGCTCTAAGTGAAACTGCAAAAATTTATTTAGAAAAGAATAATGTTTCTTTCATATACGATAAACTTGTTAAGGAAATCCGATATAGGACAAACACAGATATGTGTCCATTAAAAAATCCGTGATTCATATAGAGGACACCAGTTACCGCATAAATTGCATTAGAAAATACAATTAAAGAATTAATGAATCTGAAAAAAGCCAAGTCTTTTATTTACTTAGACTTGGCTTTTGAATATAAAAGGCAAAAAAAAGGACCCGGCAGCTAGCTATCTTCGCAGGGGCAAGCCCAACTATTGTC
>NZ_JAHQVB010000121.1 GCF_019052655.1 Holdemanella porci
TACCACTGGTGTAAATTTTCTCTTTTTGACTAGTCCTATTTATATGCTAACATCACACCTTTAAAACACGATTGTGTGTGTTCAACACTGACATCTATTCCGGATGATTTTATTCATTATTCAGAACCTAGGATTATGACGGTAAGGGAAAGTGCAAGAATTCAAAGCTTTCCAGATGATTATGTTTTTTTGGGTAAATATACAACAGGAGGGGAACGTAGAAAATATGATGTTCCAAGATACACACAGGTGGCAAATGCTGTGCCGCCATTGTTTGCAGAATTGGTTGGGTTAGTTTTACAGGAGATGCTTAATAATGAGTGAAAAACTCCATTTTAAAGTTAGTGCTGGATTAAAAAATATTATAGGCAAAGAATTAATCAATGATAAGTTTATTGCAATTTTTGAATTGGTAAAGAATTCTTACGATGCCGGAGCAAAAGAAGTGACGATAAAATTTGAGAATATATATTCAGATGATTCTACGATATATATTATAGATGATGGAAAGGGTATGTCCAAGCAAGAGATAATTGATAAATGGTTATTTGTTGCTTATTCGGAGAAGAAAAATAATACATATAGAGACAATATTAAATTTAGGAGAAATTATGCTGGAGCCAAAGGGGTTGGTAGATTTTCTTGTGATCGCTTGGGTGAAACTGTTGAATTATTATCTAAGACGAACAAAGATATTAACGTTAATCGTGTAAAAATAAACTGGAATGAATTTGAGAATGTAGATACAGAAGAGTTCCAGAATATTGAGGTGCTATATGATGAAATACAGAGCGATTTAATAGCTGCTCAAGGTACAGTTATAAAGATTTATGGATTGAGGGAAAAATGGAATAGAGATGAATTATTACAGTTAAAAAAATCGTTAACTCAACTTGTTAATCCTGAAGCTAACGAAAATTATGATATGTTTAGCATTATTTTGGATGTTAAAGAAGAGAGAGAAAATGATCGAAAAAAAAGTGAGAATGAAAAAATTTTTGACAAAGATATTGTAAACGGTAAGGTAATCAATCATGTTTTTGATGTGTTAAATATAAAAACAACAAAAATTACTGCAGCAATATCTAAGGATGGAAAAAAAATAACAACGACATTAAATGATAGGGGAATACAGTTATTTGAAATAGAAGAAAAAAATAAATATGGTATAAAAAATATTAAAGGAACTATTTATAGCCTTAATAGGGCTGCAAAAATAAATTTTACAAAAATGATGGGGATTGAGTCTGTAAATTATGGAAGTGTTTTTATCTATAAAAATGGATTTAGAGTATATCCATATGGTGAGCCAGAGAAGGATTTTATGAATATTGATAGAAGAAAAGCTCAAGGATATAATCGATATTTAGGTACTCGCGAGATTTGTGGTAGAATTGATATTTTTGGCGATAATAGAGGCTTTGTTGAAACATCCAGTAGAAATAATGGCTTTATTTCATCTTACGAAACAGGCGAATTGGAAGATTTTTTTTATGAATATTTGTTAAAACCTCTTGAAAAATATGTTGTTAATATTATTCATTGGGGGGAAGAGGTTATAGATAGTGAAAGTCTGGCAACAACTATGGATGCATACGATGATCTTGAAGCTGTACTAAAAAAAATAAGCTCCTCTTTTGCAAATGGGTGGTAATCATTCGCTTATTTACTATGTTTAGAGCTCATTGCATCCCGATATCGCACTTTTTTTGGCGATAAAACTGCCATTTCAATAAATTTTAACACCTTATCATACTTGTCCTTTGGCTCATT
>NZ_JAHQVB010000122.1 GCF_019052655.1 Holdemanella porci
TAAAAAAAGCCCATCAAATCATATAAAATGATTTGTATGGGCGCTTTTCATTTGCCAAGTCTTGTTTACATCTCTATTTAATTCTATACTTCAATTATGGACACTACTTATCATTCAAACATTCCAATTGAAACTCTATCATTATTAGATTGTGATGTTCGAAACTTCGATTTTATTCATCCCATCAAGAATATCTTCTTCGATAATATTGAATACATTCGAAAATTAGATGCTTCTGGTAAAGCTCGTCCTTGTATTTTAGACAATGTAGAACGTTCTCTTCTTTGCCATACATGCTATCTTGGTTTTGATCAGTTTGAATGTACGGATTGTGACAACTGGAATATTATTCCACATTCTTGTCATTCTAGATTTTGTAATGCCTGTGGTGTTAAATATGCCAAACAGCTTGCAGCCAAGGCTACCTCTTTTTGTCTTGACTGCCCTCATAGGCACATTGTCTTTACTATTCCTGAAGAACTTAGAAACTGGTTCAGACAGGATCGTTCTAGACTCAATCTTTTGTTTGTTGCTTCTAGAAACACCATTTCCATTCTCACCAATAAATCTCTTGCCGATAAACTCAAAAAGAAAAAATTATCGGATACCCACTATATATTCAAAGATATTCCTGTTCGTAATGAATTTGGCATGATTGCCACTATACATACTTTTGGAAGAGACCTTAAATGGAATCCACACATCCATTGTCTTATTCCTGAATTGATCTATTCCTTTAAAAAGGATAAAATCAAAACATTTCATCATTTCAATTTCATTAAGCTTAGAAAAACATTTCAATTTGAATTAATTCGACTCATACAGGAAGCCGGTGGTTTAAAGAAGCCTGAAGAAAAGAACAGACTCTATAAAGATCATCCTAAAGGATTCTATGTCTACGCCAAATTCAAATCCCCTGACAACGCTTCTAACGATGCTTCATCTAATAAAAATAGTAAAGATATTCAAGGCTGCGTAAACTATTTCATCCGTTATGCCGGTAGACCTGCCATGGCTGAAAATAGAATCACAGAATACAATAAAGGATCAAATACTGTCAGCTGGTTCTACAATGATCATAAGGATGAAAAACGTCATGATGTCACAGATAATGTGATTGATTTTATAAACCGTCTTATTATACATATACCAGACTATCATTTCTTAACCACTCGATATTATGGATTCTATGCCAATGCATCTAAGAAAACTCTAGATAAAGTACATGCACTTCTTGGAATCAAAAAGAATAAGGATTATTCTCGTGAAACAAGAACCAAGGCCCTTAAAAACAAACTCAATAAATTGAAGTACCGCACTCATTTGATTGATTCTTTTAATAGAGACCCAATTCAATGTAAATGTGGAGCCATTATGCAGTATACTTATACATATAATCCATTGGAGGGCAAGAGAAATGACAGAACATACAGAAAAAGATGTATTGATGAAATGTACAAAATGCGGTTACGAAGAAGAAGTACCTAGATGGTTAATCGATGAATTATTTCCAAATGAACCTGAAGAAAACTATATGATGCACTGCCCTGAATGTGATCATAAGATGATTGTAAAAAAATAATTCAACAATTAAAGACAAACACAAAATGCAGGCTATTTTCAATAGTCCTTTTTGTCGTTCCTCATAATCAACAAATTGTGACAATTCGACAGTTTTTCACATACCGCATTCCCCTGTTCCGAAACCAAAATCTTAATATA
>NZ_JAHQVB010000123.1 GCF_019052655.1 Holdemanella porci
CCTGGTATATTGTAATTGACCCATCTAGCTGGTCATTTACAACATACATCTCCTTTCTTTCAACCTTTAATAACCGTAGTTGAAGACGGTTTTGTTAATTTGTAAAATTGAATATGTGAATGTGGATTTGTATATTTATACCCTGTAGCTTGACTACTTTAGGGAGGTTCTTACCACACCTTATTCCAAAACAGTGATTAGTTAGATGAGTCTTTGAATTCGTATTTTGAACCAGGTTTTGTGGTCTAAGTGTTGTGGATAACCATTTTCACAAATTTTAATCAAGAAAGGATGTTTATTTATGAAATTAGTTGGTATCGATGTTGGAAAGAACAGTCACCACTTCTGTGTTATGGATAAGGAAACTGGTGAATTCAATGTTACACCTTCTTCTTTTTCTAACAACAAAGAAGGATTTGACTTTCTGATCAACTCTCTTAAACCATATTCTAAAAAATCAATTCTATTAGGTATGGAAGACACTGGGCATTACCATGTTGCTCTTCTTAAATTTCTTCTTAGCAACGGATATACGGTTGCCTTGATCAACCCTAAAACCACTGATCTCACACGCAAGATGGAAGGTGGCATTACTAAGAATGACAAACTGGATACAATCACCATTTGTGATGTCCTCGATACTCCTGAGCGCAAGAAACAGTATCGTATTACTAAAGTTGACCGTTTTGATTTATATGAACAAAGACAATTGACTCGTCATCACCATAATCTAAAGGAAGAACTCAATATATACTGTAATCGACTACAGAAATCAATTGATCTTGTTTTTCCTGAATTCAATACCTTATTCGGTTCTAAATATGGTGTTGTTTACATGAATCTTCTTAAAACGTTTGGCAGTGCTGAAGCTATCGCTTCTACAGATATTCGTACAATTCGTAAATGTTTTGAAATCAAAGGTAGAGGCGGCCGCATTTCATTGACTGCTGAAAAGTTAAAAGAATGTGCTAAGAATTCTATCGGAATCTCTTCTGAAGTTGAAACTATACAGATCAAACACTTGGTAAGCCAAATCATGCTTATTAAAGAGCAAATTGCTGAAATAGATAAAAAAATAGAAGAGTTCTCGATCAAAAACAACTCTCCTATCCTAAGCATTCCAGGGATTTCTCATTTCTCTGGTACTTCTATTTTAGCCGAATTAGGAGATATTGGCAATTATTCCAAGCCTTCTCGGATCATTAAATTTGCAGGAGTAGCCCCCTATCACTATGAATCGAGTCAATACAACGCCCAGCACACTGCCATAACTAAGAAAGGATCTAAATATCTTAGAAAGACTTTGTATCAAGTCATACTGCCTGTAATTAACAATAATCCTGTATTTAAGAAATACTATCTATTGAAGATATCTCAAGGTAAAGGACACCGTTGTGCTCAAGGTCACTGCATTAGAAAGCTGCTTAGAGTCATTTATCATTTACTAGAAACAGGACAATCATTTGATCCTGCATTATTAAGATAAGACATATGCATCTAAAGCATCTGAACTTTTAAAAAATCATATTTTAAAAGTTCTTTTCGTCATGCCTAAATTTAATCCAATATTCACATTTTCAAAGATCAATTTAAAACTAACTAAAAAATCTAGTTATTTTGTATTTTCAAACTTTTTCATAAAAAATACTTGAATTTTATATAGTTAGCTCC
>NZ_JAHQVB010000192.1 GCF_019052655.1 Holdemanella porci
TCTTTTTAAAATGCTTATCATAAATATCGTGTTTGGAATCAATTCTATGCGCAAGACATGTCAGGAGATCGAAGTCAATTTGGCATATCGCTGGTTTCTTGGGTTGAGTATCGATGAGAAGATTCCAAACTTTTCTACATGGTCTCAGAACTATATTCGTAGATATAAAGATTCAACTATATTCCAGGAAATCTTTATGGAAATATTAGAACAGGCCGTTGATTATGGCTTTGTCGATTTCACAACGGTATTTGGAGACAGTACGCATCAGAAGGCAAACGCCAATAAAAGAAAAAGTGTCAAAAAAGAAGTAGAGATCCTCAAAAAGAAATACGAAGATGATCTGTTGG
>NZ_JAHQVB010000193.1 GCF_019052655.1 Holdemanella porci
TTTCATCACATGCATAACCAAACATAATACCTTGGTCACCAGCACATACTTCATCACGGTTTACCGCATTGTGAATTTCAGGACTTTGTTGGTTTACAACAGTATGTACATGATATTCTTCTGTATACCCAATACGTTTGATTTCATTCAATGCGATTGTTTCATAATCCAATTCTGCCTTTGTATTACATTCACCATAAATTAATACAAAATCATCTTTAATAGTACATTCAACAGCCATATTTGAATATGGGTCTTGAGCTAATGCAGCATCTACGATTGCGTCGGCAATTTGGTCACAAATTTTATCTGGATGACCTTCAGTAACACTTTCACTTGTAAAAATATA
>NZ_JAHQVB010000124.1 GCF_019052655.1 Holdemanella porci
TCGACAGTTTTTCACATACCGCATTCCCCTGTTCCGAAACCAAAATCTTAATATACAAGAAATGAGAAATCATTTCTTTTTTTAGTCCAACAACTCTAACCTATACTCCATCAAGCACTCATTAGTTTCATATACACTCTTATGATTTTCGATACAATAAATCAATAATGCATCTCTTTTTACCTTTGGATACAACATCCCATTATTCGATAATGACAATAAGTTATTTGTCATACGCAAATCTAAACCTAATCCCAAACTTAACTGAATCACCTTATCTTTATTGGGAACCTTTGATCCATCAAAAATCTGATATCCATAATTTCTTTGAATTGTCGTCTTCGATAATACTTGTGCCTTAGATATATGCTTAGCATCAATGATATGATTTAAATACTCTGAAAAAGTTAAATCATCTAGACTTTCCATTAAAGTATTTAATCCATCACTCTTTGTTTCTTGAATTGTTTTTAATAATTGATTTGTCTCTACCATAATACTTATAATATACACAAGAAAGAGCAATTTATGAAGACTTTACAAATAATTAAACAAGATCAAGATAAAACAATTTCATTAGTAGAACATGAAACAACACACACTAAATATATCCAGAAAGAATTGAATTATTATGATAAAACACTTTATCAAACACTTCAAAAGATTAAGAATCCATATCTACCTAAGATTTTTGTGATCCAAGAAAATGACAATCATTTAACTTTAATTGAAGAATATATTGAAGGAAAAACATTAGATCAACAATCCTTTTCAAAAGAACAAGTTAAAGACATCACGCATCAATTATGCGAGTGTTTAGATTCATTACATAAGTTAAATCCACCAATTATTCATCGTGACATCAAACCAGAAAATATTATTTACCATGATAATAAGGTTACACTCCTTGATTTTGGCATTGCTCGTTTTCTAGATTCCAAGAAAAGTAAAGACACTCTTATTTTAGGCAGTGTTGGCTATGCAGCACCCGAACAATTTGGTTTTCAACAATCCAATCCACAAACAGATATATATGCCTTAGGTAAATTAATGAACTACTTATTAAATGGTTCTTTAGAACATCAAAACAATATCCCATTTGATTTAAAACAAGTCATTTTAAAGGCAACACAATTAGATTATAAGAATCGCTATAATTCTGTGAAAGAAATGGATCTAGCCATTCAACAAAAACTAGTTGTTATTCCACCATTTAATAATGACACATTCAAATCTAAGATGATCAGTCTTGCCTGGATCACATTTACGCTTATGATTGTGGTAGATATGGAGCCAGGTGAAACCATCAATAATAGCTTTATCAATAAACTGAGTTGTTTTGTGTTTATTTATTTCGGGTTATTCCTTTACTATAATAAAAATCTATTCCATAAACACATGTCTAAAGTACCATGGCCAATCCTTTATTCCATTATTTTCTTTCTATTTTTATGTTTAGATGTATGGTTTTTTATGTGGATTGATTCCCTGATTTAAATGTATGCTCATGGCATACCAAACATCTTTATATATTTCTTATACTAAAGAAAAAGAAATGGCTCTGTCACAACAAATGGTTGATTTTTGACGAGAAATAGCGTATAATAATAGT
>NZ_JAHQVB010000012.1 GCF_019052655.1 Holdemanella porci
TTTGTATTTTCAAACTTTTTCATAAAAAATACTTGAATTTTATATAGTTAGCTCCCTAGGTCCTATTTTATACCGATAGTGGAAGCGTTACAATTATCAAACGTTACTAATCCATTCAATGAAAAATAAAAGCTCAATATACATATGTATATTAAGCAAGTTCTTTTAAATATCTGGCTAGTGCATCCTGCCAAGTAGGTAATGGTTTAAATCCATTTTCTACAAGTTTAGATTTATCTAAACGAGAATTAAATGGACGAGCCGCCTTTGATAAACCATATTCTTCTGTTGTTACAGGATTTACTTTTGTAGTATATCCAGCTTGTTTAAAGATTTCACACGCAAAATCATACCAGCTGATATATCCGCCTTCATTTGTTGCATGATAATAGCCATATTTATCGGTTTCAAACATATCAACTAATAATCGTGCTAAATCAAATGTATAGGTTGGCGTACCAATTTGATCATTTACAACTCGTAATGTATCAAATTTTTTTCCCACATTTAACATCGTTTTAATGAAGTTATTTCCATTCTTTCCAAATACCCACGCAATACGAACAATGAAATATTTAGATAACGTATTTGAAACAGCTAATTCTCCACCTAGCTTAGTCTGACCATATACATTCAATGGTTTATAATCCTTACAATCCGGTTGCCAAGGCTTAGTTCCTTGTCCATCGAACACATAGTCTGTTGAAATATAGACCATCTTCGCATCGACTTCTTTACATGCATTCGCAATATTTTGTGTACCATCCACATTGATAGCTTTAACCTTAGCCTGTTTATCTTCATCTTCGGCCAAGTCTACAGCCGTCCATGCTGCACAGTGTACAACTACATCTGGATTAACACATTTAATTGTATTCATTACAGCTTCTGAATTTGTGATATCCAAAGATACATATTCAGCCGTAGTTACATAAGAACCATCTTGTATTCCACTATAGCTTTCTGCTAAGTCTGTACCTACTCCAACATATCCTCTAGAAGCCAATTCATTCATTACATCATGACCTAATTGTCCAGCCACACCTGTCACAAAAACTTTCATTCTAATTCTCCTTCAAATCTTTTCAACAATTCAATCCATCTCTTATATGCATTTTCTTTACTAAACTCGTCAAAGTTTTTAAGTGCATTTTTTGAAATGTTTATTAACAATTCTTTATCATTCATTAATTCAACCGTTCGATCCACAATATCTTCAACCGTGTTTTCTACAAAACCATCTTCTTCATCATGAATCACTTCAAAGACTCCATCGCCCCAGTTTGTTGAAATGGTAGGTACACCTTTTGCCTTAGCTTCAATAATTGTCATACTCATTCCTTCAAAATCTGAGGTAAGCCATAATAAAGAATAGTTATCGAAAATATTTTTATCATTGCAAAAGCCGCATAAATGAACATTTTCACTTAAGGCATTATCTTCAATTAATCTTGCAATATCATCTACTAAAACCCCTGTACCATACATATCGAGAGTAAAATCAGGAATCTGTTTCTTCAATTGCTTTGCACACTCAATCATTTTCGGAAGATTCTTTTCTTTTCCAAATCGTCCCATATAGATAATTTTATGTTTTCTTATCTTTTCACCAATACTTACCGTATCATTGAAAAGTTCTTTATTAATAAAGTTATAAGAATATGTAGAGTTAAAATATTTACTTGCCTTTTCCATATCAGACTTTGTTCTAAAAACAGTGATGTATGGTTTTGACATCAATTTACTTTGAAGTCTTCCTAATTTATTAGTTCCCCAAAAATACTCAAACTTTGTATGTATTTCCAATATAAATCGATTCTTTGAACTCATGAACATTCCTGCTGCAGGAGAAGACACGATAATAATATCATCTGAAGAGAATATATTTCTCATTTTAATACGTGATATGGGTATATAACAGAAATAACATAACAATTTAAATAACTCTTTCAACAATAAAAGCAACTTAAAACTTTTCAAACTATCTGATATAATTTCCATCCTAGGAAAGAAATCGTGTTTTGAAACATTTACGATTTCACAATCCGAAAACATATCATGTCTAGTAAGATTAGAATTAATGATACTAATAACCTTAATTGTATAGTCATCTTTTAATAATTGTATTAATGATGCATATGCTGAGACAAGTCCACCAGCTTCATTTGAATGTAATTTATCAAAAACAATATAGATGTTTTTCATTTTAACCCCTATCTAATACTTTACTAATTACTTGTCTATCTTTATTCATATCAAATTTACGTGCAAACATATATTGCCCATTCATAAAACACTCCATATCCTCAACACCTAATGTTTTTGGACTGGCATTCAAACCTTCAAAGACAATGTATCTTGAATTATATTTTAATACTTTATCTTTATACTTTGAATTCATCAAGAGTACTTGAAAGAAATGTTCATCTGGGCATGCCGTATATTTAAATTTAGAACAGTAATCATTCTCATTAATGTACGATAAGATATATTTCATACAATCATAAGTAATACTAAACCATGAAGAACCTTTATACAATTCAAAGCCTTTAAAATTTTTTCTTCGAATAAAAGGCATTTGAATTAAACGAAGAACTATGTCAGTCAATCGATACAATTTTTTTCGATTATTTGGATTTTCTCTAAAGAAAGAATATTGTGTTAATCTCCATTTATAGCTATCTATATCGTTTACTTCTACAAATTGTTTACCTATACCCTTACTTTTAATATACGCATCCATTTGTGCATGTGACATTAAAGGTAAATCCTGTCCACTTATAAAATGAATATAATCATACTTTCTTTTAGTCGATTCAACCAATTCTAACAATTTAAGCGTTGCTTGAACTTGACTAAAACCAGACCAGTTTACACTCACTCTATCAGAAACCAAGAATACATTGGGATTGTTTTTATACGTTTCTTTTAGATTTTGGTATAAAGCTTCTTGTTTTTTATCAACATGAATATAAACATCTCCAAAATGAAGAGCAGTTACTAAGACTTGTAACTGCTCCATATTTGTATGCACGCTCATTATAAAAGCATGTCTTAACATAAAGATTATTCCTTAGCTCTTCCTTTTTCTACATACATCTTTTCAAAATAGTTTTGGTATTCACCACTAATGATGTTTTCCCACCATTCTTTATTGTCTAAATACCATTGGATTGTCATTGGAATACCTGTATCAAATGTATATTTTGGTTTCCATCCAAGTTCTGTTTCCAACTTCGTAGGATCAATCGCATAACGCATGTCATGACCTTTTCTATCTGTTACATACGTAATTAAGCTTTCAGGTTTGTTTAATGCATGTAATACAGTCTTCACAACTTCTAAGTTTGTTCTTTCGTTGTGGCCACCTACATTATAAACTTCACCAACACGTCCCTTACGAACAATTAAATCAATAGCTACACAGTGATCATATACATGTAGCCAGTCACGTACGTTTTCACCTGTTCCATATACTGGAATTGTTTCATCATTTAATGCACGAGAAATAATTAATGGAATTAATTTTTCTGGGAAATGATAAGGACCATAGTTATTTGAACAACGACTAATTGTTACTGGCAAACCATACGTTCTGTGGTATGCAAGTACAAACAAGTCAGCACTTGCCTTCGCACTTGAATAAGGACTTGAAGTGTGAAGTGGAGTGTTTTCAGTAAAGAACAAGTCAGGACGGTCTAATGGTAAATCACCATATACTTCGTCAGTAGATACTTGGTGATATCTTTGAATACCATACTTAACACAAGCATCTAATAATGTAGTTGTTCCCATTACATTTGTCTTAACAAAGATTTCAGGATCTTCAATACTACGGTCAACATGACTTTCAGCCGCAAAGTTAACTACTACATCAAATTTTTCTTTTTCAAACAAGTCAAAAATAAACTCTCTGTCTGCAATATCACCCTTGATAAACTTATAGTTAGGCTTATCTTCTACAGGCTTACAAGTCTCTAAGTTACCTGCATACGTCAATTTATCCAAGTTCACAATCATATCCTCAGGATATTTATTTACCATATAATGTACAAAGTTTCCACCAATGAAACCAGCACCACCCGTTACTAAAATTTTCATTCTTTTATTCTCCTTCATATACAAATTGATTATTCGATTCCTCTAAAGTAGGACCAATCTGATCTTTTTCACTCAATACAGGCTCAATACCATTTAATAATGAACCCCAATCTACATTACAAGTCGGATCATCATAACGCATACCACCCTCAGATTCCTTGTTGTATACATTATCGACTTTATATCTAAATTCAACATTATCTGTTAAAGTTAAGAATCCATGCGCAAATCCCTGAGGAATAAAGAACTGTCTATGATTCTCTTCACTCAACTCAACACTTACCCATTGACCAAATGTAGGACTACCCTTACGAATATCCACAGCCACATCAATCACTGTACCCTTCGTACAAGAAACCAATTTACTCTGTGCATAAGGCGGATTTTGCCAGTGCAAACCACGAAGCGTACCCTTCTGCGCACTAAAAGACATATTGTCCTGTACAAAATCGACGGTAATACCCATCTTCTCATATTTAGGCTTAGAATACGTCTCCGTAAAATACCCTCTATGATCACCAAATACATCCGTATCAATAATCAATACGCCAGGAATCTTTGTTTCCGTTACCTTCATCGCTATACCCCCAATTACTTAATATACTTACGATCCATGATCTTCTTCAAATAAGCACCATACTGATTCTTCTTATAAATTTCATAAGTAGATGCCAATTCCTCATCACCAATCCAACCATTGTCATACGCAATCTCTTCAAGACACGCAATCTTACGATGCTGGTGTTCCTCAATCGTCTTCACAAAATTTGTCGCATCAACCAAAGACTCATGTGTACCCGTATCCAACCAAGTAAATCCATCACCAAGTAAAGTGACATTCAATTCACCATTCTCTAAATAAATACGGTTCAAATCTGTGATTTCCAATTCCCCACGAGCACTCGGCTTTAAATTCTTCGCATACTCAACCACTTTATTATCATAGAAATATAGTCCAGTAACCGCATAATTTGACTTAGGATGTAAAGGTTTTTCTTCAAGACTAATCGCCTTACCCTCAGAATCAAATTCTACAACACCAAATCTTTCAGGATCCTCTACATAATAACCAAATACTGTTGCCCCAACTTCATTTTCAGCAGCCGCACGAAGACGCTTGGTCAAACCATGACCATGGAAAATATTATCACCCAAAATCATCGCACAACTATCATTACCAATAAACTCCTCACCCAAGATAAACGCTTGAGCAAGTCCATCTGGACTTGGCTGAACCTTATAAGAAAGCTCAATACCAAACTGATGACCATCCCCCAATAACTCTTGAAAACGAGGTGTATCGTCAGGAGTTGAAATAATTAAAATCTCACGAATCCCAGCCTGCATTAAAATAGACATAGGATAATAAATCATTGGCTTGTCATAAATAGGAAGTAATTGCTTACTAGTTACCTTAGTTAAAGGATACAAACGAGTACCACTACCACCAGCTAAAATAATACCTTTCATAATAGACCTCCATAATTAAATCAATTATATCACACATATAAAATAAACCCTAACGCAACGTTAGGGTCAAGCTCTTTTCTTTAAAAGTTTATAAATAGGTATAGTTAAATGAAATTTAACCAAACATTTATATACCTTATATTTAGAAACTAAGTCAGAATAATGTATTTTAATATTCTTTAATCCAGATTGATTCATAAACATTTTGACACGATTCAATCCATCTTCTGAATTTGGATTCTGTGTTTCCTGGTTGATTACACCAAACCAACACTTTAAATATAAATACAAAATGTCATTTTGCGATATTGTATAATTTGATTTTGAAGCAATTCTTTTTAGATTTGCCTCATAATTTAAAATATGATCCGTATATTTTTTATTATACGTTCTCATTACAGAAGTTTGTCTTTGGTAATAATGATATAAACAATCCGATTTATACACTACTTTTTTACAATACTGTAAATACTCAATATTAAATAAGAAATCCTCTCCCACACTTTGTCCTACTGGAAATTCAATCTTATTCTCCTTTAAAAGATCTGTCTTATAGACTTTATTCAAACAAAACTGTTTGATTTTTTCATCCATGTTCTGTCTGATATACCATGTAAATCCAGCATTATCACACAAGTTTACTATTTCATCTTTTAAATCATTTAATCTAGTCTCATGATTATCATAAGTTAAACAATAATTGAAACATAATAAATCAAAATCTAAAGTTTGAATATACTCCATTATCTTGGGTAGATATTGCTCGTCCACAAAGTCATCGCCATCCACAAAAGTAATATATTTTCCTTTTGATAGAGCTATACCTAAATTACGTGCCGAACTAACACCACCATTTTCTTTTTTTATGTAATGAACATTTGAATTATCCTTTACATAATTTTTTATTACTTCACAGGAATCATCAGGACTACCATCATCTACAACTAGTATTTCAATTCTGCCATCTAATGTTTTAAGTGAGTTTAAACATTTACCAATATAATTCTGAACATTATAAACCGGTATAACAATTGAAAGTAAAATATCTGTTTCCATTCTTTTACCCCTTTATAAAAAGACTTTTTACAACATTGAATGTTGAATTAAATGTCTTTCGATCAAACAATACATTCACCAATAACACAAACACACTAATTACCGCAAAATAGATAACTCCATATTTGATCCACGTTAAGTAATTATAAATGTTTGGCTCCATTACTTGTTGTAGAAGGAATACAACTACAATGCTTGCGACTAAATTAAGAAATAATTTCTTAAACGTACTTAAACTCGATGTTTTTAAGATATGTTTATGTGCATAGATTATAAAATCAAACGTACGATATGAGAATGATAAAACACAACCTAAAAGAATACCATTCAATCCAAACATTTTACCAAACACAAACTGTCCTACTACATTTAATGTCATTTCAAGTACTGCTCTCCATTTTGTTTCTTTAAAATGACCAGCACTTGTAACAATGGTAGATGTTGGAATTCTTATATTATTGGCAATGCCAACTAAAATAAACAATTTAGCAAGTGTTGGATAAATGTAATTGATATCCGTCATATTGACTGTATAGATTTCAATAAAAGGCATAATCAACAAATATGTACAAGAAAATAAAATCGTAATAACTATGTAGTACACAAACTCATAAATATTAAAAGTACGAATTAAAATATCTCTTTGTCCTTTGGCGATAACCTCTCCAAATGAGGCGTAGATTGCCGTTGAAATAATGGAACAAATTGTATTGATTCCCTGGAAAACAATCAAATATACCGCAAACACACTGGCTTCTTTTAAGCCTAGAATTAAACTTACAATTAAAGTCGAGCTTCCCATGACTACCAGTGTAGAAACTTGGTGAACAATTGCATCGTTTCTTTGTGAAATTTTTTCAAATGTTGGAGCCACTGTTAAATCTAAATATTTATATTTTCTTTTTGCGTATACTGTTAAAATAACTATTCTACATAGATATACTGCACTCATCCCTAATTCTGCAACTACTACATTTTGTTTTAAACGAACTAAAACAATTAACAAAATCAAATTTGTCAAAGAACCAATGGTTTGCGCAATCGCAACAACATAGTTTTCTTGATTAGCCGACAATAAAGCGTTGTATTTACCACACAAATAAAATTCTGATGCACCACTAATACCAATCACCAATACTAATGCGAACGCAACCGAATAATCCACCTGATTACGAACTGTCAAAGGATATATAATCGCAACTAATAATGTGATGGCAGAAAACACATTCCCTGCTCGAGTAAACATGTTTCGAGTTGCATTATATATACCGTTTAAAGATTCATAATCTTTGTCAGCAATTGGTTTATACATCGCAAACGTACTCGCCTGCGCAATACCTGCACCCGTCAACTGTACATATTGCATAATTTGACGAATTGTAGATACCAATCCATTTAAAGTAGAGCCAAAAGTAGATACTAAAATAGGTGGCATAATAAAATTTACAATAATATTAACGACTTGCTGTAAGACATTGAATATTAGATTTTTTAAAGCCTTTTTAAATCTCATAGTTACCTCTTTTCAATAAATCAGCTATTTAAACTCAACATCACAAATCGATATATTTTATTTAAATAATATTTAGAACTAAACAACAAACAAAAACCATCCTTAATAAAAGGTAAGAATTGTTTATCTGACATTTCCTGCAACATACGATTAAAGATCACATTCGCCTTTAAATACTTATATGAATCCTTCTCATTTAGATGTTGTTGCACATACGCATATGCCTTATCAACTGAAGCAATACCCTTATTCTTATATTCATTCGTGATATAAGACATATACAAGTATTGCTCAAACAAGTTACTTCTAGAAATTGAATTTGAAGTCATACGATACTTAAGAACAGCCTCATTTAAGTTTGAAACCACAAAACCATTTAATACAGCTCTTAAAGTAAAATCATAATCTTCACATAAAGGCATATGACGATATCCAGCATTTTTTTCAAAAACTTCTTTTCTTCCTAACCAAGTAGGATGCGCAATACATTGACTATAACGCAATGCCTTATTAATTTTTTTAGGATCTGTAGGAACACTCTTTATGCTATATAACAAAGAACCATTTTCATTGATCATCTCTGTAATTCCACCAATTAAATCATAATGATTCTTTTCTAAGTATTTCATTTGTCTTTCTAAACGATCCGGTAAACTAATATCATCTGCATCCATACGAGCTATATATTCACCATGACACAAGGAAAGGCCACGATTTAACGAATCTGTAAGCCCCATATTCTTTTCGTTGATATAAAAATGAATTCGATCATCTTTTAAAGCATATTCTTCTATTACGCTTTTATGAACATCATTATCCGGGTAATCCAATATAATAATATATTCAAAATCTCTATACGTCTGATTTAATATTGATTCAATGGATTCACGAAGTAATCTCTCATCTTCTTTATATGTAGACATAATTACAGATATCATTGAATCACCCTCTTTCTACAAACAAATAGTCCAGCTTCTTTTGTCACTACTATTTTACCATTATTCTCTAGCAATTCTTCAATATATTCTTTAAATTCATTGAGTCTAGGTCCTAATATTTCATTTTGATTCCCATGACAAGACATAATATAGTCAATCAAAGGTTTTGATGCTGTTATTGCTAGTGAATCTTGATAATCCATTCGTTGAATATTTGAAAAATATTTACTTAATATATCTTCACCATTCTCTAATCCAAAAATATCATACAAACTATGGTTTGATAGATTAATTCTAGAATCAAAGTTTTGTACGATTTCCGTGATTTCTTTCATATGGTTCTTACCATATGTACTACAATAAAGGATTCCATCACTTTTTAGTACTCTATCTATTTCTTTTAAACCAAGATTTAAATCATTTAAATAGAATAAAACATGATTGGCAATAATAGAGTCAAAGTAAGAGTCTTTGAATGGAATCTTTTCAGCATCCGCTACAATACAGTTAAAATCAGAACCCAATTTATTTCTGACCTCTTCAACCATACCTTCACTAATATCCGATAAGAAGATTTCTCGATTTCTTAAATCAATCTTGTTTTCTTGCCATAACTTACCATTACCACAACCAAGTTCTAACAATCGATTGACTTTACTAAAATCAATTTGATTGAATAACCAATTAAACCACCCCTGCTTATTTGTAGAATACTTCTCATGTAGTGATATACGATCATTTAAGTTCTTCGCATTCTTATATTGTTCAATAATATTCGTTTCCTCATTCGATAGTTGAACTAAAGATAGAATCATATTCCAACTCAAATCCGGCGTTTGACTTGCTCTTTTTAAAGCATCCTTTAAAGACTGTAAATGACTAATCTTATCTTCAATCAAATCAATCTGTAAATCAAAACTCTCCTTTAGATTCGTATTATCCATAACCATAGGAAAGATTTCTTCAATACTAAACCCCAAATGTTTTAAAGATAAAATCTTCTGTAACTTTAATAAATCCAAATCACTATATTGACGATATCCATTTTCCATAACAAAAGAGGGTTTTAATAACCCTATTTTGTCATAATATCGAATTGTTCTTTCACTCACATTCGCTAGTTTTGCGAATTGCCCTGTCTTGTAGTAGTTCATAATATTAATAATTTACCTTTAATAAATAATAAGGATTTAGATTTTGTTCATTTGATAGTACTAAACTATCTCCATCACATTCCAATATGTCCGCTGCATTTTTATTAAATACCAAAATATATTGAATATTTTCTTTCTTCAAAATATCATGTACTTCTGTATATGTTAAATCCCCTGACATACAAAACGAATTTAATTTTGAAAAATCTTTATCATTTAATTTTTTAAATCCATCACTGTTTGAAACATGCAAACGATTTGTAGACATCTCAAAGCCACCATCCGATGTGCCCATACCACCATCTGTATTAAAATTATGACAAGTATACATCTTATAATTATCATATGGTAAAGTGTTAAAATAATCTCCGACTTCGACAAAAATATCTGGAATCATTTTTGTGTTCATATCAAATACTCTTGAAAAATTCCATCCAGCTGCACTTATGCCAGAACTAAGAAAATTATATTTTACCATTTCATTTACATTATGACGGAAAAAGACACAAACCAACATAACCAATCCTACCGCCGCTAGATTTGGTATAAAATACATCTTCTTAAAGATCGACTCATATATGCGCAAGGCACAGATACCCAAAAAGAACAAAATTAAGTATTGTATAGATGAGACTGTTCTCATTGTAACAAAGAAATAATTAAAAGATGTAATTGTTAATAATACAGTAAATATTTCTTTCCATACTAAAACATATAAAACCGATACCATACCAACAATACTTCTAGATTGCGAATTCTTAGATAATACAAATATTAATGCAAAAACAACAAAACCATACTTTAGCAATGAGTCATGATCATACCATTCTTGTTGAAAGCCATGATAACGAGTTACGTTGTATACAAATTCTTCTGTGTTTATATTTAAATATCTTGTTGCAAGCAAAAAAACAACAACAACTAGAATTCCTAGAATAGAAACTATCATCCATTTTGTTTCTTTCGCTTTAAATGCCTCAACAAAACAATATACACATTTAATCGTTATTGCCGCAATGAAAAATAAAACAACAACTTGAACATATATTGTTGAAAACGAAATCATGGAAATAGACATTAAAACAATATATAGAATCTTCTTGAATTCCATTTTTTCTACTAATGGTAAAGAATAAATAATCAGAATAGGCACTGCCATCATTCTAACAATAGATCCACCATAAAATGCTGCAGTTTGAAACTGCCATAAATCGTATGAATAAACTCTTATACATTCATAGATTCCTGTTTGTAGAAAACCAGCTGGAATCAGAAAATAAAAGAACGGAACAATGGCATATTGTGAATATTTTTCTTTTACAAAAAGCGATGCCAATTGTTTGTATACAATTCCAAATAATACATAATTGTGCAATGACATAGTCACCCTACAAAAATAAGGTAAATAAATGTGGAAGAGTGTCCCAAAATAAGAATAACTCAATTCATATGTATTGATAACACGAATTAAATCAAGTCCATTAATATGAACTAAAGAACCATTAAAATAATCCTCATTCATTAAATGTGGAGTGCCCACATGATTAATAACCTTACCTATATAATAAACATCATCATAATTTAAATCGTAATATGGCAATTGGTTTGCGATAGAAAAAGATATAAATACACCTGCAAATAAAATTAAAACCCAATTATTCTTCAAAATACGTTGTAATTTAATTTCGTGTCTACAAAATATATTTTTTCTATTCTTAAATAACAAGTATCCATCTACAACGACAAATAAAATAGATTGTAATATAAAGTATAGTGTCCAGGATAAATGAAGAACCTGACATACAAATCCAATAATAAACGTTAAAAAGAAAGTAGATAAAAATCCTGAAATTAGAATTGTTCTAGTATTCTTATTATAACCAAATAAATCTAAGCATTCATTCCCTAACAAATAATACTGAAAAGAAAGACAGACATAAAACACAACACTCAAAACTAAATTCATTCGCCTTTCTCCTTGTTACTTTCATATTCTTTAATACTCAATTTTTGAATCAAATCTTTTTGTTTTTCTTTTAATTTAGAAATTTGTGCAGTTTGCGTAAACAACATAATGTATAAGAAAAAGATAAATACACAAAAGATGAAATTACTTGTGGACATAAATCCCAATTGTTTTGAAATCCACGTTGGAATTTGAGGGAATACACTAATAATCAGAAGAAGAATAGACCATAAAATCCACATAATCGCATCATCAATATTTAATCCATGTTTTTGAATCTTTTTAATCACAAAAACAAAGGTCATTAAACTCGCAAAGATAAAAACCAACTGTAATTTTAATCCCATAATCTACACCTTTCTAAATGGTTGAATCAAAAAGATTGAAACCATCATTCGACTCATATATTTGATCGTATTTACTAAATTTAAATAAGATTCTCCAAATTCACGTTCAGACATTTGAACTTGAATCTCTTTAATTTTTCTGTTCTTACGATACATATAAACCAATGTATCTGGTTCAGGGGGATTGTTCATATCCAAAGCATAATCTTTAATACAAGCCTTGCCATATGCTCTAAATCCACTTGTTGGATCCATCACCTTTTTACCAGTTACAAGTTTAATGGCCCATGCGATTAAACGGCTACCAATCATACGTGCTGTAAAAGGTTTCTTCTCGCTCACAAAACGAGAACCAATCACAATATCATTTCCATATTCAATTTCTTTAACCATCGCATCAATATATTTAGCTGAGTGCTGACCATCTCCATCAAATTGGATAACAACATCATAATTTTCTTTCATGGCTAATTTAAAACCTGTTTGAACAGCTCCAAACAATCCTAAGTTACAAAATCCATCAATATGATTAAAATTATTTTTCTGAATAACTTCTAAAGTATTATCTTTCGAACCATCATTCACAACAACATAATCAACATCTGGCGCATTTTGTTGTATATCCTGAACTGTTTTTTCTATATTTAAAGCCTCATTATAGGCTGGAATTACCACTAAAGTTCGCATTTAGAACCTCCTAAAAAAATATAAATCTTAAATTTTTAAAATATACTGTTCCTTTAAATTCATGAAAAAGAACTAGTTAAACAACTAGCTCTTATATTTATATCATATTTTTATGATTTTTTTAAGCCTTAGGATATGTAAATGGACCTTTATCCAAATCAAAGTTAAGGTTATGGAAAGGATCTCCATTCTTTAAAATCTCTGGCCATTTCTTTTGGAAACGAGCAATTTCACTTTGGAAACGAGCTTGTTTTTCTGGTGTATCCTCTAAACCTCTAGATTTCGATTCATAGTGATACCAAACAGAGAACACATCTTCAACAATCCATTTATTTAAGCTTCTAATTTTTAAACATAAATCAACATCATTACATGCAACTTTAAAGTCTTCATCAAAGCCACCCACTTCATCAAAAATTTCTCGTTTTGTCATTAAACAAGCAGCTGTTACTGCAGATACATCCCACGAAACACGAGGTCTACCCATATATCCAAAATCATTTCTATCAATTAACGAGAATGCAGCTGTCGCATAACCATGATATCCAACTACGACACCACAATGTTGTACTGTATCATCTTCATACAATAATTTAGCTCCAACAGCACCCACATCTTCTCTTTGACATACTCCAAGCATGTCTTCAATGGAATCTGGCTCAATAACTTTCGTATCATTATTTAAGAATAAAATATATTCACCATGCGTGTATTTTACACCATAGTTATTGATCTTTGAATAGTTAAAATCACCCTCATAATAAATAACTTTTACATTTGAATATGTTTCTTCAAGCTCTTTATAGTAATCAAATATTTCTTGTTCAGTCGAATTGTTTTCAACAATCACAATCTCCATATTTGAATATGTGTTTACATTCATTAACGATTCAATACAACCCTTCAATAAATCTTTATGATTGTAGTTTGGAATCAAAATGGATACCAATGGATGATCCTTCACTGTATATTTACAATGATACATTCCATATAAAGGACGAGGCAACATTTCAACAGTCGCATCAATACCAATACGTTTAAAATGAGATTCAATCGCTTTTTTACCAGATGTGTAACAATACATCTTACTTTCTGGATCCATAGCCGTTGATAATGGGTGCATTCTCCAGTGATACAAAATCTTTGGAACGTGATGTACACTATTTGCCTGCTCTACACATCTAAAGATGAAATCATGATCTTGCGATCCATCATATTCACTACGCATTCCACCAACTTTACGAACAATATCCATGTTCACAACAAAGAAGTGTGTAATGTAGTTATGAGAACACAATAAATCAATGCTGAAATCTGGTTTAAAATGCGGATCTTCAAATTTCTTTGTCTTATCATTTAACTTATCTTCATCCGAATATACACAATCATGATGAACTTCCTGCATAGAAGCTACAAATTCATATAAACAATCCGGTGTCAATAAATCATCGTGATCAAATAAGCCCACATAATCACCAGTAACTAATTCTAAGGCACCATTCATATTCCCAGAAATACCATAGTTTTTTTCTAATTTCTTAAATACGATTCTTGAATCATCCCCATAATGTTCTTTCACATATTTTTCTACCGAATCATTTGTACTTCCATCACCAATACACAATTGCCAATTTGAATACGACTGATTACGTACAGAATCAATCATTTCTTTTAAGTACTCTTCTTTCGTATTAAATGTCGCAACAATAATACTAATCATTGGAGCAAATTCAAATTTAGTATTTCTTTGTCTTTCTAATTCTTCTTCCGTTACTTTAGTGGCATTAAACCATTCATCGTATTCTGCCCAATTACTAGAACCATGAACAATACGATCAATAACACCGGAAAAACCTTTTTTCTTTAAAATTCTAAAACCATTCTTAAAATGTTGATAACTCAACATTTTAAATAGTTTAGGAACTTTTGAAAGCACATTTTGACTTGGCGTTTTTTCTTGAAGAATCTCTTTACTTTGATAATTCTTAGTCTTCAACACAAAACTATACTTTTCTTTCGCATTTCCTTTCCATTTGATAGTGTATCCACAATCAATTTGGTCTTCACCCACAAAGAATAAGGAATATAAATCCACTCTACCTTTTGAATGAAATTCAACATCCACTTTTTTTCCATTTGAATCAAAGACAGAATATTCAATTGGATCTTTCGCATACGAATAAGCCCAACCTTTTAGTTGATAAGTCCTTGTTTCTTCATTGAAAGTAAATTCATCAATATATGTGTTGATTTCTCTTTTGTCTCTGTATTTATTAATTTTTCTTTGATCATAATTCAAAATTCTTTCACTACATGTATCTGTATATGCAATGATTTCAATCGATTTAGGTTCTTCATTACAATCGATAATCAAACGAAATCCAATATGCGTATTCTTAAAACCTAAATCATAGCCATTTATAATGTCTTCACGACCAGGTCGAAATAACTCGAAATCAACTTCTTTTCCATCCAGTTTAATGCGATAATTCACACTTTCATTATCTTCCTGGTAGCACCAGCCGACAATGGTAATGAACTGTTTTGTTTTTAAATCATGAAACTCAAATCTTTCAATGCTATATTTTAAAGCCATACTACTAACACCTACAATTCTTCCGCAAAGCCTTTTTCTAATTTCTTGAAAATCATGTATCCAATACCTAAAACAACCAATGAGAAGACAAATACTAAACCTAAAGATTTAAAATCAGGCCATTGATGATACATAAACGCATTACGATAAGAACCAATAATGGTTGTCAACGGATTGATTGTTATTAGTGTATATAGAATACCTGCACTTGATGCAGAGAATTGGCTTAAGTGATAAATAATTGGAGTTCCATACATCAACATATTTAAAATGAAAGCTACAATATTCTCAATGTCTTGTACATATACATCGACTGCACTTAAAATCAATACAATACCTAATGTTAGTAAAGATTGAACAATTAGAATTGGGAATACCGCAATAACATGATAGCTAAGTCCTGTACCTGTTCCAATACAGAAAATAATGATAATTAAGCATGAAATCAAAAAGTTTACAATTCCACTAAGAACTTGTGATAACGGAATGATTTCTCTTGGGAAATATACTTTTTTAATAATTCCCCCATTTGCCTTAATCGAACTAGTCCCCATATTTACGGATGTCATAAAGAATGTCCATGGAATAATACCTGTAATCAAATAAATTAAGTAATTTTCACCAGTTACTCCACGACCAAACAAGTATGGAAATACAATCCAATATACTACAACTTGTAACAATGGATTTAAAAAGGACCACAAGATTCCTAAAAAAGATCCTTTGTATCTACCACGAATATCCTTTTTAACATTCGTTTTTAATAACTCTCGATAATTATAAAGATTTTTAAATATACTCATACGCCATCACCTTCTATACATTTTCAAACTCAATTTCTTTAGAGGCCAAAATACATTCTTTCTCTTTACACTCAACTTTAAATTTATGTTTACCTTTTTCTAAGGTTGTTAAATCATACTGGAATTGCCATCCAATAGTATTTACATCCATAAATCCAACATAATGATCAAAGTATGCATCATATACATCTTTTCTATATGTACGATCCACTTTAATATCCATAGGATTTCCATCTAAATAGAAATGAATTGTGGCATCATCTGAATCCGAGATTTGCCATCCCTTAAACAAGTGTTGTTGATCTGTTGCATCCACTTTTGAAATATCTCTAGGACTATCAATATAAACAACAGCCTTACTTTTTTGTTTACCACTCTCAATATTCTTTTGTCTTTCCTGCTTATGGTCTTGTGCCACTTGTTCTAAATACTCATCAACAACATAAGTAGGATCTCCATCTAAACGAAGTTGTCCCTTATAAATCCAGATAACACGAGTACACAAGTCTTTTACAACTTCCAAACTGTGCGTAACGATCACAATTGTTTTATTTGAATCACGCAATTCTCTTAATTTGTTGTAGCACTTTTCCTGGAAGTGTTGATCTCCTACAGCTAAAATTTCATCAATTAATAAGATTTCAGCATCTACATTAATGGCCACAGAGAAAGCTAGACGCATATACATACCCGAAGAATACGTACGAATTGGATTATCAATAAATTCACCTAATTCACTAAATTCAATAATGTCATCAATACGAGCATCGATTTCTTTTCTAGTTAAGCCAAAAATAGATGCATTGAAATAAATATTTTCACGCCCCGTAAAATCTGGGTGGAACCCAGCTCCTAACTCAAGCAATGAAGTCAACTTTCCATCCGTTTCAATCGTTCCTTTTGTTGGATAAATAATTTTGGTCATCAACTTTAATAAAGTTGATTTACCTGAACCATTTACACCAATTAAGGCTACAGTTTCCCCTTTTTTAATATTTAAATTTATATTGTTTAATACCTGATGAAACTCAGGCTTTTTTCGATTCCAAAAAATTAATTTTGTCTTTAACGTATTTGCCTTATCATATTCAACCTTGAACTGTTTCGACATATTACGTACTTCTATCGCATTTGTCTTATCCATTGGATTACCTCTCAAACATTCCTATTTTAGCATATTCACATCAAAAAAAGAACAAAAGTCCTTTTTATAGCTTTGTAATTACTTCATTCCATGATTTACAAACATTCGGGCTTGTGTTCTTATACGTTGCCAAACTGAAAACATCTTCTTTCAATATAGCCTTTTTCATCTTTTCTTTTAAATCATCTGCATCATTCACATCAAAGAAACAAACACCATCATATGTTCCTACAGTTTCATGAGCATATGGTAAATCAGCCACAATCATGGGCAAATCAAATTCCTTCGCTTCACTTATTGGTAACCCCCAAGTTTCAAGCTTTGAAGGAAAAATTAAACAACTGGATTTCTTATAATACGTAAACACTTCATCTAAAGATAATAATCCAGTAAAGTGAATGTTCGAAACAGAATTATACTGATTCACAACATCCTTTGCGTATGTATCTTCAGTTCCATCAATTGTAAGTACAACTTGATATAAGTCTTGATTGAATTCACTATTTAATCTTTTTGTAGCTTCACAAATAATTTCAAAATTCTTGAAATGACGACTCACACTTGGAAAAAAGAAAGTATATGGTTGAATCTTTTCAACATTCTGATATTTACTTGTATCAATCCCATGTTCAGCACGCATTACACAAATGTGATTCAAATCCATATTCAATAGCTTCTGCATGGAACTGGCAATCCAATCTTGTTGAACAATGACATAATCATTGGCATGCACGTTGATTTTATACAAATATTTATAGAAAAGAGAAAACAAGAATACTTTCTTATTATATTTAAAATCTTTCCATCCCGCCTTATATGCAAACGTTGGATTATGGAAATATGTAATTTGATGTTTCGCATGTACTTTTGGAGTCATGTCATGAATTGAAATCCATAAATAGATATCTTTGTCTTTAGAATATTTTTTAAAGTACGAATACTCATAATACATTCTTTTAAACCAGCTTTTACGTGATTCTGGAAGTTCAATAATCTCAAAGTAAGATTTGTATTTTTCAAACAATGATACCTTATGTACAAATAATATGAAATGATATTTTTCATATAATTTGGATTCAATAATTTCATCACAGAAATTGTAATAAACCGTTAACGTGCCACCTTGAAATAAGTTAATACCCGATACAACAATAGTTGGTTTCATGACTATTCACCATCTTCAGGTAATGGTTCTTCATTTATAGAAGGTTCTTCATACTGTTCTTGATCTGTATATCCATAATCATAGTTTTGTGAATAATCATAATATACACTTCCTTGAACCTGAGCATTTTCCTGCTCAATATATCCTTCAGCCACCCCTGCGGCTCCTGTATCATATTCATCTTTGATTTTATTTGCTGATTTTCCATCAAGTACAGCTTCAATCTTTTGACGAGCAATACTAACGCAATAATCTTCTGGCATGACAACCGAAAGCTCTTGAGCCATAGATGCACAAACTGCTGAACTATTTGTACCTCTTAATACATAGTTTTGGAATTTCCAATTTGGCATAGCCTGCAATTCATATTGAAGTAACGCTGTAATTTCATTGGTTGACATATTTGTATCAAACGCATTTTTGAATGATTTTAATAACTTTGTGTAGTTTGTCAGAATCTTTGAAGAAGCTGCCTTTTTAATAATAGCTTCCAATACTTGCTGCTGATTCTTTGCACGCTGAATATCGCCATCTACATAGGCATGTCTTTCACGCGCATAAGCTAGTGCTCTAGCTCCATTTAAGTGATTCCATCCTTCATGAACACCTTCCAACGCCCAATCCGCATTTAATCTTTCCACAGCCATTCCTTCAGGCACTTCAATATCAACACCATCCAATGCATCTACTATATCTTCTGCACTTGAGAAGTTCACTCTGAATGTATAGTTGATATCAATACCTAATAAGTTTTCTACAGTTTGTTTCGTTTCTTCAATACCATACATGCCCGTATGTGTTAATTTATCATATCCATATGAAGTTTGAACATAGTAATCTCTAGGAATGTTTACCATCAATACGGTTGACGTAGTTGGATTTACCGTAACAATCATATCCACATCACTTCTTGATAATTCATCAATTTCTCCATATGTATCATTTCCACTGACAAAAATCGTAAATGGATTCTTTGTGATGTCATCAACCACTAATGCATCATTTTTGTCATTTGTATAATACACAGCTTGATAAATCGATTTTGTTTCATTTGAAAAAACATTATACTCTTCCATTTCCTCTACGTTTGCACGGTAAATTTCATTCATCACAATAGCCTGCACTTCATCTTCATATAGTGCTTTTACTAATGCTTGCAAGTTATCATATTTTTTATATGAAAAAGAATATTTTTTTAATTTTTTCTGGCACTTCTTTGTTCCCACAGAATCAATGTTTCTTAATACACCAATCTTTTCGTTCTTTAAACTCTGAATATCTTCATCATGATCCGTTTTAGTAATAACTGAAATTGTATTTTTAATAGAACCCTTTTCAGCACCTGTAACAGAAGTTAGTGTACTGTATGTCTCATATAAATATACATTTCCAAATCCCATAGTACATCCTACAAGAATCACTAAAATTACACTAATCGCTTTTGTCCAAATCGCATGTGTCACAAAATTCATTAATAAAATTAAAATCGCATTTAAAATCACAATAATTAAGATGACTGGTAATAATAAATTACTAGGCAATACATTTAATGTCACAATTTGATATGCCGCAAAGCCAGACAAAACCAAAAGTACAATTGATAAAAGTGCTGCAAAAATTCTATATATTAAGCTCGTTGTATTCTTTTCCATGCAAAATCTCCTTTATAAACATATCGTATTCTACCACAATCCATAAATTCTATAAATATTCCAGAAAATTTTGCTTTAAAAATTCCAGCAATTCTGTATATTCCTTTTTCTTTGATTGACTTATCAAACTAAAGATACATTTCTTAAATTTATAATAACCATATTCAAAACGTACCTTCTTCTTATAATTCAAATGATTCTTTTTTCCATAATAAATCATTGAATCCCAACTCATTTTAATACGCTCTTTAGATGTGTCTGTACATCCGCCCTCTAAATGAATCATTTTTAACCCTTTATTGAATTTCACTTCTGCATGAGGATATTTATTTTTTATACGACTTGCTACGTCAGACTCTTCAAAATACATAAATATGTTCTCATCAAACATGTCCACATTCATAAACATATCTTTTCTTACAAATAAGTTTGCACCCGTTATGAACATGTTCTTCTCATTAAACCATCCCAATTTATTCCATAATTTAATTGTCCAATTACGCCATACTTTTGTATTATACTCAAAATAAAAGGAGTACCCAGGACTCAAATTCTTCTTCAACAATCGAATACCTTCAATCGCTAAATTTGAATTCTTTTTAAAATCTGAATAAATTTGTTTAAAAATTGGTTCAATCAACACTATATCTGGATTTACAAAACCAATTACCTCTCCCTGACTAACCTTGGCACCCACATTATTACCAGCACCAAAACCTTTATTGTCGGAAGGTATATATTGAATATTTTGTATACTCGATTGTTTCACAAAAGATTCTACTCTTTCATTGACAGGACTATTATCCACGACAATGACTTCTAATTCATCCTTTAAATCATTGTACTTTTCAATTGAATTTAAACAATCCAACAAAATATTTCCATTTTTATATGCCACTATAACTAATGAAATTTTCATATCTACCTTCTTATTCCTTGTTTTAAACAAAATACCAAATCCATTACACGTGCTCTTGGTGTTTTAATCACTTTATAATACGAACTGAAATTTTGAAATAACACTCTGAAAAAACTACCTTTTTTTAAGTATTGAATATGTTTCTCACAAAAATTAGAATAACAATCAAAATCCTTAACATTCTTCTCAAAATTACAATCTACTTTTCTTAATACATGCATCACTTGTAAAGCAGATTCACAAAATGCAATACGTGCATATAAAGCATCCGTAGCTGTGTTTGATGTCGTAACATCTTTTAATCCAATCGCATTTTTATCATGTATCCTATATTGAAATAAGGGTGCATTATAAAAATACATGGAATTCGTTTCACTTGCCAATAATACAATCAACCAATCATGTACAAACTCTTCTGTAAAACATTCTAGAAAACGAGCACATAATTTCTTAGTTAAACATAAGGCACAACCTTGAAAACTATTGCGAATCGATAATTCATAAAAACTGATGGGAACTACTTCATTTGTTTTAACCTTCTTCATTAAAAGATTATTATTGGACATTCTAGAATCTAAAGGAACCGTAAAAACATCTCCCTTTTGATCTATAAATTCAAAAGAAGAAGCTAGGACTGAAATATTCGGATTTTCTTCCATAATGGAAATCATATCTTCTACTTTATTTACTTTCCAAATATCATCTTGATCACTTAAGAAAACATAGTCTCCATGACATAATGAAATTGCTTTTTTGAAATTCTTTTTATATCCAAGATTTTCTTCATTCTTGTATAACTTAATATCTATATCTTTATGAGATAAAATATATTGTTCAATTACACGAACTGTTGAATCAGTAGAACAATCATCCACAATAATAATTTCATCCACTTTGCGTGTTTGATTATAAATAGAATCCAATTGTTCTTGAATATATGGTTCCCCATTAAACGTAGCCATCGCAACTGAAATCATCGAATCACCTTTTCTTTCAGCACATACAATAAATCCATAACTCTTGCCTTCTTTGTTTTAATAAGTGAATAATAAGGACTTGTATTTTGACACAACAACTTAAAAAACTTCTTATTTTCCAATGCTTGAATATGTTGATTAAAAAAAGCACTCATATGACTAAACTTTTCTTGATTCTCTTGATAATAATCCGAATTTGCCAATCGAATTATATTTAAAACATCTAACGCATTATGAGCATTCTGTGTACGAATCTTTAATGTATTTGCTCGTTGCAAATGTTCTTCTTTTGTTTGCGTATCATATTGTGCGCCAATAGAATTCTTTTCGTGCAAACGATACTGAAACAATGGCTTATTATAAAAGTACATACTATTATAACTAGCCGCAATACTGTTAATTAAATAGTCATGTTCAATATCTGTAGAGTAATGTTCTAAAACTAAATTTTTGATCCATTTATCCAACAGAAGAGAACAACCTTGAAAATAGTTCATGGCAAGATAATCCAAGAAATTCACTCGATATAAACTATCTTTTTCAACAGGACGACAATATAAATTATTATTGGACCGACTCTTATCCACTTTCATTTGAATTTGCTGATTCTTATCATCAATATAAATAAAAGAAGAAGATAATACATGCATATTCGAATGAGTTTTCATCATACGCATCATTTCTTCCACTTTATTAGGTAACCAAATATCATCTTGGTCGCACAAAAAAATATAATCCCCACTACATAATTCCATAGCTTTTTTAAAGTTAAGACGATACCCTAGATTCACATCATTTTGTACTACCTTAACTGGATATTTTTTTAATAATTCTATAGTTGAATCACTCGATCCATCATCACAAACAATGATTTCATCCACTTTCATAGATTGATTAAGAATGGATTCTATTTGTTCGCAAATATATTTTTCACCGTTATAAGTAGTCATTGCGACTGAAATCATTCTTAATCACCTAGCTTTCTAAAAAATTCGATTCAAAGCCTCATCTAATGTGGCATTAAATTTCTTTGTCGTAAAGTATGTATTATACAAATTCTGAATATTCTTTCTTCTTTGAAGCTGCACATCCATACTTTCTGAACAAACCCTTTCTGCCACTTCTTTTATATTTGACTTTTTCAAATTGAATCCAATATCCCATTCCTCACAAAAATCCTTTGTGTCTCCCTTAATTGTATTTATGATAGGAAGTCCAGCACACATATAGTCTAGTGATTTCATAGTCAACCCAACTACTACACTCGGCTTCATGACGTTAAAACCATAATTGCACTGATCAAATACTTCTTGTTTGCGTTGAAAATCGTATACTTCCTTATGATCAACTACATTGACTCCTACACATAATACTTCTTGAATGAAATATTCTTTATTTTCGCCATCCCCAATAATATGTAACGTACACTTTTTATGAGCACTGCACTCCCTTAAAAAAGCAGTGATTCTAGGAATGTCTATAATATTATTTATAGAACCCAGGTAACAAAACTGTAACTCATTCTCACTTAAATACGGATTCATTGGCAAACACTCTCTATCAATTGCCCAATACAGAACATTTCCACAATGCACATATTTCTTAAACAATTCACATTCACAGAAAACAACATCTCCACTTGATAAATACTTATCACGATTATTCTTCCATATTTTAAAAGGTAATAATCCCTTATATCGATCAATCGGCATGGATTCTGGCCATAAATCAATAATGTCATACATCACTTTAACATTATGATGTTTCTTTTTATATTTCGCCATTTCTTTTACAAGCGTATTACACGGAATAATACAATGAATTAAATCTGGTTGAATGTCTTCCATAGCCTTTCTTGCCTTTTTAGAAAACTCAATATGAGACAAGATTCTGTCCGCAGAAAGATTCTTATGATACTCACGAACAGAAATCACAACATCAGCTTCAGCTTGATAAATCGCTTTTTTTCTATGCGAAAAATTTGAAGTCACACTCACAACTTCAAACCCCTTAGAAGTGTAGTATTTCTTCAATAAATGAATACGATCCAAACATGTATCAAACGCATATACTAATGCTACGACCATAGATAACTCCCCAACCTACAAATGATGGTTTTAAAGACCTTACAACTATCCCCTAGTTATTATTATCTTTATTATGGATACTTCCCGTACCACCTTCAACAACCCCATCGTGTTTTAACACTGAAAAGATTGTCATAAAAAAACATTTCACATCAAATGAAAAACTTAAATTCTTACAATACTCTCCATCAAGTTTAGCCTTAACATCTATTTCCAACTCATCACGACCATTTACCTGTGCCCAACCAGTTAATCCTGGAAGTACATCATTGGCACCATAATGATCTCTCAATTCAATTAAATCATATTGATTCCATAGAGCAGGTCTTGGACCCACAATTGCCATTTCCCCTTTAAATATATTAAACAACTGTGGAAGCTCATCCAAAGACGTCTTTCTCAAAAATTTACCAATACTCGTAATATATTGATCTGGATTTTCCAATAAATGCGTAGGCATATCTTTCGGTGTATCAATACGCATTGTTCTAAACTTTAAAATATTAAAATAAGACTTATGAATTCCCACACGCCTCTGCTTAAAAAACACAGGCCCCGGAGAAGTCACCTTAATTAAAACCATTAATACAATCAATAGTGGAGATAAGATTATGATTCCAGCCAAACTCAAAAGAAAATCAATCGTTCGCTTTCCATATTTCGAATACATAAAAACACTCTCCCATATTCATAGAGAAAATTTCTCTACGTATAAAAGTATACCATAATCAAGGTGTTGAAACAAAAAAAGTTGAAAAAGTCAAATCATATTCTTGTAATATCATCTTTATATAAGGGGTATATTAAAATTATGTGATAATGTCAAAAAAGATAGAAGGATCTTAATCCTTCTATCCAATAACTTTAATTGTTTCACCAATCATTCTTTCAGCCCATACAGGATACAAATTCTGAATATAATGGACTCCATCCTGTTGATAATACTTATCCTCACCATGATTTGTGATATCTGAAATATCTACATAATTCCAACCATTTCTTTGACACATCTCTTGTAATTGACTATTATAATCATCCGTTTTAGACCATTCAGAATGTTCTTCAACCGCAGCCGGCGTAGTACAAACAATAGAATTAATAAATATATTCGCATTGGGACAAATCTCTAAAACACCCTTTACTTTTTCTTCATACAAATCCCCATACGTTCCATTCTCAGTCTTTAAATCCAATCCCATATCATTCACTCCATATGAAAAATAAATATTAGAAGGATTGATTTCTTTTAATGCCTCACTATAATCCGAAATATTCAAAATCGTGTTTCCTGCAGCCGCAAACACACGATTCCAAGGCAAATACCCATAAGACACAAATCCATATACACGAGAATCGCCATAAATGGCATAATCTTCAAACATAGAAAATACATCTAATGCCCCATCTTTAACCATGGTCAATTTTTCTTCAATACGCTTATCCGTTAAATGCTTAGACAATTCTTTTGTATCCAAACTCTCCTGTTCCTTAATATAAGAAACACCCTCATTATGACTTTCACAACCCGTAAGTAAACAAATACATACAACCAAACCGATAATCCCAATTTTTTTCATGTTTATATCCCCTTTAGTCAAATTATATCATAGAATTTATGATATAATTGAAGTAATCACAATCAAATTATAAGGGGCATAGGGATTATGAAAAAGTATATATTCACCATTTTAAAAGGATTCGTTCTCATCGGATTCATTATTTTACTATCCACAAATTTCTCATACGACAAAGACAGTACGAAAACTATGGAAGAAGTGCAAAGTAAAACCATAGAAAACATCAAGCTTGATGGACTTAGCCAACAAGACAATTTAAGTATGAAACGATTTCTAGACTTAGATCCATCACAATATGAAAGTGTTATCTACTACAAATCCAACGACGCTATGAGTGCCAGTGAATTTGTTTTAGTGAAATTTAAAGACCATTCTCAACAAGAACCATTTAAAGAAACCATTGAAAAAAGAGTTAAAAATCAAAAAGGCATCTTTGAAGGCTATGCACCACAACAAGCCGAACTATTAAAAAACGCTATTATTGATATTCATGGAAACTATGGCATATATGCAGTAAAAGAAGATGCAAACACAATGAATGATCAATTCAAAAAAGTATTGAGTGAGGGGGAATAAAGTATGGTATTCACAGATTTAATCTTTTTATTTTGTTTCTTACCCATTAGCGTTCTACTCACAAAACTCATCAGAAACGTAAAACTACAAAACATTCTATTAGTCGTATTAAGCCTACTCTTTTATGCATGGTCCAACCCAATCTATGTTGTACTACTCATTCTATCCATTCTATGGAATTACTTCACGGCATTTGAACTAGAAGCGCAAAATGATGAAAAAACTAAAAAAATACTACTCATAGTATCCGTAGTTGTTAACCTATTCATTCTTGGCTTCTATAAATATACAGGATTTTTAATGGACATACTCCATATACAATCCGATCTTAAAATCGCTTTACCCGTAGGACTATCCTTCTTTACATTCAGTGAACTCTCATACATATTCGATGTATATAACGGTAAAAGTAAACCACAAAAAAACATCATACTCTTCACACTCTATGTAAGTTTCTTTGGAAAAATCAGTATGGGACCCATTGTTTCCTACCACGAAATGGAAGACCAACTAAGAAATAGAACCCTCTCAAAAGCACAATACGCATCTGGCATGGTTCTAATCAGTAAAGGTTTAATAAAAAAAGTATTGTTAGCCGACCAATTATCTTATGTCTACTCCATACTTCAAAATAACACTTCCACTCTAGGCGTATGGCTATTAGCCATTTCCTACATGCTACAAATCTATTTTGACTTCTCCGGCTATTCAGACATGGCCATTGGACTCTCAAAATTTTTTGGCTTTGACTTCAAACCAAACTTCGACCATCCATACACAGCCACATCTGTACAAGACTTCTGGAGAAAATGGCACATATCCCTATCCCAATGGTTTAGAGACTATCTATACATTCCATTAGGTGGTAATCGCGTAGACAAAAACACATACATAAGAAACATCTTTATCGTATGGTTCTGCACAGGACTCTGGCATGGCGCTAACTGGACATTCATTCTATGGGGACTCTATTATGGATGTCTTTTACTCCTTGAAAAATTCTTCTTAAGAGAAAAACTCGAAAAACTTCCAAAACCAATATCCCACATCTATACATTACTCGTAGTATTAATTGGATGGGTATTCTTTATGAGTCCAAATATCACAACTGCATTTTCAACACTTGGAAAAATGATAGGTATAGGCACAACAACATTCGCAAACAACCAAGCCAAGTTTATGCTAAAATCCTATTTCATAGTATTCGTACTCGCCATTCTACTCAGTACAAAAGTCTATGACAGAATTCAAATCTTTGTATACAACCAATACAAAATGAAAGCCGTATACACAACATGGACAATCTACATAATTCTATTAATTGTATGCATCGCATTTATTGTAGGAGGAACATACCATTCCTTCCTATACTTCGCATTCTAGAAAAGGAGGTCTAACATGAAACATAAATATTCAAGCATTATGGCAAGTAGCCTAACCAAAGTTGTTAGTGTAGCAGCAATAGCAACAATGACAGTAAACATCATCATTCCTGACCATAAACAATCCGAAACAGAAAATAGACCCCTACAAACCTTTCCATCATGGAATACAGAACACGTATTATCCGGGCAATACACAAAAGACTTAAATACATGGTTCTCTGATCAATTCGTATGTAGAGATCAAAACATACACATTAAATACTTGATTCAAAAAACATTTGGCGTAAAAGAAATACAAGACATATTCCTTACTAAACAAGGCCTTATAGAAAAAACAGCCAAACCCAACAAGGAACAACTCGAAAGAAATCTAAACGCCATAAACACATTTAAACAAAACTATCCAGAACTCAACGTAGGATTTGTGACTGCACCAAATGCTGTAAGCATAAAAAAAGAGTACCTGCCAAAATATGCAGTTACCCTAAACCAAGATAAACAAATAGACAACATCTATAGTAAATTGGATGATTCAATTGTTAAAATAGATTTGCGAAATACATTAAAAAAACACAAAGACGAATACTTATATTATAAAACGGACCACCATTGGACAAGCCTTGCATCCTACTATGCCTATCAAGACATAGCCAAAACATTCAATCTTGAAACAACCAAACAATCCGACTATACAATATATCCAGTCACGACAAACTTTGAAGGAACACTCGCCAACAAAACCGGAAGTGTAAACATCAAAGACGAAATCAATATCTATGTACCAAAAGATAAATGTGATTACGTCATCACAGACGAATCCACAAACAAAAAATCAAGAACCATCTATCACTCAGACGCACTAGAAACAAAAGACCAATACACAGTCTTTATGGGAGGCAACAAAGCCCTATTCCACATCAATGTAGACAACAACTCAAAAAGACACCTACTATTGATTAAAGATTCCTATGCGAATAGTCTAATACCATTCTTGATTCCACAATTTAATTCAATAACAGTAATAGATGCAAGATATTACTTTGAAGACTACAAAAGACTCATTAAAGACGATTTAATCACAGATGTATTATTTATGAATAACGCAAATACATTCGTACAAGATACTTCCCTAGCCGACATGTTAGAAGCAAACTAAAAGAGCTTAAACGCTCTTTTTTATATCCAATAAAATTAGAATTAATGAAGCACCCAAAATAATATGACCAATACCAGCAATACCAGAAATAACTGCAGATACTACATCCAAATCCAACACTTGAACAATACCACGAACCACTAACATAATAGCCGTTATCTTTATTTCGAATAAACGGTTAACTTCAGTAATGATCATTACGCATTCTATTGCTTTTAAATCATTAAAAATCCGAGTAGTTTACCTTGCCATAATTCTTTGTTATGTTCGGTTTAATCTGAAGTTCAACTTTTAAAGAACTGTTTTATAATCATAAGTTTTTATACAGAAATATAATAGATACTATCAATATAAGATTCATCAAAAAAACATGTGGAAATCTAAAGATAATCTTTACAAAAATACCGCTTATCCAATGAAAAATTTTTTCTATTTTACAATTGTTCTTTTTCTCTGCAACATTTAACGCTTCTTCATATGTTCTATGTTTAGAAACCACTTTATATCCTGAAGATACAGAATAGTAACCATCACCACTATCAAAAGCATAATAATAGGGCCTATTACAATTTACATAGCACCCGATATTTTTATCAACAATTTTCGAGACAGAATACAATAACAAAAATACAGTATTAAACATGATTAGTCCAAAACTTAGAATGACAATTAATGGCACTTTTATCTCGTCTAGCGATTTAACATGAATTATACCGGAAACAATATTAGATAAACTTGTCAATCCTCCAAAAAAGACAAAGATAATTGCCGAAAACAATCCAACGATAGTAATAATATTTGAATTTAACGAATTCGTGGTTTCATCTAATTTATTTTGAAATTCTATAATTGTAGTATTAAACTGATTCATAACATTATTTTCTATCATCGTATTACTATTGTTAACCATTTTATAATTATATTTAATTCTAGTTTCTTCTAAAGAAATATGATCATACAATTTTTCAAGTTTCTGTACAATATCTTCTAAGCAATATTTTTTACTACTTATTTTGCTGATTTGTTCTTCATATTTTTTTGATTTTATAAGAATCATAAATTCCTTTATATTAAATAATATGTAGATGATTGAATCTTCACCTTGATCAAGTTTAGAATTAATAATTTTAGATATTGTACTATATGAATGCCTACCATTTTTCATATAATATTCAACTATTAAAGTAATTGATTTTTCTATATATTCATCGTCATCACAAAAATTTTCTCCGAAAATGCCAATTAACTCTTCTGTTTCTTTTAACATAAGCAAACCCCTTATTTATATATTTTATCTGGATTTTTAGAATAATATGTCCTAATCTTTTCAACATCTATTTCTTTATTAATGCTTGTATCAGCCCAAGGCTGTTCACTATGAGTTTTTCTTACCAAGTAGAACGGATTATGAACATTTTTATAAGCTTCTATAACTTTATATATAATTGATTTGAAATTTGGAGTTATCCCTTCTGAATCAGTCAATTTTATAGTCATTTTATCCTTATCAAACGAAATCTTTTTAAATGTTTCTTGTTTAGGTATTGGATCTCCACCATATAGATTATATCGATAGTACACTGAAGTAATAACAGGACCATACTGCCAAGCAATTATTGGATCACTAAAACATTTATCACCTATTTCAACCAAAGAAGCTGCTTGAACGTAATACAAAATTTTTTGTAATTTCAAATTGCTGATTTCTATTCTGTTATCATTGCAATAATTAATAATATAACATGCCACTTCTATTGCATTATACATAATTTCTCACCCTTACTATAAGTAAATTCATTTTATCATAATCAAAATCATAATTTTTAAAAATTTCAATAAAAATAACAAAAAGTAAATAATACATTGTTAAATTTGCCAATCTGATTCAAAAAAATTATCTAAGACAAATTAAACTATACGCTTTACAATCAAACTATCACACACTCTTTTTTATATCCCATAAAATCCTAACTAATGAAACACCCAGAATGATATGCCCAATACCCGCAATACCTGAAATAGCAGCCGATACAACTTTCAAGTCTAAAACTTGAACAATGCCACGAACTACTAACATAATAGCCGTTAAATTAAGACCAACATTATAAAACAACACTGCACGATTGGTTTTTAAATTAATGTTAATCGAAACCAATCCAAGAATCAAAAAGAACATCATACCCAAGATAAAATAATGTGTATGAACAACCGATAAAGTCGTCCAAGCAGTATAACCATTCATCTTTGTAAATTCACGATAAAATACTCCACCAATCATAGCCAATACTGCATATACAATTGAATAATTAATATATCGTTTCATCATTAACACCTCTAAATCGAACACATTATGGACCTACCATAATCAAACATCAACAGATTTGCCCATATAAATAGAATGTGAGATTTTATTAAATGAGCCATGCTAACTAGTTATGTAAACAAAGAAAAACTTTCCCACAGTACGATCTAAAAATAATTCATTGCCATTTTTTTGAATACAATATGTGAGTAGGATATAATGACTTTGCGTATACAATAGAAAGCCAGGGGTATATTTCGATGAAAAAAAGTTTATGTAAAAAAATTTTTGAAAAAGAATTAAAAGAAGAACAACAAATTTTAGAAAACGATTATCTTAACAAAAAGAAACGACTTCAATATGAAATGAAGAAAATAGAAAAGAAATATGGGATAATAAAACAAATCTTTTATTTGTTCCCAAATTCAGAAATAATTGGAATAGATTGCAACAAAAACAACGATGAGCTTTTAATTGTAATAAACAGTAATGACACAATCTATCTCTTTGGTGAGCATTATCAATGTTTAACAAATTTGCCTAGAATTTTTTTAAAGTTTGTGAAGCAAAAGAAGGAAATTCCTCAAAAAAATATATCAAAATTTATGATATTCTAATGGAAGATAATAACATTGGTAATGGAACGATTGCAATGAAAGCATTGATTAAATATGCAACGAAAAATAATATTAAATGGATTGAAGGGTATCTCTCATCGGTCGATAATGACCATGCTGATAGAAGAAATCATTACTACAAAAAATTTGGTTTTGAAATAAAAGGCTCCTCTATTCGATTAGAGATAACACCTCAGAAATAGCAATATTATAAATTGTAATCATGGTGGATTTTTTGCTACCGAACGACTAATAGCTCATGTATACCTTTTAAAAGTATTTTAGGCTTATTAGAAAACATCTTTACGTTTTTTCACAACATATATTAAGTGACAGTAACTAGTGTTTATATATAGACAGATTTTCAAAA
The DNA here is from genome assembly GCF_019052655.1 of Holdemanella porci. Lineage (GTDB taxonomy): Bacteria > Bacillota_I > Bacilli_A > Erysipelotrichales > Erysipelotrichaceae > Holdemanella > Holdemanella hominis. The sequence goes on from NZ_JAHQVB010000012.1 coordinate 32,559, forward strand.
ATACAACTTTATATATCAAATTAAAAAGCCAAGATTTTCCCTTGGCCTCATTGTAATATAATTTTTTCAGTTTCTGTCACAACTTATTTAGCTCCCATGATTATACAAACTATAATCAAAATCAAAGCCTAAAATGTGCATTGCAGCTTTACATCTATTTGATTTGTAACAAATCATTCTATAATTGCTTCCAAAACGAAATACATATAATTTTGTATCATACGATATTTGCTTATCCTTTGGAAGCATATTGGCAATACTCTCTTTCATTTCACTGTATGCAATTGTTTCGTAACCCCCTGCTTGCTTTCTCTTTAATTTTAAATCATTCCAAGTACTTTGAGAATATTGTTGCAAGCTATGTAACAAAGCAAAATATATTTCATTTTCTTTACCGCCACGATTCTTTTTTAAATATTCAATATTATAGTGCTTATCTGAGGTAATGTATTGAAAACTAAAAAACATCGAGGTTTCTGGCACTTCACATACTTTTGTATTAAAATTAAATTTAGATATTTTTTGCTTTGCTGGTTTATCTTTAATTTTCACTGACATAATTTTTAATAAAATAATCTTTTATAAGATCATTCTTTATTTCATGGTTTCTCTCAGTTTCCATCCATGGTTTTTCATTATGAGTTTTATTTCTTAATCCCCAAGCTGAATATTGTCCAAAAATGCTGTAAACTTCTTTTAATATTTTTTCATCTTCAGGCTTAATAGATCCATCATAATCCCCATTATACTCAATTCCTCTAGAACGATTTACTTTATATTCTTGATACACTTCGTTAACTACCGGTCCATGATCCCAAGCTAATATTTTTTCAGGAAATAAAGGTATACCTTTAATCGCTAAAAAACATCCTTGTGCATAATAAAGTAACTTTTGTAATTTTAGATTAGAAATCAAATCCGCGTCTTCTTGGTCCATTGTAATTTGATTATAATATAAAAACCATTTTGCAATTAAACTGGCTTTATACAATCCTTCTCTTTCCATGATAATCTCCCCTGTTCAAATACTTAGTCATAATATCTCAAAAATCATTCAATTTGTAAATATAAATTTAAAATAATTTACTTATTAGCTATAAATTATCGTTAGAACATAAAAAAAAAGAGAACCTCAGTTCCCTTATATAAGAAGTGCTACCACCTTAAACACAAATACTACAACCAACAAAATCCCAATCCACTTAATGAACTTAAATGCGACTTTGATTACAAAATAAATTAAGGCTATTGAAACCACAAAACCAAGAATGTCTGACATCTTTCAACCTCCAATTTATCAAATATTTTAATTGATTTTTACCTTTCTTTCAATACTAGCCTTTGATATAATTTAAGTCACCAATAAAACAAGGAGTGATACAATGCGAACACCAGACTTAAACTGGATCAAAGACCCACGCGTCTTTCAAGTAAATAGACAACACGCTTATAGCGACCACATATATACAATTGGAAAGGACAAAAAGCCAAGCTCATTCTCACTAAATGGAACATGGAAATTCAACCTTTCAAAAAATTATGATTCATGCTTTAAATTCTTCTATAACACAGAATTTAATGACTCCAACTGGAACGACATCCAAGTGCCTGGACACATCCAACTCCAAGGATTCGATAACCCCCACTATACAGACGTTACCTACCCTTGGGATGGGCATGATGTGGCAAAACCCGGACAAATTGATATGGACAAAAATAAAGTCTATCAATACCGTAAAACATTTGATTGTCCACAAGACTTTATTGGAAATAAACTTATCCTATCCTTTGAAGGTGCAGAATCCAACATCTACGTATGGCTAAATGGTAAATTTATCGGATACTCTGAAGATTCCTTTACCCCAAGCCGCTTTGACATTACGAAATACACACAAGAAAAAGATAATGTACTCTGCGTACGCATCTTTCAAAAATGCACAGGCACATGGCTAGAAGACCAAGACATGTGGCGCTTTACAGGCATATTTAGAGATGTCATGATCTATAAACAACCAAGCCTTCACATACAAGACTTAAAAATCGATACAGACATCAATCTAGACACAAATAAAAGTGTTCTTAGTTGCGTTTGTAAAATGAGTAGTAATGAACCCCATACACTACAAGCCAAACTATACGATCCACAAGGAAACATCGTATGGAATGGCAATATGCAAGATACATTTGAAATCCCTGTAGAAAACACATGTCTATGGAGTAGTGAATTTCCTAATCTTTATCAATTAAAATTAGTATTATACGATACAAACAACGAAATCATAGAATCCATTCAAGAACAGGTAGGCTTTCGAAAATTCACACTTGAATATGGCATTATGAAACTCAACGGAAAACGAATTGTATTCCACGGCATCAATCGCCATGAATGGAATCCAAAAACCGGAAGATGTTTATCTCAAGATCAAATGGAAGAAGACATCCACATGTTAAAATCACTAAACATCAACGCCATAAGAACATCCCACTATCCAAACAACAGCTATTGGTATAAACTATGCGACCAATACGGAATCTACGTCATTGACGAAATGAATCTAGAAACCCATGGAGCTAATGACATCCTTCCACAAAATAAAACCGAATGGACTGATTGCCTATTAGACCGTGCTAGAAGCATGTATGAAAGAGATAAAAACCATGCCTGCATCTTAATGTGGTCACTTGGAAATGAATCTGGAAGTGGATCCAACTTTATGATCCTACACGACTACTTCAAAGAACAAGACCCATCAAGACTTGTCCACTATGAAGGAATCGTACAAGATCGTACATTCGAAAACGCATCCGACATTGAATCTAGAATGTATACATCTCCAGAAAATGTGAAAGCCTATCTAGAAAGCCATCCAATGAAACCATTTATGCTATGTGAATATATGCACGCCATGGGAAATAGTCTTGGAGGCATGGAAGAATATACCAACCTAGAAGACGAATACGAACAATACCAAGGCGGCTTTGTATGGGACTATGTAGACCAAGCCATTTTAAAAGACGGACAATACTATTATGGACAAGACTTCGACGACTATCCTAACGACTCCAACTTTTGTGGAGACGGCATCCTTTTAGCCAATCGAGAAGAAACCGGCAAAAGCCAAGAACTAAAACAACTCTATCGCTATGTCGACATGGAAATCCATTTCGATTCCGTAACAATCCGAAACAAAAACCTATTCTATGACCTAAGTAAAGACACCTTTATTTTTGAATTGAAACAAAACGGACTCGTTATTCAATCCGGCATCTTTAAAACAAGCGTAGAACCAGGCACCACAAAAACAATGCCCGTACAATTTAAACAAATCAATACCCCAGGCTATTACACAAAAACCATCTACTACAAAACACCATTAGGCATTCAATCCTTTGACCAACAAGTCTTTGAAGTCAAACAAGACCACCCCAAAGAAAAAGCCATGCTCGTAGTAGAAGGAAAAGAAACCATTGGCATTCAATTTATCGATACTGAATACTTATTTGACAAACGAAAAGGTTTAGTATCCATTCAAGTAAATGATGAAGAAATACTCAAACAAGCACCAAAGCCACTCTTCTACAGAGCTTTAACCGACAATGATCGTGGTGCCAAACAAACCTATGCCAACTGGCTAAATGCCAGCCTATTTCAAAATGTAGTCGGCTTTAAAATGATACGAAACTCCAAATGCGCACAAATGATCTATACAATACAACTTGAATCCATTGAAGAAGAATGTAAACTCGTCTACACAGTCTACAACAATCAAAGTATTCAAATCCAATTGCACCTAGACAAAAACTCACAAAGACAAACACTACCACTCTTTGGAATCGAGTTTGCTCTAAAAGAAGAGTTCAAAAACTTCGCCTATTTTGGAAAAGGCGAAAAAGACACATATATAGATCGAGACCATGCTCTAACCGATTTCTACTTTGAAAACGTAGACACAAACTACATTCCATACTTAAAACCACAAGAACACGGTAACCACACAGACTGCAAATGGTGCAGCCTATCCAACGACACCATTCAAGTAAACATCAAGTCTGAAAAAATGGAATGCATGGCAAGCAAGTATTCCTTTATGCACCTATATAATGCCAACCACACATTTGAACTTCCACAAACCAACACAACCCATCTAAGAATCACAAAACAACAAATGGGCGTAGGCGGAATCAACAGCTGGGGTGCAAAAGTACAACCCCAATATTTGATCGATCAATCGAAAAACCTAGACTTTACATGTACACTTTACATTTCAAAGAAGGATTAATTTCCTTCTTTTCATTTATACGTTCAACACTAATACGTATTGTATATACACGTGTATTTTGATATACTATATGCGCAACGAGGACACATATGCCAATGACGTCAAAGGATATGGAACGACTTATCCTTGCGGATGGATGGGTATTAAAAAGCCAAGTGGGTTTCCAACATCCGACAAAAAAAGGTAAAGTGACTATACCATTTCACACAAAAGGTTTATCAAAGTCAACTGAACAATCCATTCTAAAACAAGCATGGCTTAAATGACTCTGCTTGAATATTTTAAAAAGGAGGCAAACATTATGTTGTCAATTTATCCAGCTTGTTTCTTTGAAGAAGAAAAACATTACTCAGTTATTTTTCCAGACTTCAATTATCTTTCTACATGTGGAGATTCACTACAAGACGCAATGGAAATGGCCGTAGATTGTCTAGCCGGTGCATTGTTCAGCGCAAAACTAGACAATGAAGATATTCCAATTCCTTCAAAGTTAGAAGAAATTGATCCAACACAAATCGCATCTGAACTTGAATTCGAATTTAAACAATCTTTTGTCACACTTGTATCTGTTGATGTTGAAGAATATGCAAAAACACATTTCAATAAAGCTATCAAAAAAACATTAACCATACCCGAATGGTTAAACAAAGAAGCTATGAGCAAAAAAATCAATTTTTCGCAAGTCCTTCAAGAAGCATTGATTGCCAAATTACACTCCATGTGAATTATAAATAAAAAACACATTATATAATCAAAATCCCATATTTTTTATTAAGATATGGGATTTTAAAATTATTCCTTTTTTACATTTGGCTTACAATTCAAACAAACAACTAATCAAAACTGTTCCTAATAATTATCATGTTTGAATATGATCATCATTACTATTCTGTCCCCTATACTTATTATAAACAGGAAGTTACATTAAAAGCTTCATATTTCGATATTATTATCTGCGATTCTATGAACCATCTGGTCTGTACGCATAAGCGTGCTCATAAACCATTTCCAAAATATATAACAAAGGAAGAGCATATGCCTGAGAGCCATCTTTATTACTACCTGGAAAATAAAATGAATGCAGAAGCATACAAAAGTTGGGCAAGGAGCTATTATCCAAATGTTTATGAATTTATTTGTAAGGTTATTGGTACACTTCGTTATGAAGCACAATCTTATAAGAGCTTTATAAGAGCTGTAATGGAATTCTTCATATGTGTAAAAAAATCCAAAAGCATTTTCAGATACAGCTGCCAAAATCTGTCTGGAATCGCATATTTATACCTATACAGATTTTAAAAAGATGCTTACTAAATTAATCAATGAAAAGAAAACAAATCGTTCGGAAACTCTTCCAGAACATAAGAATATTAGGGGTAAATCACATTTTGAATAAAACTGAAATCAAAGAAGAACAAGCGATTTATATGGATCTATATGAAAAATTAAAATCCATGAAATTTTAAGGCATGGCAGAAGAACTTCGTCTTCAACTGGAAAATCCAAACAGCGATTTAGAATCTTTTCAGGATCGTTTTGAAAAGTTGGTCACAGCTGAATGGAATCTAAGATACAACAAGAAATTTGAGCGTTATTTGAAAAAAGCTAAACTGAAAATACCTGGAGCAACATTTGATGAGAAACTTTATGATACGGATAGACAACTGGATATACCAACAATCGAAAAGCTGAATACTTGTATATGGATAGATGAAGAAAGAAATCTAGTGGTTACAGGAATGACAGGGACAGGAAAAACATATTACGTGAATGCCTTGGCAGTTGCAGCTTTGAAACAATTCAAAGAAGTAAGATATTATTCTGCTTCCAAACTCTTACTGGAACTCAGTGCTCATGAACAAGTGGATGATTCAATTAAATTTTTAGGTATTATGGAAAATATAGCACAAGTAGATTTATTGATTATAGATGATTTTGGACTTATGAATCTTGATGTTGAGAAATGTAGACATCTATTTGAAATTCTTGATTCAAGAGAAAGTAGAAAATCGACAGTGATAGTTTCTCAAATCCCGGTAAAAGAATGGTACGATTTATTTAAGGATTGTACATACGCTGACGCGTGTTTAGATCGAGTTCTATGTAAAGCATATCGTTTAGAATTCAAAGGTGAATCACTAAGAAATCAAAAATTTTAACACACCGACTGACCGCTACAGATACACCGATGGTGCGCTACACGCGCACCATTTTTCCGTCATATGCTTGTAACCAGAAGTGTACATTCTTAAACGATCATTTATGTACACATTTAGATTATCATTTATGTTCTGATTCCATCTCACGATGGAGACCCTTGGTCTTGGCTAGTGGTTGGCCACTGTGATAACAACCCCCACAAAAAACTTTCACTGTCTAGATATATGTCATGCCCTGCGTACAAAAGAGCAGAGATTTCGAATATATAAAAATAGATAGGGATAAATCAACCTTTAAAAGTCATAGGGATTTTGACTCTGAGATAGAGATGACCTTTAAACACTTTTAGGGTTTACTTTCCCTATCTTTTTGTTACAGTATTTTTAGAAGGGATTGGACGTAAAAAAAGGTAGAAATCCAGCACCGATCAAAGTTGTGATTTCTACCCGTCCTCTTAGACAATTATATGATACTGAAAATTACCAACGACTTCAACCTGATTTTGAATAAAGATGATTATCAAGCTTTTGTTAATGCGATTGATTTGCTGTCTTTACATTGTCCTGTTTGTGGTGTCGTTGGCCTTTTTATATTATATGGACACTACACAAGATTTGTGATCATTGATGATCTTTCCAGTGGTGAGTGTAAGATTCAAATTCATGTTCAGCGTATCCAGTGTACTCAATGTAAATCCACTCATGCCTTGCTTCCAACTAATTTTGTCCCTTATACTCAGTTCACTTATCTTTTCATTTACTATATTGTACACTCGATGAGAATGATGATTTGATTACTTCTTTTGAAGTTGCTCTACAAACGATTCGTAAAGTTAAAGCTCGTGTAATCGAATTCTGGGATTCGCTGTTTCCAGACTGGAGAGATTTCAAGCAGGATGACTTGAAAATAGAATCTTTAAAGCGTCACAATATCCTCTTTGGATCCACTAGAAGCTATTGTAAACTTTGTGTACTACCAACAGAGCTGTAACTCTGATTCTGATTTCTTTTGATATTATGTCATTGAAATCAGAAAGGAGATGATCTTATGATCGAAAATGATGCTTT
>NZ_JAHQVB010000125.1 GCF_019052655.1 Holdemanella porci
CACCTGTTATGAAGTGACCTTTGTCAAGACAAAATTACACTCATATTCTAAAAATATTCAGTTTTAGATTGATGACATAGAGGAACTCCTAAACAAATCTATCGACAGTTAACCACTCTGTTATTCGTGGATTGGGTACCTAAGGTTAATGGTCCGTCGAGCAGGTTTTGTAAATCTCATATCGTGGATCAATAGCTTTTTCGTACAGTCCTCCTCGCGATTTGATTCGTGTACCACTATTGCCTTAAGAGGTGAATCGTAAATAATCAGACCTGTTTCATTATTTACGAAGTTCCTCTATATCATCAATCCTTTGTCTTTCTAAAAGTCTTTCTTCACATCTCCTTTCACTTATTTTTTATTTTAATGGATGTTTCCTGTTTCCATTCCCCAAATAAAACATGCTAACTCTCTAGCTACAGCGACTATTGCCTTATTTCTAGGCACATTTCGTTCAATCAATTTTTGGTATTTCTTCTTCAAACGTTCTGTTGCCTTATCCGCATATGCAATAATATTTACATCCATTCCTTTTTGACGACTTTTTAACCCTTGTGATTTTTTCGCATATACGTTTCCTTTCACCAAAGATTGTGCACATTCTACCAGTGTTTTTCTAATCACTGTATTTCCTTGCTTTGTAATACCAATTCGGTTGTTTTTATCGCCACTAGAATGTTCTCCTGTTGTAAGTCCAGTATAGGATGCATATGCTTTTGCGCTTGGAAAACGTTCAAAATCAGCTGTTTCTACCTGTATAGTCATGGCTGCAAATGTTTCTATACCCTTAAAACATCTTAATTTAGATACCTTTTCATGGTATCTTTCACTTTGATACATCTCATCAATACGATTCATGAATCGATTGATTTTATCGTTTAAATTTTCCATTTCTGCAATATATTCATTTAAGGTTTCTCTTTGAATTTCTGACATTTCCAATTCTCTGATCCAATTCATATAGCGAATTGTCCATTTTGATTTACCATCATATTGATAGCCATGACGCAATACAAATGCGCAGATTTCCTGCTTAACTCTTTTTAATTCCTTTTTGAAATCATGAATCATACGGATGTATTCTTTTATTTCAACATCTTCTTCATCTGGAACATATACAGATTTATATGATCCACTAGCCAAGTTCTTTGCAATATTCAAAGCATCCATTCTGTCATTCTTTACCATCTTATTTTTTGCAGAAACCTGCATAGTTGTAGGAGCCAAAATTATACAATCCACTCCTCTTGCAGTTAACGACTTATAAAGAGAATATCCAAGACAACCTGCTTCATAACCACATTTGATTTCTACATCGTTTTCATAACGACTTTTAAGTGTTTCAATAAACTTAATTACTAGTTTTACATCAGAAGCAAATGTAGATTCTGAAACGATTTCTCCTGTATAACCATCATAAGCGCATAAACTAAACGAATTTTTGTGGACATCCATTCCAACAGATAATATACTTTTCATAGTGACCTCCTATTGTGTTATGGCATCGACACCATAAGTGTTTTTAATCAATTCAATTATGAGTCGTAATCCACGTATTGACAATAGGAGGTCACTTCATATTATCTC
>NZ_JAHQVB010000126.1 GCF_019052655.1 Holdemanella porci
GGATTATGTGGACTTCTGTAGCATATTGCATGGACTTCAGATAGCGGAATACTCATTTAAGGATTGTACATACGCTGACGCGTGTTTAGATCGAGTTCTATGTAAAGCATATCGTTTAGAATTCAAAGGTGAATCACTAAGAAATCAAAAAATTTTGACACACCGATTGACCGCTACAGATACACCGATGGTGTGCTAAACACGCACCATTTTTCCGTCATATGCACTTTATACAAAAGTATAACGTATCACATACTAAAAATTATTTTATTCAAACAAAATAGCGTCATATAAAAATGTCTGTATTACTTTCGAAGCCTTAAATTATTCTCACCTTCGAAAGTGTAAAAAAGGAATGAACCAATAATTCATTCCTTAATTACTGAAACCTCCTACGAATGTCTAATCTCATATATTTTTAAACAAGCAAAATATCCAAGAATATTAATTATAATTGCCAAGACACTGCCATATAATAACCATCTATTTAAAGGTATTAATAATAACTGTTCTACGCCCACAAAAAAATTTAAAGTAATAAAACCTATCACAAAAGTTACTAGTGTTACCACATATAAAATGGTTCCTTTTTTATTTCCAAAAGTCAAAAATCCTGCATTATTTATAGGTAACATAATCAATGTAAAAATCACACTTATCGATAAAACTAACAATCCTTCTTGTAAACTGATAATATGATACCCGTAGATAGCTAACAATACAACAGGTAAAGAAAGTAATAAGAAAGATGCAAATGAAAAGATATATGTTTCTAATATTTTGGTCATCACAATTGTTTTTTTAGAAATAGGATAAGTTAATAACATTTGATCAAATTTAGAGAGTTCATCTTGCTCAATCGAGTATTGTAATGGCGATACACTTGTCATTGGTATCGTTAATACAACTAAAAGGATTACAATATACTCACTTGGCATTAAAAAGAAGACCATACCATACAATAAAATACTACAAATAAAACCTATTAAATTCTTTTTAATACGAAACGATTCGTAAAAATCTTTTAACATTAAACCTACCATCTTTCACAGCCTCCTTTCACATGAAACAACATGATTTCTTCAACTGTTGGTCGCGTCATTTCTAAATCTTTAAAAACACTCTGTATCAATGAACGATTTTTTACTAGAATAGTGTAATTATATGCTTCTTTCACATAGCCAACAATATCATCTTTATTTAATGAATCTAACAACTCTTTTCCAGCATGAATAATTCCATATTTTTCTCTTAATTCATCATATGGTTTCATAAATAATAATTTACCTTCATGAATATAAGCAATGTAATCTGATATTTTGTCTAAATCACTAGTAATATGTGAAGACATTAATACTGTATGATCTTCATCTTCTGTATACTCACGTATGATAGACAATATTTCATTACGAACAATTGGGTCTAGTCCACTTGTTGCTTCATCTAATATCAATAGCTTCGCATTATGACTAAAAGCAATCGCAAATTCTAATTTCATTTTCATTCCGCGAGAAAACTTTTTAATCTTGGCTATGTCACAACAAACAGTTGATAAATAGCCATTTTTATAGGGGAGTATCAGA
>NZ_JAHQVB010000127.1 GCF_019052655.1 Holdemanella porci
TTTCGTATTATGAAACCAGGAAGAAAAGTATTCTGGTTAATATAGAATTGTATAATGTAGATGAACAGATCAAGAATCATTTCTATTGAAAGAGAATCAACTGTTTGTTTAGTTATTCATGGTATTCAAGTCAGGATATAATATTCCTGGCTTTTTCTTTTTGCAGGCATGTAATGAGAACAAAGTCTTAGAGAAGAAATGACGTAGCTCTTTTTAGACCTTTGAGTCAGTGAAAAAAAACGTCATTCTTCCTATTTCTGTTTATGAATAAGCTTATATCTAAAAAGACGGTAATTGAATCAAGTCAGTATGTAAAACGAAACAATATGGAGCAGAAATTTGGAAGTTATCTCTACTGTTTAATGAAAGGAAGTATTGTATGGAAAGTCCAATTGTAAGCATTGATGTTTCCAATGGAAACAGTCATTACATGTGTTTTATCAAGAACAATAAACGTTTTGGTAAAGTAAAGAAAATTGATCATGATATTGAAGGATTCAAAAGACTTCTAGAAGATATTCAGAAGCTGGAAGCTGAAACCAATGAAAAGGTATGTGCCGTATTTGAAGCAACCGGTGTTTATACAAAACCTTTAGAAAGATTTCTAAGTAAGAACAGTATAAAGACATATATAATCAATCCTTTAGAATCTGCCAGAAAGCGGAAAGAAGAAATACATAATAAGAAGACGGATAAGCTTGATCCAATATCTATTTCAAAAGTTTATTATGATAAAGAAGAAATGATGGAACTAACAAAGAAGGATGAAACACATAACTGGCTCAGGAAAAAGAATCGATTGTATGAAGATCAGTTGAATCATCTTAGAAAATACAAGGTTACATTTCAAAATCAGTTAAGCATCTGTTTTCCGGGATATCTTGATTTATTTAAGGATGGATACAGTGATATTCCAATGACAATCCTAAAGAAATATCCACATCCGGATTTATTGAAGAACAAGAAGGCTGAAACAGTTGCCAGATATCTTGAGAAAAATACATGTCATAATCATAAGGTATCTTTAGAATATGCATTAAAAATAATAGAATTTGCGAAAAAGACATATCCCGGATGTGAAAAGGATGATGTAGAAGTTGAAATATTTAAAATATTACTTGATAAGGTAATCGAAACACAGAGGGAATGTGAAAAAACATTGAATGAAATGATAACAGTTGCTTCTACTTTAGAAGAATATAGATATATCTCAAGCATTGATGGAATAGGGCCCAATCTTGCTGCAAGAATCATTGCAGAGATTGGAGATATAGAAGAATTTAAATCAAGAGAAGCACTTGTGGCATATGCAGGATTGGATCCGCATATATATCAGTCAGGAGACCAGGATGGAAAACATTTAAAGATATCCAAAAAAGGAAATAAATATCTAAGGTGTCTATTGTTTCTGGCTGTAGGATGTTCTATAAGAGGAGCTAAAGATAATCCAGTGAATCGATTCTATCAAAAGAAAAAGCAGCAATCGAACCCGCTAAATTCGAAAGCTGCCAAAACCGCATGTACCGCCAAACTGTTAAAAATAAT
>NZ_JAHQVB010000128.1 GCF_019052655.1 Holdemanella porci
AAATGGTCGTGTATGCCCTCTTTGTGGCTGTATCCATGTGGTTCGCAATGGTCATCGTAAAGATGGCACACAGCGATATGTATGTAAGGATTGTGGCAAGTCCTTCGTGATTGCTACGAACTCCATTGTGTCTGGTACAAGAAAAGACTTGTCCGTGTGGGAGCAGTACATTGATTGTATGATGAATGGCTTATCCATTCGTAAGACTGCTGTTGCTTGTGGGATTCACAGAAACACCGCATTCCTTTGGAGACACAAGATTTTGGATGCACTTCAGAATATGGCAGACGATGTTACCCTTGACGGCATTATTGAGGCTGACGAAACTTTTTTCGCCATCTCGTACAAGGGCAATCATAGCAAGAGTAAGACATTTGCTATGCCACGCAAGGCTCATAAGCGTGGTCATTCTACACATATCAGAGGCTTGTCCCAAGAAAAGGTATGTGTTCCTTGTGCGGTTAATAGGAATGGCTTGTCTATCTCCAAGATTACGAATACTGGTAGAGTTTCTACAAGAGATTTACATCATATTTATGATGGTAGGATTAAGACCAATTCCACTCTTGTTACGGACAAGATGAACTCCTATGTGAGATTTACAAATGCCAATGGCATTGACCTTGTGCAGTTAAAGACTGGCAAAGCCAAGAAAGGCATTTATAATATCCAACATATCAATAGCTACCATAGCCAGCTAAAGAGGTTTATGCGTGGCTTTAACGGTGTTTCTACCAAGTATCTGAACAACTATCTTGTGTGGAATAACCTTGTAAATTACGCCAAAGAAAGCGACATGGAGAAAAGGAACATCTTCTTAACTTTCGTTTTGGCAACATTGAAAACTGCTAAATGCAGAGATTTATCAAACAGACCAGCAGTTCCTCTGGTCGCCTAATTAGAATTTGTGGAGATGATAAGATGGTCAATATAACAGATGTAAAACAGATTCTTCAATTTGCAATAGATGCGGAGATTAAAGTCTTTCTTGATGGTGGCTGGGGTGTAGATGCTCTTCTTGGATATCAGTCAAGAGCCCATAATGATATTGACATTTTTGTAGAAAAGAACGATTATCAGAACTTTATAGAAATAATGAAAGCTAATGGCTTTTATGAGATTAAGATGGAATATACAACATTGAACCATACTGTATGGGAAGATTTGAAAAACAGAATTATTGATTTGCATTGTTTTGAATATACGGACGAAGGTGAAATTCTTTATGATGGGGATTGTTTTCCGGTAGAAACTTTTTCGGGTAAAGGAAGAATTGAGGAAATAGAGGTTTCCTGTATTGAACCATATAGTCAAGTAATGTTCCATCTGGGATACGAGTTTGATGAAAATGATGCACATGATGTGAAGTTATTGTGTGAGACACTTCATATCGAAATTCCAAATGAGTATAGATAACTGCAAATAACAGTTTGTAGGGGAGTTCTGATACTCCCCTATAAAAATGGCTATTTATCAACTGTTTGTTGTGACATAGCC
>NZ_JAHQVB010000129.1 GCF_019052655.1 Holdemanella porci
CCCCTTATCAAACCATACGTGCCCTATTAAGGCATACGGCTTACCAATGTGAGTTACATTTTAGAAAAGACTTAAATGTTGTGATTCGACTTATTTAGTGTATGCATACTGAAAGAACCTCTTTTTACTCTGAGAAGAGGTACTTTTCTTTTTATTGGAATCCATCAATAAAATAAAATCATCAATGTTAATTCCAGGGAAAACTATTTGAGCCTTCATATACGCACCTGTAACTAGACCCATACATTTTATGAAAAACTTGTTATCATATTTGACAGTTAATAATTTACCTTGTGCTTGTCCACCATGTTTCTTTCCGCGGCATGAGAAACTTACTCGTAGTCTTTGACGCACATAACCATCTAATTTGGTTATATCAAGAGCAGGTATGCCATGCATAACTCGCCCGCGTTCGTTAAGTAACAGTCTGATTTCTCGTGAAACTTGAAAAGGAATAAGGAAGTAATTAAACTTACCTCTTATGACTGGGTTTAAAATCTCTGTCCACTTCTCAAAGGAGTATGTACAACTCTTCTTGGTGACAGATTTAATATCACTCTTAAACTTCTTTAACGATTTTACGGATGGTCCAAACGTGTAATAGACATGTCTATTTTTAGACATTTTTAAATGGTTGAACGTAAAACCTAGGAAATCAAAGTCTTTCTCGTGAAAATCAATATCATCACTTTTATCTTCTGCCAATTCAAGGCCTAGACGTTGTAACGTTTCATGAACTATGACTTTGGCTTTTTCCAAATCTTCCTTTGTTTGACACATGACTATCGAATCGTCAGCATACCTCACGAATTCAAGATTTGCTTTTGTTAGTTCCCAGTCAAGTTCATTCAAATAGATGTTCGCCAATAGTGGAGAAATAACTCCACCTTGTTGTGTGCCACTTGCGTTTTCATATCGTATTTCATCTTCCATGTACCCTGCTTTAAGTGTTTTCCAAATCATGCCTAGTACTGTTCCATCTGACACATACTTGTTGATAACTTTCATAAGTTTCTTGTGAGGTATATTGTCGAAGTAACCTTTTATATCAAAATCATAGATATATAGATATCCACTTTCTAATCTAGACACAATTTTCTTGATGGCTAACTTAACATCTCTGTTAGGTCTGAATCCACAGGAATTGTCGTGAAATACGTTTTCTTCAAAGAAGGGCTCAAGTTTAGTGACCAGTGCTTGTTGCACGACCCTGTCTTTAATAGTTGGTATTCCTAAAGGTCTTAACTTTCCATTTTTCTTCGGTATATACTTTCGTCTTACTGGAGAAGGCTTGTACGTCTTTGTTCGAAGTTCATTCAAAATCAACTCTATGTTTTCATCTAAATTTTCCTCAAACACTTTGATACTGACTTTATCAATACCGGCACATCCCTTGTTCTTCTTCACTTTACGAAAAGCTTCTGTAAGAACATCTTTGTGTAGTATTTTTCCATACACACTAAATAATTTGAATTTT
>NZ_JAHQVB010000194.1 GCF_019052655.1 Holdemanella porci
ATCAAAGGTTGTTTTTACATATGGTTTAATGTAACAGGCTCTGATACCCATTTCTCGCATATATACACCTACAGTTCTTTGTGATATTTTTTCGCCTTTCTTTTGCATCTCTTTCGCTATCTTTGGTGCACCATAAATTTGATGATTATCATCATATATAGTTTGAATCGCTTGCATTCTCTCTTTCTTAGATATAGATTGCTTGCTTGGTTTTCGATGCAGATAATTGTAATATCCTGATTTTGACAAATGTAGCTTACTTAGCACTCCAGTCACCGAAAAGTCTTTGTCGACCTTAGACTCTTCAGAAACAAGACAGTACAGAACTTGTGTTATTC
>NZ_JAHQVB010000130.1 GCF_019052655.1 Holdemanella porci
CATTAGAATTTAAAATTTATCTATTTTATGAGTCCTTTTTCTTGACGTAGTACCACCGTTATTTGGTAGACAAGTTAAAAAAGGTATATTTATTGATTTGCAAATCACGAACGATGATATTGCCAGTTTCTGTGGGGTATCCACAAGAAACAGTGTCAATCGTATCTTGCGTGGATTAAGAGAAGAAAACGTTATTACGATGGTGTATCATAAAATCTTAATTTTAGATGTAGATTATTTAAAGCGCTATGCACAGTAAAAGGAACTAATTAATGAAAGAAGGCCAGTGATCATTGACCTTCTTTTTCTATATTTTGACTAATTTAGTGCATTGTTTGAGATGTATTTGTGGGCTTGTTAATATGGGAGTGAAGGGAGATGAATGGTATGGGTAACAGATTGTTGTCTATACTAGGATTATTGATTGCGTTAGTGGGTATTGTGTTTGGTGGTAATCTTGTTTTAGTTATTATTGGATATGTGATTCTTGGCTTAGAACAGATGATCAAGGATAAGGGGGAGAGTACCGCATCTGGTATGGATGAGATTATAAAAGAATTCTTTGAGGATGTGCAATTTAATCCAAATACTCATATGCTTAATGTTAGCGATACGAATATTCTTTTACCTAAACATGATTATTGTAGCGGCAATGGATATGTACAAGGTAAATATAAAGGTTTTTCTGTAGCGTTTTGTACCATTAAACTCACAGATGAGACAGAGGTCTTGCGTGATGAGACTGGCTTGTAGGAAAAGAATGAAAATACAGTTTATACGGGTGAACGGTTGTTGTGTAAGCTTGACCAAAAGTTTAATACGTGGCTAACTATATATCCTTGTAATGCATTGGATAAACAAAGTATTAAAACTGGATATGAGACATTTGATAAGAAGTTTAATTTGACTTGTGGAGATGAAAAATTAGTTCTTGAGATATTGGATTCGAATCGACTAGAGCAAATTATTGCTTTATCAAATCATAAGTTTTCAATAAACTTGAATGAGGATGGAAGACTTTATATTGTCGCTCATAGTTTTAAGAATATGAATGATTTAAAGTGGTTTGTGGATATGATTGATGTGTTTAGTGGATAATCAATGAATTATAAAGAATTATATTTAGAAACAAAAGAGATGATTGAAGAATTTGATTTTATTGATCGAAGATTGTTACATTAACTTATTGTAAGAATGTTGATGATTTAAAATTAGTGCATGATTTTATTAGGGATAAGAAGTATAAGAATATTTATGAAATTCCTAGATATGCACTCTATTTGTATATGAAACGAAATCATCCTGAAAGAATTATTGAGGATTAAAAAAACAGAGAAATAAAATCTCAGGTTTTGATTTAATAAAAAGTTTGCCAAATTGTTTGCCAGAAATGAGAGATTTAAAAATAACTATACCTGAATTATTCATGAAAAGATAATAAAAGAAGATTAGCCTTGTTGATGGATCCA
>NZ_JAHQVB010000131.1 GCF_019052655.1 Holdemanella porci
GTGATTATTAAATTGTAGTTATATTTTTATATTATTTTTTCTTATTATATGATCCGCGTTTTTTTCCTTTATTCTTTTTGATCTCATCTTTTGGTTTAGGAATACCTCTAACGCTTGGATTGTCTCTTGTAGCCCAGAGAATGCGATTGCGTGTATAATTAAAATCAGAGAATCCTCTCGATTCTCTCTTAAGATCTTTCGGCTTTCGGTTGAAAGACTCCATAGGTCCATTGGAAAGACGTGCATAGTATTCTTGCTCGTTTCTTGCACTCTTTCTATAGACCTTTACTTTAATAAAGGAATTAACGATAGGTTCCTTGTTCTTGATAAGAAACAAGGCAAAATCACTAAATATCGACTGATCTGAATATTTATATTTGTTGATCAAAGCGTTTAGATTTGTCAGTACATCGAATTCACTTTCGTATTCCTGATTGTTGAATTCAATATAATCCTCTTTTAGATCACGAAGCTTTTCAAAGTTTGGATCCAGTTCTAGAAACATTTTCTCAATGGTGAATGTATCTACATTCATACCTAGCATTTTATGATAATAGCGTTTTGTTGAATAATTAATTTCATCATGGTTTTTAAGGATAACCCATTTATAGTTTTGTAACAGAATTACTTCTTTAGAAGGCTTTATAGATTTATCATCACGGTTCGTATCGTGATTTTTTTCTTTTAGCCTTTGTTCGTCTCTTTTTTTGTATCTCTTCATTACTTTGTAGATGTAAGTATTCATGCGAGATATTATAACCTTTACTACATGAAACGAATCGAGGATTGTGACCGCATTAGGAAAATACTCTTCAGGCATAGTAAGATAAGTCTTATAAGCATCAGATATTACACCTTTGACATTTAATCTTTCCTTAAGTGGAATAGATAGAAAGTAGTTTTCAAGTGTAGAATGCCATCGATTATGAACGATATCGATGATTTCTCCAGTAGAAAAATCCATAATGACAAATGCATATTTTTCGGTATTACTGATGTCCAGATATACTTCATCTACAGATATGTATTCAGGCAAAGGAAGTCTAGGAAGATCCACATAGCGCTTGAATATAAGACGGGCAGCTGAATCAGATATATTGAATTGAGCTGCAATCTCGGCTGTTGATTTAGTAAGAGTCTTGAATGCATTAAGAATCAAATATGGCGTGATATTTGAAGAATGTGAGTATTTATCCAAAAACGGAAAGGAATCATTCTCTGTGTGTCCGCACTCCTTACACACCCATCTGCGCTGGCGTACTATCAAGTAAGTGTTCATTGAATCCTGAGAGATTGGATGATTTACTTTACGAACATAGATACCCTTGGAATGCATACGAGACTGACACATAGGGCAAAGAGTAGGCTTTAAGTTTTTTTCGATATAAACAAATTTATCAGAACCGATGATTTCAATCTTAGTAACAGTGT
>NZ_JAHQVB010000013.1 GCF_019052655.1 Holdemanella porci
TTTCCTGTTCAGTTTTCAAAGATCATCTGCACCTCAGCAGTGCTCATCTATATTACCAAATACTTTTCACTTCGTCAAATGTTTTTTTAATTTTTTTCATATTTTTTTACTGTGTACGCTTACATCTAAAAAACAAAAAATAGAGCCTTTCAACTCTATTTAAAATGCTCATAAGCAATACGATTGATATTTGCCATAACATCGGCACCTTTATCCCCTAAACTCGTTAAAACAACTATACTATATGATGTATTACATTCTACAAAACCAACACTATTTAAAGCATAATCATACATACCATACTTTTGAGGCATACTCAATTGTGTATCCCTATCTAGATATTCACCTGGTTCTGCCTTTTCCATATTTTTAATCAAAACTTTATAGTCTTCTTTATGATCATATAAATAGGTCACCACATCATTCATTGTATTAACCGTTGTAACATTATCCATTGTATAATAATTCTCGCTGATAGAATTTGTATATTTTGTCATTGCTTCCTTATATTCTTTCCAGCCACCAAGATTTTCATATAAAATATGACCCGCATCATTATCAGAGTATATTATTAAATCATTTAAAAGATCACTTAAAGGAACTTGACTACCGATACCATAATTCGAACTAATAACCCCTGCACCCTCATGCATATATCCACTATATGTAAATGTTGAATCTAATGTATACTCACCCTCATTTATTTTATCATAATATAGCATTGCCAATGGTAATTTATAAATACTCGCTGCAATAAACTCATCCTTCTCATTCATACTATATTTAATGTTATGTTCTAAATCTGTGATACAGTATGCTACTTTTTCATGATCAATACCATTCTCTTGAAAATACGCTTCTATATCTTTTGCCAAAGACATATCAATAAATTGACTATTATCTTTATTTTCAACTTCCGTATTTTGATCTTCTCCGATTTCAGATATCCCCTGATATGCCTTTTTCTCAGTGTTCTTCATTTCAACCGCAAATACACATAGTACAATTAATAATGCAGATAATAGAGAAATAATAATAATTTTGTTTTTCTTATCCATGATAGACCCTTCCAAACTATGAAAAAGAGTCTATACAGACTCTTTTATATATTAATGTTTAAAATGACGAACCCCTGTAAATACCATTGCGATGCCATGTTCATTACATTCATCAATTGAAAGTTGATCCTTAATAGATCCACCCGGCTGAATGATTGCAGTCACACCCGCTTTGATAGCTTCTTGAACTGTATCTGGCATTGGGAAGAAAGCATCACTTGCCAATACAGAACCTTTCGCCTTTTCACCAGCCTGTTCAATCGCAATCTTAGCTGCACCAACACGGTTCATTTGTCCTGCACCAACGCCAATTGTCATATCATCTTTTACCAAGACAATCGCATTTGATTTTACATGCTTAACAACTTTCCAACCAAACAACAATTGTTTGATTTCTTCCTCTGTAGGTTTACGGTTTGTCACACATGTTAAATCTTCCTCATTAATTGTATGCTGATCCATCTCTTGAACCAATAGACCATCATTAACATTTGTATATTTTAACGCACTTGAAACAGATAAGCTAGTATCTAATTTCATTAATCGAATATTTTTCTTACGAGTTAAGATTTCCAACGCTTCGTCAGAGAAGTCTGGCGCAATAATGATTTCCAAGAAAATCTTAGATAATTTTTCTGCCAATCCCTTTTCAATCTTTGCGTTCAACGCTACGATACCACCAAAAATCGAAATTGAATCAGCCTCATAAGCTTTATCCCAAGCCGCTTCAATATTTTCACCAATACCAACTCCACATGGATTCATGTGTTTTACACCTACAGCTGCATATTGACCTTCAAAATCTTTTAAGATTTCAATAGCCGCATTTCCATCCTGAATATTGTTGTAAGACAATTCTTTACCATGAAGCTGAGTCGCATTTGCCAAAGAATATTGAGGATTCATTCCTTTATAGAAAGCAGCCTTTTGATGAGGATTTTCACCATAACGCAAGTCTTGAACCTTATCAAAAGTAATTGTCATACTTTCTGGGAATTCTTCATGTGTTTTCTTCGTTAAATAATCTGCGATCATCGCATCATAGCGAGCTGTATGACGGAATACTTTTGCAGCTAAACGCTCACGCGTTTCCAATGTTGTTTCTTGGTTTTCTCTAATTTCTTCAAGAACTTTATCATAATCTTTTGGATCACAAAGAACCGGAATGCTTTGATAGTTTTTAGAAGCACTACGAAGCATACTTGGACCACCAATATCAATATTTTCAATAATTTCTTCGTGTGTTACACCTGGTTTTAATACAGTTTCTTTAAAAGGATATAGATTCACACAAACCAAATCAATATACTCAATTCCTAATTCTTGTAATTGACGTACATGATCTGGGTTTGAACGAACACAAAGTAATGCACCATGAACTTTTGGATGTAAAGTTTTCACACGACCATCCATAATTTCTGGAAAACCAGTCACATCACTGATTCCAATTGGATGAATTCCAGCTGCCTCAAGAGCTTTTTTTGTTCCTCCAGTAGAAATGATTTCATATCCACAATCTACTAATCCTTGTACAAATTCAACTAAACCAGTTTTATCGGATACACTTACTAATGCTCGCTTCATTATTTTTCCTCCTCTATACTTTTTGCGACTTGTTCAATGACTTGCCAGAACAAATCATATTCCATCGCATGTACATGCGATTCTAATGTTTCAAGATCCCAAGATGGGTCGATTGCTACTCTTTCTTGACGAATAATAGGACCTGTATCTACACCTTCGTCTACGAAATGAACTGTAACTCCAGTTTGTGCTACTTTTGCCTCATACGCATCTGCAATACTATGAGCTCCTGGAAATTCAGGTAAATAAGCCGGATGTAAATTGATGATACGATTTGGATAAGCACTCAATAAAGTGTGTCCAATAAAACGCATATATCCACTTAACACAATCAAATCAACCTTTTTTTCTTTTAATACCTCTAAGATTGCCGCTTCATAACCCGCTTTACCATCATATCCCTTTGGATTAAAATAAAACTCTTCTACTCCATGATTATGCGCACGAACTCTAGCATACGCATTTTCTTTATCCGCAATCAAACATGCACAATTCACATGTAAAGAACCATCTTCAATATGTGACAAGATTGTTTCAAAGTTAGTACCTGAACCACTCGCAAATACCGCAATATTTACCATTGGACATCTACCTGCCCTGTTTCAGTTACTTTACCAACCACATAGCTAGGTTCATTGATTTCATTTAAGGCAGCTTGAACTTTTTCAACATCTGCTGGATCTACAGCCATCACAAAGCCAAGTCCCATATTAAATACGTTGTACATTTCTTTCATAGAAATATCTCCATTTTTTTGAATCAAATCAAAAATTGGAGGTTTTGGGAATGCCTTTGTATCAATTTCAACACCCATACCCTCTTTTAACATACGAGGTACATTTTCGTAGAATCCACCACCTGTGATGTGGCTGCAAGCTTTTAATGTAATCCCCGATGCTTTAATATGTTTTAATGCTTTTACATAAATTTTTGTAGGAGCCAATAATGCCTCTCCTAAAGTTTTACCTAATTCATCATAATATGTATTTAATGATTCTTCTGTAATATCAAATACATTACGAACCAATGAGAAACCATTACTGTGAACACCTGTTGAAGGAAGTCCAATCAAGACATCTCCTACATTTAGATCCTTACCAGTAATCATATCTTTTTTATCGCATACACCAACGGCAAAACCTGCTAAATCATAATCTTCTTCTGGCATTAAACCTGGATGTTCTGCAGTTTCTCCACCAATCAAAGCAGCTTCAGATTGTAAACAACCTTCAGACACACCCTTCACAATGTCCGCAATTTTTTCTGGAACATTCTTTCCACATGCGATGTAATCCAAGAAGAACAGTGGTTCTCCACCTGCACATGCGATATCATTCACACACATCGCAACGGCATCAATTCCAATTGTATCATGCTTATTCATAACCATCGCAAGTTTAACTTTTGTACCACAACCATCTGTACCAGAAAGTAATACAGGCTCTTCCATATCTTTAATTTTAGATAATGAGAAAGCGCCAGAGAAACCTCCAAGTCCTCCTAACACTTCTGGGCGCATTGTTTTCTTAACATGCTCCTTAATCAATTCAACAGATTTATATCCTGCCTCTAAACTAACGCCTGCTGCTGCATAATGTTCTGCCATACTCTACTCCTTTACCTCATCTTTATAATCTTGTAAATCTTCTGGATATTCACCTGTACAACAAGCTAAACAGCTTGTTTCAGGCACACACTTTTTAAAGTTTTCAACACTTAAGAAACGCAATGAATCCACCTGGAACAATTGTTCCATATCATCTACTGTATAGTTAAATGCCGCCAAATCTTTTTGTGCCGTTGAGTCCGCTCCATATAAACAAGGATATCTCAACATTGGCGAAGCTATACGTAAATGCACTTCTTTTGCGCCTGCCTCTTTTAATAATTGACAAATTCGACGTGATGTAAAACCTTTCACAACACTATCATCTATTAAATAAACTCTTTTATCTTTAACAACCGAACTGATCGCATTTAAACGAACACGCATACCTTGCATTCTTTGTTGTTCTGTCGGACGAATAAATGTAGAACCAATATAACGGTTTTTAATCAATCCCGTTTCATATGGTACATTCAATGTTCTGGCAAAACTTGCAGCTGCACTTAAAGCTGAATCAGGAACACCAACAACGATATCCGCTTCAATATTCTCTTCTTTAGCTAAATAATAACCACATTGTTTTCTTACTTCATGAACCGTTAAACCATTATGAACGCTATCCGGTCTAGAATAATATACATACTCTAAAGCACAAGCCTTCGTTTCTGCTTCTTCAATAATTTGACTAGACTTCATACCTTCGCAATTGAAACAAATCAATTCACCTGGATTTACTTCACGAATAAATTCTCCACCAAGAATTGGGAACGAACAAGTTTCGCTACTGATACAATATCCTTCATCTACCTTGGCAATATATAAAGAGCGAATACCATGAGGATCTCTTACTACGTACAAACTGTCTTTTGTGACAACCATGAATGTATAAGCACCACTCATCATACGACAAGCTTTCGCAATTTTTTCTTCAAAAGAACCTGGATTCAACTGAATCAAATGTGCTAATAATTCTGAATCACTTGTTCCTTGAAAGATCAATCCTTCATTTTCTAATTTCGTTCTTAAAGAAATCGCATTCGTGATCATCCCACTTGATACAACCGCAAAATATCTTTGGTGACTACGCACCATAATCGGCTGAACATTTTCTAATTGAGAATCATTTTTTGTGGCCATACGAAGTTGACCAATCGCAATATCACCCTCCAAAGAATTTAATGTATCTTGTTTTAAATTCTCAGATAATAATCCTAATCCCTTTTTACAAACAACATTTTCTCTATCACTAACAGCCACACCAACACCATCTTGTCCACGATGCTGAATGGCATGCATTGCTAAATAGATGTTCTGGGCGGCTTGTTCTACATTGAACAAGCCTACGATCCCAGAAGAATCTTGAACTACCTTTTGCATCGTCATTCTACTTCACCTGCTTATGTGTAAAGTAACGAACACCATTTGCGAAAATATCCTGGTCTTTATTTCCAGCAATATTCTGGAACAAGCCTTTTTCATAACGCTCACTGTGACCCATCTTACCAAAGATTTTTCCATCTTCAGAGAAGATACCTTCGATTGCCATACTTGAACCATTCAAGTTGTCTTTTCCATCCATTGTTGGAACACCCTTTTCATTTACATATTGTGTTGCAACCTGACCATTTTCAATCAATTTATTTAATACTTCTTCACTCGCAACAAATTTACCTTCACCATGACTAACAGCAACTGAATATACGCTTCCAGCTTTCATACCTGCAAGCCAAGGAGAAGCATTACTTGTAATACGAGTACGTGCAATATGAGAAACGTGACGATTGATATTATTTCTAAATAATGTTGGATTTTCCGCATCCAATTTTTCAATATCACCATAAGGCAATAATCCAGATTTGATCAATGCCTGGAATCCATTACAGATACCTAAAATCAAACCATCATTTGCACGCATTGTATCAATTGCTTGTGCAATCTTTGGATTTCTTAATACATTCGCAATAAATTTACCTGAACCATCTGGTTCATCACCACTACTAAATCCACCAACAATCATTAAGATTTGTGCTGTACTAATTTCTTTGGCTAAAGTTTCGATACTCTTTTGAATGTTTTCTACAGTTAAGTTATTAAATACAATTTGTTTAACTTCTGCACCAGCACGTTCAAACTTAGCTGTTGTATCAAATTCACAGTTTTGTCCAGGGAAAATAGGAATAATTACTTTTGGTTTTTCCACAACAACCTTAGACATTGGTACTTCTGCATCATTTAATGGAGTTTCTAAAGTATCTTTTCCTTCATCCACGATCATTGGATAAATTTCACTATAACGCTTTGTCCAAGCCTTTAATGCATCTTCAATTTCAACAGTTTCATCATTTAATACAATCTTAGAATCATCATTTAAAATACCAATCAATTCTAAATGTTCATCTTGAATGCTTTCTGTAGCTTCCACGATCATTGAACCCAAATTGAATCCATATACATCTTCTTCTGTGCTGATCGCAACACCAACTTTAGATCCAAATGCCATTTTCGCAATAGTTGCACCTAGGCCACCAAATTTAATTGTGCTTGCCGCAACAATTTTCTTTTCTTGCATTAATTTATGAACCGTTTCAAAATTTTCTTTTAATTGTTCATAATTTGGAACATTATTTTTAACTGGCGTATGCTTTACCAAATATACATAGTCTCCGGGATTTTTAAATGAAGCCGAAACAATATCATCTGTTTTAGCTGTAGTTACCGCAAATGTAATAACTGTTGGAGGTACATGAATATCTTTATACGTTCCACTCATAGAGTCTTTTCCACCAATACTTGGTGTTTCAAATGCCAATTGAGCATCAATCAAACCTAATAAAGCTTCAAATGGTTGTCCCCATTTTTGTGCATCGGCACCTAAACGTTCAAAATATTCCTGATTTGATAAACGACACTTCTTATAGTCAGCACCCAATGCTGTGATACGAGCTAATGCTTCAACAACTGAATAACTAGCACCTAAATATGGAGAATATTTAGATACTTTTGGATCATATCCATATGTCATAACCGAACATGTGTTTGTCATTCCATGCACTGGCAATTTTTGTACAGAACCTTCTTCAGGAGTTAATTGATATTTACCTCCAAAAGGCATCAACACTGTACTCTTACCAATAGAAGCGTCAAACATTTCTGCCAAACCAATTTGACTTGCGACATTCGCATCTTGTAATACTGTATTTAAATCTGAGTTTACTGCATCAAATGGATGTTCATCATATTCATTTTCGCAAACATCAACAATCTGGTGCTGGCGAACACCATTCGTATCCAAGAATGCACGAGACATATCAACAATTGTTTTCCCTCGCCATTTCATGACTAAACGATTTGTATCTGTTACATCTGCAACTTTGATAGCTTCTAAGTTTTCTTTATACGCTTCTTCTTTGAATTTTTCAAAATCCTTAGCCTCGATACATACAGCCATACGCTCTTGTGATTCACTAATAGCTAATTCTGTACCATCTAAGCCTTGATATTTAACTGGAACTGCATCTAAGTTGATATTCAAACCATCTGCAAGTTCACCTACGGCAACACTAACTCCACCTGCTCCAAAGTCATTCGCCTTTTTAATTAATTTTGTACAAGTAGGATTTCTAAATAAACGCTGTAATTTACGTTCAATCAAGGCATTTCCCTTTTGAACTTCACTTGAACATTTTTCCAAACTTGTTTCATTATGTTCTTTACTAGAACCTGTAGCTCCACCGATTCCATCACGACCAGTAGCTCCACCAATCATAACGATAATATCGCCAGCTTCTGGTTTTTCACGTTTAACATGTGATTTAGGAGCCGCACCTACAACAGCACCAACTTCCATACGTTTCGCAACATAGCCATCATCATAAATTTCATCTACGAATGTAGTTGCCAAACCAATTTGGTTACCATAACTTGAATAACCTTGAGCAGCGGTTTTTGAAATCTTAGATTGAGGTAATTTGTGTTCTAATGTTTCACTAATTGGTTTTGTGATATCTCCAGCCCCTGTAATACGCATAGCTTGATATACATAGCTACGTCCTGATAATGGATCACGAATAGCTCCACCAATACATGTACTTGCTCCACCAAATGGTTCAATTTCTGTTGGGTGGTTATGTGTTTCATTTTTAAACATCAACAACCATTGTTCATCTTTTCCATCTACATCCACTGTAATTTCTACACTGCAAGCATTGATTTCATCGGTAATCTCCATATCATCAAGTTTACCTTGTTTACGAAGATACTTGCCGGCGATAGTAGCCATGTCCATCAATGTTTTTTCTTTACGATTTCCATGAACTTCCTGACGTAATTTTAAATATTTATCATAAGAAGCCTGTAACTCATCTGACAATGTATCCAAATGGAAATGTACATCATCTAATACAGTTTCAAAAGTAGTATGACGGCAGTGATCTGACCAATATGTGTCTAGAACACGAAGTTCAGTCATTGTGCAATCTCTTTTTTCTTCCTTTTCAAAATAACGTTGAACATGCTCAATGTCCGCTTGAGACATGGCCAACCCTAAAGTCTGACGTAAAGAATCTAATTCTTCTTTCGTCTTTGTTGTAAATCCTTCTAATACAGGAACATCTTTTACTTCAACGTCCTGATCATCTACTAATACAGAAAGGTCTTTAACGCGCGCTTCAACAGGGTTAACAATATAATGTGTAATTTTATTAAGTGTTTCTTCATCTACTGGGTTTGTGAACACTAATAAAGTCCCTGAATGAATACGTACTGTTTGTTTGTTGTTCAAAAGCATCAAACATTGCATTGCACTGTCTGCTCTTTGATCATATTGACCTGGCAAAAATTCATATGCCAAATATGATTTACCTGTTAAATCTACAGAATCATATACATCATCTGTAACAACTTCGCTACAAACATTTTTCTTCAATAATTCAATATCATTTTCGTCGGCATCAAAAATATCATATAAATTGTATTTTGTAAGACCAAAATTTTCTTTTAAAGATAAAGATTGTCTTAATTCAGCAGCTAACGATTCACTTTCAACTTGAAACTGTTCTTTTTTATGAACAAAAATACGAGTATCCATTTCTTTCTCCTTATTCAACAATTGACTGTTCTAATACTTTTTGTGCTTGTTCTTTTTTAAACGCAACAATTTTATCCTGTAATGACTTATCATTTAGCCCAATCATCTGGCAAGCTAAAATAGCTGCGTTTCTTGCCCCTGATTTTCCAATTGCGACAGTCGCAACAGGAACACCTTGAGGCATTTGTACTGTCGATAATAATGAATCCAATCCACCTAAAGCAGATGTCTGAATAGGGATTCCAATAACTGGCAACGGTGTAGAGCTAGCTAAAACTCCAGCTAAATGTGCTGCTCCTCCAGCTGCCGCAATAATAACCTGAATTCCACGTTCACACGCTGTTTTTGACAATTCCAAAACCGCTTCCGGCGTACGGTGAGCACTTAACACACGAACTTCATAGCCAACTTGAAAATCGTCTAATTGTTTCATGCAGCCTTCCATACTAGGTAAGTCTGAACGAGAACCCATCACAATTAAAACACGCTTTGTTTCCATAAATGACCTTCCTTTCAAAACAAAAAAAGCGCACCTATAGTAGGCACGCTTAAAAAAGCAATTCTTCTCTATCAATTGTGGTAAATCTTCTTAAGACCATAAGTAAGACCTCCAAAATCAGAAAAACACTTCTGCAATATTATAATACCTAAAATCAACTCAAATGACAACCTATATTTCATGAAAGTTATGCTCTAGGCATAAACAATTTATATTTTCTTAAATCAAATATATAAAATTTCTCCCCATACAAGAAAATCCTGCACCAACATTAAGTTAGTACAGGACTATATTTTGCCCTAATATCCATTAGGATACATCATATGTTATTTATTCACAATATAAGCCGTCGCAATGGATTGAGCCCAATTATAAATAGATGTTGTATGCATTCCTTTGATATTCTTGTTTCTTAAGCAATATGTCTTAGTAGAGTCTACAGGTAAATAACCACACAATTCACTTTGTCGAACTAAAGCATTATGATAATTCTCTTTAGATACATCATTATCGGATGTATACATACCAGCATCTAGATAAGCATCTAGTTGTTCATCACTCAAACGACCAAAGTTATTTGTAGCACCTGTTCTTAAAATAAAGTTAATGCCTGTATCATCTGGTGAGCCATAAGAGAAACCTAGATATGTTGCATCCCAACTATCTGTTTGAGCATCATCCTGCACAGTATTGATGACCGTATTAAATTCAACTGTATTGGCTTTAAAATCAATTCCAATCGCATTTAAGCATTTCTGTAAAACCGGAATCAAAGAATCCAAAGAATCCTTATCTTTATTTGCCAAGAAACGAACCGTTAATTTTTCACCATCTTTATAACGATATCCATCATCTGCCAATGTATATCCTGCATCTTCTAAGATTTGGTTTGCCTTTTCAACATCATAATCATAATAAGTGACACCATCTACTTTTTCTTCATTACGAATCATTTTTCCATTATTTAAAGAAACAGGATTCCCAAAAGTACCAGGCTTATAAGCCATACCATCAATTTGATAGTAATTATCAATATATTCTTGCGTATTAAATCCATATCCGATAGCTTTTCTTACCGCAGCATCACTACAAGCTCCCACATAAGAGTTAAAGATAATAAAACTTTCACGATCACTCGGATAAGAATCAACAGATAAACTTTTATTTTTTTGTACAGATTTAATTTTATTTGCCTCAATCACATCCGGAATATAGTCCACTGTTCCATTTTCCAATTCTTTGACTTCTGTTGAAGTATCAGTCTTTTTAATCATAATCTTAGAAATTTGATACTGTCCTTTTTTCGCCTTAAACTTTGAATTTGAAACTAAACTAGCTCCACTTGTCTTCTCAAACTTCTTTAACACATAAGCGCCCGTTCCAATTGGCTTACTATTCTTCTTTTCAATACTTTCTGTTTTTCCTTTTTTATAATTTAAATATTCTGAACTACAAATCTTCTGTGTTCCAAGTGTAGAAACCGCATCAATTCTAGGCTTATCCAAATGGAAAACAACTGTATAATTATCTGGTGTTTCAACTCCAGTAAAGCTAGATGCATCTGCATCATGATATTCACTATAACCATCTAAAAAATCAACGTTGTTCGCAAAACGACCTGTATAGCTTGGATCGGCCATAATGGTAAATGTTGTCTGCACATCTTTTGAAGTAAACTTGGATCCATCACTAAAATGGATGCCTTTCTTTAATTTAAAAGTCATTGTCTTGCCATCTTCACTGATTTCAGGTAAGGACTTAGCCAAATCTGCAACTAACTCTCCTTTTTTGTTGTATTTCAACAACCCTTGATAAACCAAATCAACGACATAAGAATCATTTGTCGTTTGGTAATACATGGGCGAAAAAGTTCCGTTCATTTCTGAACTCAACCCAACTGTCAACACTTGATCATTACCTGCAGCTTTTGCGCTACATCCACACATCAATAAAGCCATTCCACATGCTAATAAATTTTTATACATTCTCTTTTACCTCCTAATTATTTATTCTTTGTACCACCACCAGTCAGCTAACACTTTTCATCACTCTCCTTATAAATAAAAAATCCTGCATCAAATTAAAAATTTGACACAGGACAGAATATCAAAATAATCTGCGGTACCACCTGAATTGGTATACTTATACCCACCTCTAGAATGCCATCACATTCGATCCATTTAACGCACGGAACACGTCGCAGCTACTCAGAAACACTTTTCACCTTGCCCTTGAAAGTCCATTTGCTAAGTCGTAATAATCTAGCTTCCACCCTGACTAGAATCTCTTTGTATCCGGTCCTTAGTTTGATCTCTTTCGCATAGGTTGTCTATAGGATACACCAAATAAAATCTATTTTCAACATTTTTTCAAATTATTTACATTTTTTTCAAGAAAAAGAGATATGTCTCCATATCCCTTTCGTATTAATCGTCAATATAAGCTGTAGCCATTGATTGTGACCAAATAAATGTAGAAGATGTATTCAAACCTTTTACTTTCTTATTACGTAAACAATACGTTTGTACACCATCTGTTGGTAAGTATGCACATAGTTCTGCTTGACGAACATAAGCCTTTAAGTAAGCAGCAGCTGAAGCTTCTTTATCAGCTGTATAAGCACCTGCAGCTAAGTATGAATCTAATTCATCATCTTTTAAACGAGCAAAGTTATTTACACCTTGTGATTGAATAAAGTAATCAACGCCTGTATCTTCAGGGCTTGTAAAAGAGTTTCCTAAATAAGATACATCCCAATCACCAACAGCTGAATCATCACCTACAGTTGAAATAACTGTATTAAATTCCATTGTGTTTGCCTTGAAGTCGACACCAAGTTCGCCCCATTGTTTTTGTAACATAGGAATCATTGTATCCATCGCATCTTTTTCTTTTACAGCCAAGAACTTAATGCTTAATTTTTGACCATTCTTTTCACGAATACCATCACTACCAACAGTCCATCCCGCATCGTCTAAAATTTGTTTTGCCTTTTCTACATCATAATCATAATAAGTAGCCCCATCAACTTTTTCTTCACCACGAACATATGCACTATTTTCGCCAGATACTGGGTTACCAAACAAGCCTGGTACATATGCCAATTTGGCATCTTTATCATCTAATTTATAATAGCTTGCGATATAGGCTTCACGATCAAATCCATAAGCCAAAGCTTGACGTACTGCCTGATCTTGACATGCCCCTGCAGCTGTATTCATAAACAAGAAGTCTTCACGATCACTTGGATAAGAATCCATAGTCAAACCTTTATCTTTGTCTTTGGCTACTGTGTTGATTTTATTCGCATCTACTACATCTGGAATATAATCGACAGTTCCATTTTCTAATTCTTTGATTTCAGTCGAAGTCTCCGTTTTCTTGATCATAATCTTAGAAATCTGATATTCTCCATCTTTGGCTTCAAAATTTTCATTTCGATCCAATGAAGCTCCCTCTGTTTTAGAGAATGATTTTAATTTATAAGGACCTGTTCCAATAGGATTACTATTGTTCTTTTCAACATTCGAAGTTTTTCCCTTCTTATACTTCAATGTTTTTACACTACAAATTTTTTGTGTTCCCAAAGTCGATTCTGCATCGATTTTTGGTTTAGACATGCGGAATACAACGGTATAATCATCCGGTGTTTCAATACCTGAGACATCTTTGGCATCTCCATCATGATATTCGCTATATCCATTTAAGAAATCAACATTACTTGAAAAACGTCCTGTATAGCTTGGATCGGCCATAACGCTAAACGTTGCCTTTACATCTTTTGAAGTAAATTTAGATCCATCACTGAATTTAACACCTTTCTTCAATTTAAATGTCATTGTTGTTCCATCATCACTAATAGTAGGTAGTTCCTCTGCTAATTCTGGAACTAAATTGGCATCCTTGTCATATGCCAATAATCCTTGATATACCAAGTTAACTACATTGTGATCGTTTACCGTTTGATAATACATGGGAGAAAAATCTCCATTCATTTCTGTAAACAATCCAACTGTTAATGTTTGTTCTTTACCAGAACCTGATCCACCTGCAGAACATCCTGCAAGTACAAATGCCATGCCTAGGGCACATACACTTCTCTTATTCATAATTCTTCCTCTTCTCTTTTATGTAAATCATTATAATATTTTCTGTAACTATTTCAATTACTTTTTCATTTAATTTCTGTAACAATATAATTTATTTTATATAAAAGAAAAAAGCCTATCTTTTATGATAAGCTTCATATAATTCATTCTTTTTGCAAGCCATTTCTTTAGCAACTAAACCAATAGCTTCTTTTGTACGCATTCCAGATTCAATATATTCATCCACTTTCGTAATGGCTGTATACATATCAAATACAACGTCATCTTGTTTAAAGCCATCCATGACAATAACCATTTCACCTTTACAAGTAGCCGCTACCTCTAACACTTCTTCAATCGTTCCACGAATATATTCTTCGTGCACTTTTGTAAGTTCTCTAGCTAAACACATTTGACGATTTCCCAATACTTCCAACATATCTTGTAAAGTATCCTCAATACGATGAGGTGCTTCATAGAAAATAGTTGTATAAGGAATTGTTTTGATTTCTTCTAGCTGTTTCTTTCTTTTTGAACTCTTATTGTCTAAAAAGCCATAGAACAAATAGTGATAACAACTCAATCCGCTCGCAACCATTGCATTCATAGCCGCGTTGGCACCTGAAACAGAAACCACATTAAATCCATGCGAAATGGTTTCTTGAACTAATTTCTGTCCTGGATCTGAAACCAAAGGGTAGCCTGCATCGGAAACTACCGCAATATTTTCGCCATTTTCTAATCGTTCAATGATTTTAGGAATACTGACCTGTTGATTATGTTCATGATGCGACATCAACATTGTATCAATTCCATATGCCATTAAAAGTTTTTTTGTGTTACGCGTATCCTCAGCTGCAATGACACTCACTTCTTTTAAAATATCCAAAGCTCTAGGTGTCATTTCCTGCAAGTTTCCAATAGGTGTAGGAACCAAATACAATGTGGAAACATCCGATTCAAAACTCTTCTGTCTAATCATTATTTAATTCCTTGTCTGGCCACAATTCTTTGAAATCCACAAACAAGACTTCTTCTTTGTTCTCTAACTTAGCCTGTTTTTGAAGAACGTTCATACTTGAAATACGATACTTCTTGTCTTTATATGCCACAGT
Organism: Holdemanella porci; assembly: GCF_019052655.1. Lineage (GTDB taxonomy): Bacteria > Bacillota_I > Bacilli_A > Erysipelotrichales > Erysipelotrichaceae > Holdemanella > Holdemanella hominis. The sequence continues at coordinate 15,037 of NZ_JAHQVB010000013.1, forward strand.
TGAATTGATTTTTGGCAAATCCTTGCGCATTCTTGTATATTCTTCATTTTCAAAACGTAAACAACACATTAGTTTTCCACACTGTCCACTCAACTTTTGAATATTCAATGCCAACAACTGGTTTTTAGCCATATTGATTGATACCGTATCAAAATCTGACATGAATCTTGAGCAGCAGCACTCCATACCGCAGTTTCCAATTCCACCGACAATTTTAGCCTTGTTTCTTGGACCCACTTGTCTTAATTCTATACGACAATGTAAGTGTTGTGCTAGATCTTTCAATAGTTGTCTAAAATCTACACGATCATCAGATACATATGTAAAAATAACTTTTGTACGATCCAATGTATATTCAGAACTAATCAAATGCATATCCAACTTCAAATTTGCGACACACTCGTGACAAATCTTCATAGCTTCTTTAGCTCTTTCTACATTTTCCTCTTTACACTTAATATCTTCGGGTGTTGCCTTACGCAATACCGGCTTGATATCTCCTTTTACTTTGGAAGCATCAAAATCAACGGTAGGGACACAAACCTTTCCTAATTCTTGTCCACGTACCGTTTCTACAACAACGATATCATTTGTATAGTATTTTACATTTGACCCGAAAGTGTAGGCTTTTTTTGATTCTTCAAACTGAATATAAACAATATATTTATATGTTACCTTTCCTTCTGTATTCACTAAATCACAGCCTTCCTAATATCATAATAAAGCTTATCCATAAATAAACCTAAATCGACTGGTCGATATAACATATCCATATTCTCAATCAAAATCGAATATAGTTTTACTTTTTTTTCTAAAGGTAAATTTACCCTATCATTTTTTACATAGAATAAAACCCATTGAATCCACAATTGTATCCAATCCTTATTCATGTGTTCAGACTTACTCATAAATACACTTGTCTGCATCTTTTCAATTTGTGCAAAAGAAGATGCATGCTCAATATATTCAAGTGCAACTTGTTTTAACTCTTCAAAATCAGGCAAAGACAACAATTCAATAGCCTTATCATACGTATATCCAGATTCAGCCAACATCTTTGCGTTTTCTTCACTTGTATTTTCAAGCAACAAGTGTTCACAGCTTTCCGGCTTAAAAAAAATAGCCTGACATCTAGATTGAATAGTCGGTAATACATTAGATTTTTCATCCGCAATTAATATACCATAAATCCCTTCACTTGGCTCCTCTAAAAACTTCAACAAGCTATTTGAAGCATCTGGCGTAGCCTTATCATAATGATCTAGAATATAGATTCTAGCATTTTGTTTTCCTGCACTCGTTGATTCAAAAAATGCCTGTAAATCCACTATATCTTTCTTTTTAATACGATCATTCGATACAATCATGTAATCTAAAGATTCTTCATTCTCTATCCGCTTACAGCTTTCACATTCTTGACACGCAAAACCATCAAAATCTGTATGTTCGCACACAATACTTTGGACAAATAAGATGGCTGTTTCTAATTTACTTGAACCTTTTGGTCCGTGAAATAAATAGGCATTCGCAACTTTTTTATTTTTTAAAGCATTTGACAATGTCTGATAAACGATTGGCTGTGCCTTTTTTAGATACTCTTTATTCATATTCTTTGATTACCTTTAAGACACGTTCCATGGCACTTTTTAAAACCTCTTCCTTACAAGGCTCGGCATCAATCACTTCAATACGCTCTGGATACATGGATACTAATGTTTCATAACCTTGACGCACAGCTTTATGGAATGAACTTTCTTCTTGGTCCAAACGATTCAAGTCGCCACGAAGATTCATACGTTTTTTACCCGTTTCTACACTAACGGATAAAAATAGAGTCTTTTCAGGCATACATCCATCAATCGCAAACTGATTGATATCCCATACTTCTTTTAAACCTATTCCTCGTGCAATTCCTTGGTATGCCAAACTTGAATCAATGAAGCGATCACACAATACGATCTTCTTATTTTCCAATGCTGGAAGAACAACTTCTTTTAAATGTTGTCTACGACTTGCCGCATATAATAATGCTTCTGTACGATCATCCATTTCTGTATTGTTTACATCTAATAATATATTACGAATGGATTCAGCAATCTTGCTTCCGCCTGGCTCACGAGTATAAATGCAGTCGTATCCCATTTTGATCAATTCTTCTTGTACCGCTTTACATACGGTTGTTTTTCCTGATCCATCATTTCCTTCAAATGTTATAAATACACCTTGTTTCATATTTTTCCTCACCATATATATTCAATAATTATTATTTTCTAATATCTATTTCTCATTTAAACATAGCGTTCTTCGGTTTTCAAGTGATTATTAATATCATATTTTACGGTTTTCAACTATATTCAGACATCAAAAAATACAGTTTTCAAAAAAATACCCATAAGAATTCAACTTATGGGTATTTCTTAATTATAATGTTTTTCCTGTCAACATTGTGTAAGCTTGAAGATATTTTTCAATAGTCTTATCCACAATCTCTTGAGGAAGTGTCCAGTCATTACCTGGATTTGCCTTTAGCCAGTCACGCGCAAATTGTTTGTCAAATGATGGTTGCGAATGACCCGCTTCATATCCATCTGCAGGCCAGAAACGAGAACTATCAGGAGTTAACATTTCATCGCCAATAACGATATTACCATTTTCGTCTAAACCAAATTCAAATTTTGTATCCGCAATAATAATCCCTTTGCTTAAAGCATATTCAGCACATTTTTTATATAAAGCGATTGTACAATCTTTGATCTTAGTTGCATATTCTTCACCATGTCCTGGGAAGTGTTTTTCTAAGTGCGCAATACTTTGTTCAAAAGAAATGTTTTCATCATGATCACCAATTTCAGCCTTTGTACTAGGTGTATAAATTGGTTCTGGAAGTTTTTGTGATTCTTGTAATCCTTCTGGAAGTTCAATACCACAAACCTTTCCTGTTTCTTGGTAGCTAGCCCATCCACTACCTGTGATGTAACCACGAACAATACATTCGATTGGAAGCATGTTCAATTTACGGCATAACATTGATTTTCCTTCAAATTTTTCTTGTTGGAAATATTCCGGCATATCCTTTGTATCCACACTAATCATGTGGTTTGGTAAGATATCTCTTGTGTAGTCAAACCAGAATTTTGACATCTGCGTTAAAACAGTTCCTTTTTTTGTCACCTCATTGTTTAGAATTACATCAAAACAACTGATACGATCTGTCGCAACCATAATAAGGTTGTCTTTATTGTCGTAAATCTCACGTACTTTTCCTTCTTTAATTGGTTTTAATTCCTGCATCTCGAATCTCCTTTTCTGCGTACAAGACAAAGATACAACTAAAACAAATTTAACACAATATCAAAATAAGGAAATCCTAAGATTTCCTTACAAATTTTTAACATTTAATGCACGAATCGCATTTAATACGGCAATGATCATAACGCCAACGTCCGCAAAAATCGCAAGCCACATATTCGCAATACCAATGGCACCTAAAATCAAACAAACGAGTTTAATACCAATCGCAAAATAAATATTCTCATATACAATATGAATACACTTCTTTGCGATCTTAATGGCTTTAGAAATCTTTAATGGATCATCATCCATCAAAACAATATCTGCCGCCTCAATGGCTGCATCACTGCCTAACGCACCCATCGCAATACCAATATCGGCTCTTGATAATACAGGAGCATCATTGATTCCATCTCCAACAAAGGCAAGATTTTCTTTTGGCTGTTTTAAAGATAATAGTTCTTCAACTTTATTCACCTTATCTTGAGGCAACAATTCCGAATACACTTTATCAATATGTAATTCAGAAGCCACTTTATCTGCCACACTTTTTACATCCCCAGTCAACATGACTGTTTGTTTAATGCCAGCCTTCTTTAATGCTTCAATAGCCTCTTTGGCATGTGGCTTCAACATATCCGAAATCACAATGTGACCTGCATATTTGCCATCAATAGCCATATGTACAATGGTTCCTACAGAATGGCATTCTTGATAAGGAATATTATACATCTTCATTAATTTATCATTACCTGCAAGTACTTGCACTCCATCAATTACAGATTTAACACCATGACCACTTATTTCTTCTACATTTTCAATACGAGATTTATCGATTGTATTCCCATACGCCTTTAATAAACTTTTAGAAATAGGATGCGTCGAATAACTTTCAGCCATTGCCGCATACTCTAATAATTTCTCTTCTGGAATAGTCGCATGATGAATGCCTGCCACCTCAAATACACCTTGTGTCATTGTACCTGTTTTATCAAATACAACATATTTACAGGATGCCAAAGCCTCTAAATAGTTGGATCCTTTAACCAAAACGCCCTGATTGCTGGCACCACCAATTCCGGCAAAGAAACTCAAAGGAATACTAATCACCAATGCACATGGACAAGAAATAACTAAGAATGTTAAGGCACGATATAGCCATGTACCAAAGTCAGCAGGATTTGATATAATCAAATTGAATACAGGTGGAAGTAAAAACAATGCCAAAGCACTATAACATACGACTGGCGTATAAATTCTCGCAAAACGTGAAATAAACGCTTCTGAACGAGATTTCTTACTTGACGCATTTTCAACCAAATCCAAAATTTTTGATACAGTGGATTCCCCAAATTCTTTTGTTGTCTTAATTTTTAATAAGCCAGTCATATTGATGCAGCCACTGATTACTTTATCATTTTCACTGACTTCTCTAGGCAAGCTTTCCCCTGTTAAAGCCGCTGTATTTAGAGTAGAACTTCCTTCAACCACAATTCCATCAATAGCTACTTTTTCACCAGGCTTAACCACAATGATTGTACCGATTTCAACTTCATCTGGATCTACCTGTTCAAGATTTCCATCCTCATCTTCAACATTGGCATAATCCGGACGAATATCCATTAATTCCGTAATGTTTTTGCGACTCTTACCTACCGCATAACTCTGGAACCATTCCCCAATCTGATAGAACAACATAACAGCTGTTGCTTCATCAAAAGATTTCAAACCAATAGCGCCTACTGTTGCGACAGCCATCAAAAAATTCTCATCAAATACCTGACGATTTCTAATTCCTTTAAAAGCCTTAAGAAGAATATCATAACCAATTTCTAGATAGGCCACTAGAAACAAAGGAATTTCAATATATTCAGGTAGTTTTGCGACCTTAATCATAATAAAAAGAATACTCGCAACAATAATTCGCTTTAACATCTGCTTCTGTTTCTTGTTCATACTTATCTCTACCTCTCCAAAAATATTAATTTTTCAATCATTCAACTATAATAATTGAAAAATAGAGATGCTTTCGCACCTTACTTTTCATTAAAAGAAAATTTCGCAATCATCTTCAACTTTTTTACAATTTTCTAAAACACGAGCCATAACTTCTTTAGGTTGAACTCCATCTTCAAATTCAACATTCATCTTTAACATCATGAAGTTTACAACTGCACTCTTAACACCTTCTGTACTATTAGCAGCTACTTCCATTTTGTTTGCACAGTTTGCACAATCTACATCAATCTTATAACTCTTTTTCATATTATTTTCCTCCACACTTGAATAATTGAACATATATTCAACTTTATTACACTTTCATTATATAGGATTCATACATGATGTCAATAACTTTTTGACAATTGTTCAATCATTCAACTATAATAAATAAAAAAGGAGAACATATGATTGGTACACATTGTGACTGCAAGCCTAAAAACACAGAATTAGTACAAGAAGTAAAAGAAAACATGCCGGCCTTTGATGAAATTATGAACCTATCAGATTTCTTTAAAGTCATGGGCGATAGTACACGCCTTCAGCTTTTATTATCCCTTCAACAAAGCGAAATGTGCGTATCGGATTTAGCCAACGTACTCGATATGACGAAATCTGCCGTATCACATCAATTAAAGGCACTACGCCTTTCTAAACTCATCAAATCTAGAAAAGAAGGAAAGACAGTCTACTATTCATTAGATGATGAACATATTGAAACCATTCTAGGCATGGCTTTTGATCATACAAAGGAACATTAAGAGGAAGGTCGATTCTTCCTTTTTTTTATGCCCTTTTTCTAAAATTCAAACGCAAAACAAAGTCGATTATGTAATTGAGACATATGTATCATATATGCAAAACATACAAAAATTTGTCATATAAAACAGATAACGTTTACATTGATAAAAAGACTTGAATTTTGAAATTATGAGAACTAAAATACCTTCTTATAGAAAAACGAATTTTGTCTTAATTCGTAAATTCACGGATTATTTCTGTCGTTTTTTTATTATTTTGAAAGGAGGAGCTATGGAAGAGTTCACAAAAGAACTACTCGATCAGTTAAACGTCGACACTGCGTTTACTATTGGTCCCTTTGCGATTAGTGAATCGGTTGTCATCACGTGGGTTGTCATGGCTATACTTGTTTTACTTTCTGCTTGGTTAACTCGAGGACTCAAAGTTCATAATCCAGGCAAAAAACAAATTGTAGCGGAAAGTATTGTCATATGGCTAGATAAATTCACAATTTCCATGCTTGGTGAAAATGCCAAAGAATATTCTACATACATTTCGACCATCCTATTATATATAGGACTTGCGAATATCATTGGCATATTTGGTATGAAACCCCCAACCAAAGATATGAATGTCACTATCGCCTTAGCACTTATGAGTATTGTATTAATTGAAGTTAGTGGTATACGAACAAAAGGATTGAAAGGCTGGATCAAAAGCTTTACTCAACCTGTCGCTGTAGTTACACCCATCAATATCCTCGAGATATTTACACGTCCTTTATCTCTATGTATGCGTCTATTCGGCAATGTCATTGGTGCCTTCGTCATAATGGAAATGATCAAAATGGTCGTTCCCGTCTTTATACCTACTGTATTTAGCTTGTACTTTGATTTCTTTGATGGATTCATTCAAGCTTATGTATTCGTCTTTTTAACATCACTATTTATCGCAGAAGCGACAGAAACAGAATAAATTAGGAGGAAATAAAAATGAGTTTAACAGCAATCGGAGTTGGAATGGCAGCACTTGCCGTTATTGGTGGAGGATTAGGTATTGGTTTTGCGACAAGCAGTGCCGTAAAAGCCATCGCTCAACAGCCAGAAGCTCACGGAAAAATTCGTAGCACCTTATTAATTGGTGCAGCTTTAGCTGAAGCAACAGCCATCTACGGATTTGTATTAGGTATTTTAATCATCTTAATGGTGAAATAGGTGGGATAATCTATGTTAAGAATTGATTCCAATATTCTTTGGATAATCATCAACCTACTTATCTTATATGCACTGATGAAGCGTTTTCTATTTCAACCAGTACATGACATTCTTGAAAAAAGAAAACAAGAAATAGAATCTGATTTTGCCTTGGCAAATCAAAAGAAACAAGAAGCTCTTGAATCAAAAAATAAAGCAGATCAACAGCTTGCAAATATGCAAACAATTTGTGATGGCATGCTAGCGGATGCAAAAGAAAAAGCCAGCCTTGAATATGAACAAATTATTGCAGATGCAAACATGAAATCCGATGAAATGATTGAACAAGCTCGCATCAAAACGATTGAAGCTGCCAATGAGGAAAAGGCAAAAGCTAAATCTGAAATTGCAGATTTGATCAATAAAGCGGCTGATAAAATCACAAACACAAAAAGCGATGAAAAACTATATGATGATTTTTTAAAGGAAATGAAATAAATGAACAACGAAAATTTAAACGCAACCTTACGCTGTGTAACAAGGCCTAGTGCAGCGCAAGAAGAAAAAATAAAGACATTCCTTAAAAATAAATACCAGGCCGAAAATATCACACTAACCATCTCTATTGATCCAAGTGTACGTGGAGGCTTTATTCTAAACGCAAACAACGACGAATACGATTGGTCTACGCGTTCTCGCCAACAACAGCTTCAAAAACAAATTCAGGCGGCTCGAGATAAAGCTATTCAAATGAAAAAAGATGGAACACTTATGTCCATTTTAAAAGAGGCTATCGAACAATTCGAAGCCACTTCCCAAGAAAATGAAGTTGGCTATGTCGAAACAATTGGAGATGGTATCGCAACCATTTCGGGACTAGATCATGCAATGTATGGAGAAGTTGTTGTTTTTGAGAATGGTACAAAAGGAATGGTACTTGATATTACAACCGAAAACATTGGTGTTATTCTATTTGACACAGAAGGTACTATTGGTCAAGGTACAAAGGTTTCTCGTACAAAAAAACAAGCAGGTATGCCAGTCAGCTCTAATTTTCTAGGACGTGTCGTGGATCCACTTGGAAATCCAATTGATGGACTTGGTCCTATTGAAGCCGCTGAAATGCGTCCTATCGAAGAACCCGCCCCAAGCATTATTGATCGTAAACCTGTCACAACCCCTATGGAAACCGGTATTCTATCCATCGATTCTATGTTTCCTATTGGAAGAGGACAGCGCGAATTAATCATTGGGGATCGTCAAACGGGTAAAACTTCAATCGCATTGGATACTATACTAAATCAAAAAGGAAAAGACTGTATTTGTATTTATGTCTCTATTGCCCAAAAGGCAAGTACAGTGGCTAACCTAGTCAATACATTAAAGAAAAATGATGCGATGGGATATACAGTTATTGTAAACTCTACGGCTGCCGATTCAGCCAGCCTGCAATATATTGCTCCTTATTCTGCGACTTCTCTAGCTGAATACTTTATGCATCAAGGCAAAGACGTACTTATTGTCTACGATGATTTAAGCAAACATGCCGTTGCCTATCGTACGATCTCCTTATTACTAGGAAGATCTCCAGGACGTGAAGCCTATCCAGGTGATGTATTCTATTTACATTCTAGACTACTAGAACGTTCTTCTAGATTAAATTCAGGAGGATCCATCACAGCTCTTCCAATCATCGAAACCCAAGATGGAGATGTAAGTGCATATATTCCAACCAACGTTATTTCAATTACCGATGGTCAAATCTTCTTGGAAAGTGATTTATTCTTTGAAGGACAACGACCTGCTGTTAATGTTGGATTATCTGTTAGTCGTGTCGGTGGTGCCGCTCAAACTAAAGCCATGAAAAAGGCATCTGGATCTTTACGTATCAATTTAGCTCAATACCGTGAAATGAAGGAGTTTACACAATTTGCCTCCGATTTAGATGATGCGACAAAACGACAACTTCAACACGGACAAGTACTTATGGAGCTTTTGAAACAACCTTTAAACCACCCTATGTCACATGCAGACATGGTTATTATTCTAGTAGTTGCAGACGCAGGAATTCTAGATGATTTGAATTCAAAACAAGTCAAAAAAGAAGAAACAAAATTATTAGATTGGTTTAATGAAAATCACAGTGAAATCAGTCGTGAGATCAATACAACTAAAAAACTGGATGACAATTTAAAAACAAGAATCATTACACTAGCTAAACAATATAGAGGACAAGAATAATGTCACAAATCCGAGAAATCAAAAATCGAATGAATGGTATTCAATCGACTATGAAGATCACAAAAGCCATGTATATGATTTCTTCAACCAAAATGAATACGGCCAAACAAAAAGCCGCAAATACCGATCCTTATTTTTACTCATTACGAAAACAGATTTTGACGATCCTTCAAAATCTTCCTGATCACTTTGAGCATCCTTACTTAGATAGTCGAGAATATATTGATGAAAAACATCAAAATAAAGCCATCATATGTGTCACTGGAGATAAGGGGTTGGCCGGTGCCTACAACCTTAATGTTTTAAAGCTCACTGAACAAATCATTAAGGCTCATCCAAACTATAAGCTCTATATGATTGGAGAAGTTGGAAGACAATACTTTTTAAGACGACACATTCCGGTTGAAGAAAGTTTTCTATATACAGCGCAAAATCCAACTTTGAGTCGTGCAAGATCCATTTCGAGTAAAATGCTTGAACTGTATGCTGAAAAAACAATAGATGAAGTATTAATTATCTATACACGTATGGATCAACACAATCAATTTACGGTCGATGTTGAACAGTTACTTCCTTTGTATCGTTTAAATCAGGAAGTTGAAGTTGGTGGACAAACCATTCATTCCATTCAGTTGGAGCCAAGCCCTGCTGAATTATTAAACATTGTCATTCCTGATTATTTATCTGGATTTATTTATAGTTCCCTTGTTGAATCTTATGCATCCGAAAACTTTGCGCGTATGCAGGCAATGGATTCAGCGAATAAAAATGGTGAAGAATTATTAAACAGTTTATCTTTACAATACAATCGTCAAAGACAAGCAAAAATCACACAAGAAATAACAGAGGTTGCAGCCGGTGCCAAAGCTAGAAGGCAACAGCTACAAAAGAAGAAAAGGAGTCAATCCACATGCAAATAGGAAAAATCACACAAGTTATGGGCCCTGTTGTAGACGTACATTTTGATGAAACGCCACTTCCATATATTCAAACCGCTTTACAGGTTGATAACCACGGCAAAAAAGTTGTAATGGAAGTTATGCAGCACATTGGAACCGATACAGTTCGTTGTATCATGTTATCGCCTAGTGAAGGCTTACAAAAAGATATGCCTGTCTTATCTACAGGAATGGGTATTGAAATTCCAGTTGGAACACAAAATTTAGGTCGTTTGTTTAATGTTTTGGGAGATACAATCGATGGAAAAGAAGCGATCGATACAGATACATATTGGCCTATTCACAGAAAACCACCAAAATTTGAAGATCAATCTCCTGTTACAGAAGTTCTTGAAACAGGAATCAAAGTTATTGACTTATTAGCACCATATGCCAAAGGTGGAAAGATTGGATTGTTTGGAGGTGCCGGCGTTGGAAAAACCGTACTGATCCAAGAATTGATTCGAAATATTGCCAGTGAGCATGGAGGCTATTCCATCTTTACAGGTGTTGGAGAAAGAAGTCGTGAAGGAAACGACTTATATACTGAAATGAGTGAATCCGGTGTAATCAAGAACACTGCACTTGTCTTTGGACAAATGAATGAAAGTCCAGGAGCCAGAATGCGTGTTGCTGAAACCGGACTGACTATGGCCGAATACTTCCGTGATGTTGAACATAAAGACGTTTTATTATTTATCGACAACATTTTCCGCTTTGTACAAGCTGGATCAGAAGTTTCTTCTTTACTTGGACGTATGCCATCTGCCGTTGGATATCAACCTACTTTAGCGAATGAAATGGGACAACTTCAAGAACGTATTTCTTCCACAAAAAACGGATCTGTTACTAGTGTACAAGCTGTATACGTTCCTGCAGATGATTTAACTGATCCTGCTCCTGCAACAACATTCGAACATTTGGATGCGACAACCGTCTTATCTCGTAAAGTTGTTGAACAAGGTATTTATCCTGCTGTAGATCCACTTGAATCAAGTTCAAGAATTCTTCAACCCGATATTGTAGGAGAAGAACATTATGAAACAGCTCAACGTGTTTTACAATACCTTCAAAAATATAAAGAACTACAAGATATTATCGCCATTTTAGGAATGGATGAACTAAGTGATGAAGATAAAACCGTTGTAGCCAGAGCTCGTCGTTTACGTAACTTTATGGCTCAACCATTCCATGTGGCTGAACAATTTACTTCAATTCCAGGAAAATATGTTCCTCTACAAGATACAATCAAAGGCTTTAAGGCGATCTTAGATGGAGAAATGGATGCATATCCTGAAAGTGCTTTTTTCAATGTAGGAACCATTGAAGAAGTCAAAGAAAAAGCGAAAGAAGTATAATCATGGAACTTTTTGATCTAAAAATCATGGCCAGTGATCACGTGTTTTATAATGGTAAAGCACAAGTATTAACGATACACACACCCAATGGAAGTAAACAATTTCTTGCACATCATGCCAAGGCAATCTACGCGATTACGCCTGGGCTTTTAAAAATCCGAAAAGAAGATAATTCTGAGATTGAAGTTGTTAGTGGATTAGGATCCATGATCTTTTCAAACAACCAAGCTGAAGTTTTAGTCGATACATGTGAAACACAAGAAGAACTAGACGCAAGAAGAGCCAAAGAATCTTTAGAACGTGCTAAAGAAAGAATGCGTCAAAAGCAATCCATTCGTGAATATTATATGTCACAAGCCAGTATGGCAAGAGCCTTAGCTCGTTTACAATTTAAAGATAAACACATTAATTAATAAACACATAAAAAAGCCTATACCTTTCATGAAGATATAGGCTTTTTTCCTTTATATAAAGATCTTTTATATTTTTTCTGGTCTTAATTTAGTAAAATCATACATTTTTTCTGACCTCATCCATGAATTACAGAAATATATAAACTAAAAATTCAATCAACTGAAGAGATTTATAGCTTAAAATCTCTTTTTACATACAACATTTTATTTTCAATTTATACTTTATTTAAAACAAATATTATAATCAACTGTCAAAAAAACAAGATTTCTCTTGCCCTTAGTTTAATTGATATCTACATTCTTGATTATTGACTAAATTCTTTAGACTTTCCAATGAACAATGCACCATATCATAAGATACTTAATCCGTATAAAAGTCTGCATACGGCGTTACAATGATATTAAAATAGGCTTTTAATATCAATAAGTCTCAGTTTTTGATGACATTATAGTTGTGATCAATATGAATGACTTCCTGTTCATTTTCAAAAGAATCAATACCTGCACCACCAATGATTCCATTTTCAATACCTTCAATCAACACATCTGTATCAATGATCTCTCCACGAGATGTATTGATAATTAATAAACCCTTTTTTATCTGTTTTCACAATTTTTTACACCTCTTTCTTATGATATACTTCTAGTATGTGTACAAGCTTTCGATATACACCTAAAGTAGCCAAAGCCTTTGGTTTAAAAGAAAAAGACATTCATCCAAGTGACAAATGTCTTGTACTTACTCGAAACCAAAAGAAAATGGTGCCATTTGGGTATAAAACTAATAATTTAATCTTAAATGCTAGACAAGAAACTCTCTTAGAAAAGCCTTTATTTAAAGATTCTTTGCATTGTATTGTGCCTGCAGGAAGTTTTTACGAGTGGGATTTAGGTAAAAATAAAGTGGAATTTTATTGCGAGCACATTCTATATTTTGCAGGACTTCTTGTCGATAATCATCTTGTCATTATTACTACGGATGCCAATGCATATGTAAAACCTGTGCATTCTCGAATGCCAGTCATACTTGAAAAAGAAGATATAGATCCTTGGCTAAAGGATATTTCTAAAACCAAGGAAATCTTATCCAAACCAGGCATTGCACTTCAAAAAAAGCAGCTACAAGAACCACTTTTCTAAAGGAGATCTTATGAATATTACAGAGTTTCAAAAATCTAGATTCGGACTTTTTATCCATTGGGGAATCTATTCCATTCCAGCACGAGGTGAATGGGTCAGAAGCAACGAAGAAATGAAAGAAGAAGATTATATTCCTTTTGCGAATGAATTTGATCCAGATCTATTTAATCCACACCAATGGGCTAAATTGGCCAAAAAAGCCGGTATGAAATATGCCGTAATGACTGCCAAACACCACGATGGATATTGTATGTTTGATACAAAGACTACAGATTGGAAGGCAAATCATGATTATGTCAGAGAATTTTTAGATGCATTTAGAGAAGAAGGCTTAAAAGTCGGTCTATACTATTCCCTGCTTGATTGGCATCATTCGGACTATCCTCACTTTAAAGATCGACATCATCCAGAAAGAAACAATGCAGAATATGATAAACCAATTTGTTTTTCAAACTATTTGAATTATATGTATACTCAAATCAAAGAATTACTTACAAACTATGGAAAGTTGGATATCATGTGGTTTGACTTTTCTTATGACAACATGACAAAAGATGTATGGGATGCCCATAAAATCGTTACAATGGTAAAAACCTACCAACCAGACATGATCATCGACAATCGTTTAGAAGGTGATGGTGTACATCCTGGAACCATTATGGATGCACATCCTAGTTTTACAGCCGGTGATTTTACTTCACCTGAACAAATGATTCCTCCTCAAGGCTTATCTGTGCCTTGGGAAGCTTGCATCACTATGAATGAACATTGGGGATATTGCGCTAAGGACACGAATTATAAATCTGCTAAGCTAATCATCCGTACTCTAGTTGAATGTGTATCCAAGGGTGGAAATATGATTTTGAATGTGGGGCCGGATGCTAGAGGGCAATTTCCTAAAGAATCTATCCAAGTATTGAATGAAATCAGGGAATGGATGAAACTAAATAAAGCTTCTATTTATAGTTGTACAAAGTGTGAATTAGAAAAACCAGAATGGGGAAGATACACACAAAAGGGAAATAAAATTTATGCGCATATTCTAGATGAGAGTATTTTTGATATACCTGTTAAAATTCGGAAAGAAAGAATCCAAGACATAAGAAGATTGTCTGATCATTCTCAAATCAAAATTCAAACGCCTTGGAACGCAGAAAGTTTTCCTGACTATACATTTATCCATATTGATTCCAATTCACACCATTGTCCAGATCCAATTGACACGGTGATTGAAATCACATTAAAAGATTAGCTTAAATTCTTGCTGGTTTCTTTTATTATATAGATCGGTCTTTGTTTACTTTCCATATAGTCTTTTGTCGTATATTGACCTAAAATGGCCACAAACAACATTTGAAGCCCACTCAAAAACAGAATCAAACATACTAAATGAAACATAGACGTGACATGTACTAACAATCCAAACAAAGTCATTAAAATCGATGAAATCATAATAACGGTTCCTATATTTCCAATCCATACAATCGGCGCTGTAGAAAAGGAAAACATACCTTCCATCGCATATGCGAATAGTTTTGAAAAATTCCATTTAGAATTACCTGCAGCTCGTTGTACATTACGGAATTCAATCCATTTTGTATCAAATCCTACAAAAGAAAATAATCCTTTCATATAGCGATTGTATTCTTTTAACTCTAGAATCGCATCCACCATTTGTCTTGACATCATCCGAAAATCACCACAACCATCGCTCATATCCATTTTACACATTTTCTGCATCACTTTATAAAAGATATGCGATAAAAAGTTACGAATCTTTCCTTCACCCGTACGGTCTACTCTTTTTCCGGCACAACAATCGTAGCCTTCTTCACTAACCACCTTATACATTTCTTTTAATAATACAGGAGGATGCTGCAAATCAGCATCCATGATCACAACATAATCGCCATTTGATTTCTTTAATCCTGCAAACATAGCGGCTTCTTTACCAAAATTTCTAGAAAAAGAAACAAATTCACAATGCTCATCCTTTAAACTCAAAGCTCTTAATATATCTTTTGTGTGATCCTTTGATCCATCATCCACAAACAACAATTCATAGGTAATTCCATCTATTTCATTCAATACTTCGCTTGTCTTTTTGTAAAACACGGAAAGAACTTCTTCTTCATTAAAACAAGGAACGACAACACTAATTTTGTTCATACAACATTTCCTCCTTCTTAGAAAATATATGAGATTTACATAAGAAATAATTGACTAAAACAGTAATCACACTGACTAAAATCTTAGATAATAAATTTGAAATATGTACGCCATCAATACAAATGGCCAATAGTAGATTTTCAACAAGTAATGTCATAAATCGAAGTCCAAAAAACTCGATACACTCTTTTTTCATATCATTACTTGAATGAAATACAACTTTACGGTTTGAAAAATACGCAAAAATAACGGCAACCAACCAAGCTAGACTATTGCTTGTCAGCCAATCGATTCCTATTTTTAAACAAATAAAATAAACAATATAATTCACAAGAGTTGTCATAACTCCCACAATTCCATAACTAATAAATTCTTTGACTTTTTCCATATCCAAAATCCTCCTATTATAATGAAAAGAACGCTTATACCCAGTCCTGCATTCTTAAATGGTGCATGAAATTGAATTGTAATTGTATGGCTTCCTTTTTTGATTTTGCATCCCACAAAAGCCTTATTCACAATTTCAATATTCTGCTTTTTTCCATCAATATATATTTCATATCCCTTTTCATAAGGATATGAAGTTACAAGATAACCATCTTTAGATGTTGTTACTTTCCCCTTAAAAATAGAAGTTGTCTTTAATGGTTTTACTTTAGTCACAACTCGGTCAAACACATTCATATCACATGTATAAACACGAATATTGGATATCTTATATTTTCCTTTGGATAAAGTAACATCAAATTGTTTCAATTCTTTTTTAGAAAGAATATACGTAAAATGTTTATTCCCATTTGGATACACAGAATGTTTTTTTGACAATGTATTCTTCATTCCATTTATGGATATCGAAATCTTTTTATCTGTATAATTCTTTACATCAAAATCAATACAGATCAGCTTATTTTTAGTATCAAAATCAATGGGTATTGTTTTTTTTTTTCCTTTTGTTCTGAATCACAATCGATTGATCTAAATTCTTTATAAGTTTCATCTTTGAGGCATAATCATTACTTGTTTCACCATTCACAATCGTGCGATTATAGATGGTATCCAAATTATATGGATAAAAGAGTTTATCAAACTCAGATTCACTCATCGTATCACTTGTGAAATAGACCATTGGAAATACATTTTTATTCTTTAATAATTTATATTTTCCTTTACTATCTACTTCTTTATATCCATATAAATTAGAGTCTTTACTCAATACATTTTGAATCCCCATCATACTCAAATATAAATAATTCTCACTATCTGTTATGATTGTTCGATTGGATTGGGAAATCGGACTTTTTATAATGTCATAAATGAAAGTGTTATATAAAGAATTGCTTGTTGACGTATAACTTGATGCCTTCATTTCTTTTGGGTCATAGATACGATTGACACTATAACCCACCTGATCTAAATCGGCTGTTCGTTGATTCAAATCGTTTCTTTGCATCAATTTTTGTTTATCCTTAGAATACATTGAATTATAGAGTTTTAAATCTAAGCACTGATTGTAGTTGAATCCTGTAAAAACAATCATAGGTACAAGGGCATACATCATTAAACATTCTTTTTTATCCATAAAGTAATAGCCAATAAACACAAGTGAAATTAATAATCCAAGAAGTGTTGTTTTTGTGCAAAGAAATAAACTAGCTAAAACAAGTAAACTTTTATTCAACTTTCTTTCTTGTAACCAATAGGAAAGGATCATAAGCACGAGTGGTAAACATAACACCAATATTTTTGTGCGTGCATATAAAGTTCCATTCAATATATAAGAGAACATCGGGAAAACAAACATTAAAATCAACAGAATCGATAGTTTCCTTGTCTTTTTAAATTGAATGCCTTGAAATAGGGCAATCCAGCTAATCACAGTCAACCCACATCCATAGCTATCATAGACAAGTCCTTTTAGAGTAAAGTTTGGAATTAATAAATTAAATAGGTTGGTTTGTACAACTGATTTATGATTGTTTAAAATCAAATATCCGGTTGGTAGCCATAAAATTGTAGCCATACCAATACCAATAAGAATCGAAATCAGAATATCTTTTATCATATGGTTTTGATCATAATCATATAAAAGCAGAATCAATATCATGCCTGGCGTATAGAAATAGTTATGGAAAAGTGCCATAACTACACATAGACTAATCCATTGTCTTTTATTTTTATCGATTAGAATGAATGAAAGAAATAAAAAGGGAAGAATTTCTATAAACATAATTTGTTGGTGGGACTGAAAGAAGCAATTGGCGCATATGCAACATATGCTTGAAAAGAAACTAATCGAATCTTTGTATCCTTTATTTCTTAGCCAGCAATAACAAAGTCCTCCTGTAGATGACCATAGAAGTGTTACATAACCTATAATAAAGAAATGTATTGGAATATTTGGAAATAAATAAGAAACTAAAACGTCTGGCCTTAATAGTCCATAATATGAAAAACTAAAGGCATTGGTTTGTCCTTGAAGATTCGCAAAACTATCTGGAAGTAATTGTTGGGTCTGTCGAAAATAGTCTGCCAAAGATATATGTTGGGATAACCAATCTAACTTTGATCCATACATGGAATATGTGGATACACAGAGTACAAATAAAATGGGTAATATAAATAGTATTGTAATGTAAAACGTATCTCTCTTTTTCATGGCTTTACTATACAAAATAAATCTTAAGTATCGACAAAAGGAAATATTAAACTTTCATAAATATATTAAGAAGATTTAAGAAATGCATAAGTAGAGTGTTAAGAAATGTTTGATAGAATTTTTTTTGGTGATGAAAATGAAAAAGTTATTATTATGCATCTTAAGTTTAATGCTTTGTCTAAATACATCCGTAATTCATGCCCAAGAGCATGAATCTTTAATGATTGTGGCCCATCCAGATGATGAAACAATTTGGGGTGGATCTCATTTAATCAATGGAAATTACACGGTTTTATGTATTACTAATGGAAACAATAAAAAGAGAAAAAAAGAATTTATGAAGGTACTGGAGAAGACACATTCTAAAGGAATTATTTTATCTTTTCCTGATAAGACAAAGGGTAAGCGTGATAACTGGAAATCTTGTAAAAAGGATATTCAAAGAGAAATCAAAAAGGAAATCGATTCTAAGGATTGGGACAAAATTGTAACGCATAATCCAGATGGTGAATATGGGCATATCCATCATAAAAAGATATCTAAGTATGTTACTATGATTTTAAAAAAAGAAGATAAGACAAATCAGCTTATATATTTTGGTAAGTATGCATCAAAGAAAAACAAGGCTGAATTAAAAAATGAAAAAAAATTATCCAAGAAAGATTATAAAGGAAAATTGGATGTCATTCAGTGGTATTCTTCGCAATCGAAAGTGATAGATCATTTACATCATATGTTGCCTTATGAAAATTGGAAACCCTATAGTAATTGGGGTAAAATAGAATAAAAGAAAGGGGATGTGAACATGCAGACGCGTATTTTAGTGGCGGATGACAATGCAGAAATCCGTGAAATATTAAGAATTTTATTAACTGGCGAAGGCTATGAAGTGATTGAAGCCAAAGATGGAAACGAGGTCCTTCAATTGTTTGATTCTTCCATCGATTTAATCGTCCTTGATATTATGATGCCGAATATGAATGGTTACCAGACTTGTTTAAAGCTTCGTGAAACAAGCAATGTCCCTATCTTATTTTTAACAGCCAAAGGATTAGATTCGGATAAGACGCTTGGTTTTTCAAGTGGTGCCGATGACTATTTGGCAAAGCCTTTTTCGTATAGTGAATTAACGGCAAGAGTTAAAGCTTTACTTCGTCGTTATCAAGTCTATAAGGGTAAAAAAGAAGAAAGATTACTTGATACAGAAAAGGATTTAAGTATGGATGGTCTTACTTTGCGTTATGCCCAACAAAATGCAGAGGTCAATGGAAAGGAAGTTGAATTAACGGATATTGAATTTAATATTTTGAGTACGTTGATGAAGAATCCTAAACAAATTTTTTCAGCTGAACAATTGTATGAAAAAGCATGGAATGAGCCGTATTATTATTCGGCAAATAATACAATCATGGTTCATATTCGTAATCTTAGAAAGAAAATCGAGAAGGATCCCGCCAATCCAGTATACATAAAAACAATTTGGGGAAAGGGGTATCGTTTTGAATAAAAAAATAACGAGACTGTATCTTTCCCTTCTTGTTTTTTTATTGAGTTTTTTCGCAATATATTCTCAAAGATTTGTCGTATACGATTATTTAAATACTCATTATGAGTATTCTGATACTTTATCTAAAGAAAAAATAAAAGAGGCGAAGGCTTATTTAGATGAACAAGAACAAGTGGATTTTATGAACCACACTCAAATTCGTAAAGATTTAAATCAATTATTAAAAAAGGGAAGTTATCAAGTCATTTTATATAAAACAAAATCAAATAAACCAGATGATAAAGTCATCGATTCTATACTTTCGTTTTGTGGCCGTACTCCTTTAAAAAATGCACAAAAGTATAATATTTTTATAAAGAGTTCAAGTAAAATGAGTTGTATTGAGTGGTATCCATCTTTCACGAATTATTATCATTCTTATCGTATTTTCAACTGTATTTTAAGTCTTATTATAACAATTCTTTTTTATTTACTTTTAAAAAATCTTAAACCACTCCGTTCAAAGAAAAACGTCTTCTATTCCTTATCCAGTCGTATGATGTTCTCTTTTCTTTGTGCAACATTGTTGGTATTAACTTCTTTTTCATTTCTATATTTAAATCGCAGTGCTGTCTTTGAGTTTTTAATGGATACTTTTTATCAATCGGAAGATTATTCTTCTTATGTAAAGAAATTAGAAAAACAACTCCAAAATTTTGATCTAACGAAGGAAAATAAAAAAGCCATCAATCATATATTAAAAGAAAATGCACTCAATCATGCGTATGTAGAATTATATGATCAGGATGGAATCTATTTTACGGACAAATCTCCATTAAGCAGTAATAATTTATTGTTGTTATATAGTTTTGATGATTTGGATGTCTTGGAGGCCCCGTTGTATTATGATTATCCAATACATTTTAAAAACCAAGCCGTTTATTTATATATTACTTCATTTCCTATGATTCCATTCCAAATTCCTTATATTATTCTTTCACTTTTGATTTCTTTCTCTTTCTATTTAATCATCCTACAAAGCTTCATCCGTAAACGAATTCAGTCCATTCAAAATTTACAGGAAGATGTGTTTACTTTAGCAATTGGAGATTGGAATCATGAAATCAAAGTAAGTGATAAAGATGAGATTGGACGTTTAGCCCAGGACTTGAATCAAATGCGCATTGCCTTTCTACAAACAATGGACAATGAACAACAGGCTCGTGTTGTGAATAAAGAATTAATTTCTTCTTTATCCCATGATTTAAGAACTCCACTAACAACATTAAAGGGATACCTTGAAATCATGAATTTAAAAAAGGACGATATTAAATTTCGTGATCAATATCTTCAAAAATGTTTAGATAAGGTTGAAGAAATCACATATCTTTCCAATAAAATGTTTGAGTATTCTCTTGTCTTTTCAACAGAATATAATTCGGATTTATCGAATATTCCTGTTCAAAAGTGCATCGATACATTGGTAGATCATATTCAGTATTTAAGAGAAATGGATCTTCATATTTTATATGAACCTCTACAAACTTCTCTATCTATGGATGCGAATTTTGCGATAATTCAAAGAATATTAAATAATGTATTCTCGAATATTCAAAAATATTGTGATCCTTGGAAAGATATAGTGATTCAAACAATGATTGAAGAAGACCAATTAAAAATGAGTTTTACGAATTCAATCAATCATCATTTGGATAAAGTCGAAAGTAATGGAATTGGTTTGAAGAGTGTTAAAAAAATGATAAAAATCCATCATGGTACTTTCTATCAAGACGAAACAAATGATTTATTTACTATTATATTAACTTTCCCTATTCATCAGTAAGAGTGAATCTTACTGATTTTTTATTACAAAATCAAAAAAATTATGGTATTATTAGCGTTCGCTTTTTGGTACATATTGGAAACATCTTTGATTGAACAACACAAAAAGTTTTATTCAGGAGGAGAAAATATATGCCAAAAACAAAATTCGAAAATATTGTATTCACTTTATTCATGTGTTTTAATGGTTTATGCCATGATTTGTTGCAACATCGCACTTAATATGGGTGGAATGTCTAATCAAGTCTTTTTATTATCCTTTCATGAATTAATCATCATATGGCCGGTTGCTTTTATTTTAGAATATTTCTTTGTTGATAAACTAGCACATTACTTTGCCTTTAAAGTTGTAACACCGAAGGATCGTCCTTTCTTTATCACACTTGCGATTTCTTTCTACATTATTTGTATTATGTGTCCAATCATGAGTTTGATTGCGACCATTCTATTCAAAACACCAGGTGTCCAAATTATTTCAGTTTGGTTTATGACTATTTTATTTAATTTTCCAATGGCTTTCTTTTGGCAAATTTGTTATTGTGGACCATTCGTTCGTTGGATTTTTGGAAAATTATTTCATTAGAAGCAAATGTTGCTTCTTTTTTTTCTTTGATTATAATTAGATTGATATTGAAAGGACTGTTTTAATATGAATAAAGAGTTGATTGAAGAACTAAAAGTACAAGATTTTAATGTAGTGGCTGTATCTAAAACGCGTACAAAGGAAGAAATTGATGAAGTCGCAAAAATGGGTCTAACTACTTTTGGAGAAAATCGTGTACAGGAATTTATAGATAAGTATGATCCAAAATATACTTGGCACATTATTGGGCATCTACAGACAAACAAAGTAAAGTATATTGTTGGAAAGGTTGATGTGATTGAAAGCTTGGATTCATTGAAACTGGCTGAAGAAATTGAAAAACAGGCGAATAAACATGGCATCATTCAAAAGGTATTGGTAGAACTAAAAATTTCGGAAGATCCAAACAAAACGGGATATCCTTTTAAGGATGCTAAAAACTTTATTTCTCAATTGCAAGAATTTAAACATATTCAAATTAAAGGAATTATGTGTGTTGCTTCAAAAACAGAAGATCAAGCATTAGTAGAATCTGAATTTGACCAGATGCATACCCTTTATTTAGAGCTAAAAGAGCAATATCCAGATATAGACACTTTATCCATGGGGATGTCTCAAGATTATAAATTAGCTATTAAGCATGGTTCGAATACAGTTCGAATTGGACGCGCAATTTTTGAATAATTTTTTAAACAGTGCTATACTAATCCCATGCAAAATTCAAAGAAAAGAAAGTTGAAACCACAAAACCTACTTATTGTTTTGGCATGTATATGTTTGATTATAGGAACTTTCGTAGTTTTATTATCAAATCACTCAGCTTCTAATTCAGACTCAAAGGCAAAAACAGTCAATAAACATTACGAAACGATTGCGACTGTCATGATTGATGCTGGACATGGTGGTTATGATGGGGGAACCGTTGCAGAAGATGGTACTACCGAAAAAGATTTAACTTTGGCTTTAGCTTTAGAAACAGGTAAACAACTAAAAAAACTAAATCCAGAAATCAAAGTTGTCTATACTCGTACAAGCGATAAAGTAACGTGGTCAGAAGATGAAACAGAGGATTTAAAAGCGAGAGTTAAGATGGCAAAAAAAGAAAAAGCCGATTATTTCTTCTCATTCCATATCAATTCAAATGAAGATCCTACTTGTTCTGGATATGTTTCTTATATTCGTCAAGACGATAAAGCAAGTGAACAGATCACAGAATATATATGTAAAAACTTATCTGGTTTAGATTGGACACATGACCGTGGTACTCTTACAACTGAATTTTATCCTCTACATGTGGTTGATGAGCAAAAAATTCCAGCCATATTATTTGAAGCTGGTTTTAGTACGAATACCAAGGAAATACAAAAGCTTAAAAATTCAACAAATCAAAAGAAGGTTGCCCAGGCTATTGCGAAGGCTTTCAACAAATATATTACTGAAAACAAATAAATAAAAAACCGATATCAATCCAATGTCATTAAGTTAAGAAATGGCATCTTTTAAGAGGAACACAAAAAATGTGCTCCTTTTTTTATAGAAAATTTGAATTTTTTTGTTGACATACAGATTGAAATGTGTGGCCTATTATCATTTCTGATAATAGGCCAATTGTTTATAGGTATATGTTTTTGGAGGTACTTATGAACAATTATAAATCGTTAAAAAAGCAGTTGAAATTCTGCATCAAAACTATGAATGATTCTTCTTCTCTATTTGTTGTCGATTCAAATAAGAATTTTACCCGAAAAAGAAAACATCTTTTTGGAAGCACTCTTTTCAATGTGCTTTTATTAGAGTCCGGATCTTTAAAAGATGAAATGTTTAAATTGTTTGGATATAAACTTGATACACCTACAGCTTCTTCATTTGTACAAGCACGTAGTAAGATTCGCCCTGATGCATTCCATACATTATTCAATATGTTCAATGAACGAACACAGAGAATCAAGCTTCACAAAGGTTATCGACTTCTTGCTGTTGATGGTTCTGTTCTGCCTATCAGCAGTGCTATCAAAGATAGTAAAACCACTTTTTATAAAGCTAATAATTCGAATAAGCCTTTCTCCGCCTATCACCTGAATACAAGCTACGATCTATTGGAATGTACTTATGATGATATTGTTCTTCAAGGAAATGCTGTGATGAATGAAAATGGCGCATTCAATGAAATAGTGGATAGATATGATGGTCCTAAAGCTATTTTCATTGCAGACAGAGGCTATGAATCTATCAATTCTTTTGTGAAAGTAGGTATGAAGAACAATAAGTATTTGATCAGAGTAAAAGATATTCATTCTAGAACAAGCGTACTGCGTAGTTTTGGCCCTTTTCCAAACACAGAATTTGATATGCATGTCCGTCGTACCTTGACTACAAAACAAACGAATGAAATAAAAGCCCATCCTGAAATATATAAGTTTGTCCCTAAGAATCAGAGATTTGATTTTTTTGACGGAAGCCCTTATTTTGATTTTGAATGTCGTGTTGTACGTTTTAAAATAAGTGATGATACTTACGAAAGTATTATTACAAATTTAGATGAATCCGAATTCAATATACAAGATATCAAAGAACTGTACCACCTTCGTTGGGAGATCGAAACAAGCTATCGTGAATTGAAATATCATTTAGATTTAAATACATTGCATTCAAAGAAAAGAATGTTTATAGAGCAGGAAATCTA
>NZ_JAHQVB010000195.1 GCF_019052655.1 Holdemanella porci
AGCTCCTCTTTTGCAAATGGGTGGTAAGTGACAAATTATTACAGGCAGTGCTATAATTAGAACGCTTGTAGAAAGGCAAGCTCTTGAAGAGCTTCATGAGGTGAATAATCATCAAGAGGGACTTGGCGGTTCTGGTTATTCATCTCGTGAAACTCCGAACCGCCAAACACAAATGAATAAAAAAGAACGTAGAAAATATCCATCTTTACGTTCATTTACTTGGTCTGAAGATCCTGAAAAATCTGAAGGACAATTGCTTGTAGAAAATACTGTTCAAGAATGGTACGACGCTAAACATGCAACATCATCTATTTTTGAAATTGAATTTATAAATTC
>NZ_JAHQVB010000132.1 GCF_019052655.1 Holdemanella porci
ATCAATGTACAGATAAATATACATAGAACACGTCCTCCTACAAAATCGGAATCTTCAAGAACTCAAGATATCATCCTTTTAATTCAGAGGGTTCACCATTACTACATCCAGTAGTCAATTCCTATTATAAAGACTCAATGTGAAAACATTATTAACTCCAAGCATTTTGTTGAGAATGATCCTATCTTGTCTAAATCGCCTTATTTTCATCAAATTAGATAGATTCGTCTTGACTTTTTCGAAGTACATTTTATAAAAAAACGAAAACCATTCACATTATGATATAATATATACAACTAAGGGAGAAATAAGAATGAATGAAACGAGTCGCAGAATTCTTGATCACTTTCAAGTTCGAAAAACAAAAAAACAAAAAGAGGAATTTCGTAAATATATAATTCATGAACTTAATCAATATGGGTATTGCCCTAGTATTCAACATAAAGGGATAAATAATAATATAATTATCGGTAATATAGAGAAAGCTAAGATATTTTGTACAGCTCACTATGATACACAGGCGGTCTTACCATTTCCCAATTTAATTGTGCCTAATAATTTGTTTGTTCTATTATCTTGATCGAATACATACTTCTAGAGATATAATTTTCAATGAAGAAAATATCGAACTATTAAGCGATGGTGTATGCAAGCTTATCAAAACAACCCATACATCCAGATGATTATTACAACATAATCCATTCATTTGCATGAAATCAATTTAACAACTATAATACAAATACAGAAAGACGACTGGATACAGTGGTTCCTCTGAATTATTCTAATGTATAGACACTAGTAATCCATTGGAGAGGGTGAACTAGTGTCTTTTACATTTTTCTATAATAATCAATGCGATTTTTAACAATTCAACTAAAGCCATTAAACACAAAAGCAACATCAATGTACAGATAAATATACATAGAACACGTCCTTGTACAAAATCAGAATCTTTGAGAATTCAAGATGTTATCCTTTTTATTCCAAGGGTAGCCATTACTACATCCGGTTACAATTTCTTTTGTTCCTATTTTATCTAAAACGACTTATTTTAGATAAAGTTAGCCTTGACTTTTATATATATCAATTGTTTAATAATCATACAGAAAGACCACTGGATACAGTGGTTCCTCTGAATTATTTTAGTATAAAGACACTAGTAATCCATTGGAGAGGGTGAACTAGTGTCTTTTACATTTTTCTATAATAATCAATGCGATTTTTA
>NZ_JAHQVB010000133.1 GCF_019052655.1 Holdemanella porci
GGATATTTAAATTCTTGTAGGGTCGAACATAGTCCTTAAATTTTTATAGGGTCGTTTTATAAGTAGTAAAAAAATTCTATAAAATATCGTAGGGTCGTGTTCGTCCCATTTTTTTATATTTCCTTAAAAACAAAAAAACCTTCCATAGTAGAATCATATTTGGCCTAATGATTTTCATGGAAGGAGTGATTTTTATCACTGATGAAATTATAACAGATATTCTAAACATTGAACTAAAAGACTTGGAAGATTTTTCAAGCTATTCAAAAGATGGTATTTTGTATCATGATTTTACTCTCAAAAGAAGAGAAACTTCATGTCCAAACTGCGGTTCGTATTCATGCAACATAAAAGAATATAAAGTTCGAAAAATCAAACATTCTGCATATAATCAGCGTAATTGTGTGCTTCTCTATCATGCTAGAAGATTTGTATGTAAAGACTGTGGAAGGACTTTTTATGAACCAAATCCTTTTGTGGCTACCGAACATTCAATAAGTAAACTCACTATTATAAACGTACTTAATGAGCTGAAAGAATACAATTCAACATTTTCTTCAGCTGCGAAGCACAACAATATATCAAGTACACAAGCTGAAGCTATATTTGATGATTATGTGAACATACCTCGTCAGACACTTCCCAGAGTCATTTGTATAGATGAGATCTATTCAAAAACATCTAGAAAGAATAAATACTCTTGTCTTCTTTTAGATTTTGAAACTAGCAATCTAATCGATGTCATTATAAACAGGCGCAAAACCACCTTGTTAAACTATTTTGAAAAGATACCTAAATCAGAAAGAGAAAATGTAGAATATGTATCTATGGATCTTTATGAAACTTACAGATCTGTTGTAAAACTACGTCTTCCAAAAGCTAAAGTATGTGCGGATCCGTTTCATGTGATCAAAAACTATAATGAAGCCTTAGATAAAGTTCGAAAACGCGTAATGAACAAGTTCCCAAAAAAGTCTGTTGAATATTACCTTTTGAAAAAATTCAATTGGACCCTGTTCAAAGATGAAGTTCGTGAAAACGAATCAAAATGGAACAAGAAACTACACAGGTATATCAACTACCCACAAATTCTGGACCTTATTCTTGGAATATCTGATGAATTAAGGACTGCGTACTATTTAAAGAGTGATTACGTGTATTTTAATAAGCATTCTAATTTAGAAAATGCAGAAAATGATTTATGGAAACATATCGAAGAAAT
>NZ_JAHQVB010000134.1 GCF_019052655.1 Holdemanella porci
TTATCTTCTGCAACCGAACAAAGACAACAATCAAAGTTTTAGAATGGGATGGAAATGGATTCTGGCTTCATACAAAGAAACTGATTGGTAAGGATCGCTTTCGATGGCCCAAATCAAAAGAAGAAGTGAGTATGCTGATTGACAAAAGGCAGTTGTCATGGTTACTGGATGGCCTTGAAATCGAGCAGAAACATGCTCATCACAAAATAGATGCAGTCATTTGAAAAGCGCTTTATTTAAAGTGAAAATGACTGCATTTTATGATATAATAAACAGGTATAAATGAGGCCTGTATGACTGTAAAAGATATTGATTCCATGTCGTTTGACGAACTTAAAAATGAATTTATCCAGTTTAGAAAAATGATGATGGATCATATTTCAGAACAGGAAAAACAAATCCAGGACTATAAGAAGAAAAATGAAGAACTGACTGTAAACATTAAAGAATTACAGTTGGAACTGGCTATTGAAAAAGAAAAATACAAACAGGTGGTAGCTGCTAAATACCAGTCACAGAAGAATCAGATTGCACTGGATATGCCAACTTTATTTGATGATATAGAAGAAGAGGCATTAAAAGTAGAAGATTCAGAAATTGAAGAAGTAATAACAGTTGGTGAACACACAAGAGTTCGCCGTCCTAAGGAACAACATTTGTCTTATGATCACCTGCCAAAAGTAGATGAATATCTGTCTGTACCAGAAGGTGAAGATATCTGTGAAAAATGTGGTTCAAAAATGCATATAAAGAAACATCAGACAAAAGAAGAATTGGTATATGAACCAGCTCGTCTTTTTGTACGTGTTACACATATACCTGTATTAGAATGTGAAAACTGCCAAATCTATAGTGAAGAAGGAAAATCAACATATCATACAGTAACACATCATTTTTTATTTGACAGAAGTATATGTTCACCAGAACTTTTGGCATACATAATCGATATGAAATACAATAATGGTCTTCCATTGTATACAATAGAAAAGATATTTCAAAGAGATCACACAATCATACCAAGACAAAACATGTCAAACTGGGTGATTGGAAGCATGAAATATCTGGAACCATTCTACAATCTGATGAAAGAGGATCTTTTAAGGATGAAGCTTATACATGCAGATGAAACTACAACTCAGGTATTGAATGAAGAAGGAAAGCCAAGTACATCCACATCCTATATGTGGGTATATCGTTCCAATAAGCATGAAGTGCC
>NZ_JAHQVB010000135.1 GCF_019052655.1 Holdemanella porci
CATTAGAATTTAAAATTTATCTATTTTATGAGTCCTTTTTCTTGACGTAGTACCAGTGTTACTCCTCTTTTCTTCAAACCATCCACCAATCCCATTTTAGGAGTTATCCTAATTGAGTCATCAGATACTTCCATTAGACGTTCAAACAATTCTATTGTATCCTGTCTAGGTTTTGCAAATCGATGGCTATCAGGAACTGCAGCCGCATCAATTTCACTTCGCATCAATGCTTGATAAGCTGATGAGACCTCTCCATATAACCCATTCATAAATCTAGGAGAATCAACACTCTGCACCTCTCCGTATCGTCTTTCCAAATCCCCAATTGCCTCACTTACTGTAACAGGAATATGTATTCCTTTTCTTAGCAAAAAATCGTCTTTTTCTTGATAAAGTTTATCAAAAAAAGTTTTAGCTTTTCCATTCTTAGTTGCAAATAATATAAAACGTCTACGCTTTTGTGGTACACCATAATCAGACATTAAAATAACATCATGTTCTACATCATATCCCAGTTTTTTTAACTGCTTAATCAATTTCTGAGAATATGGTTCCCCTTTTGTGATTTTGCCTTTATATTTCCTATTAAATCCTACTGTAAATCCATGCACATTTTCAAAAAACAACATTTCTGGTTCAACCGTTTCCACAAATTTAATATAAGAATTATATAGACGATTTCTAACATCATTGCCAGTTCTTTTACCTGCCATAGAAAATCCTTGACATGGCGGACCTCCAACTAATAATTGAACATGTCCTCTTAATCCCATTAATTCTTTCTCATAATCCTTTAATAATTCGTTAATATCTAAATTTGTTTGCGGCAACCAATCAGGCCACTGGAAATGTTCTCTATTTATAATCAAATTTTGTTTTAACGTTGAAAAGGCATCTTCATTTTTTTCCACAGCAAACAAGCCAGTCCAACCAGCTTTTTGAAGTCCTAATGAAAGCCCTCCACATCCTGCAAATAGATCTATATACATGCCTTTCCTCCTAAATGTGTAAATTTCTTTTTTATTATATCAAAGCGAAATAATTTTAGTCAATTTTTAAGTCTTATTGCTGCAAACTTGGCATATGGATATCCATCTGCCATAACTACAATTGATTTGTCATTTGCAACAAACTCTATGCAATACCATATGCCGTTCTTTTCGTATTATGAAACCAGGAAGAAAAGTATTCTGGTTAATATAGAATTGTATAA
>NZ_JAHQVB010000136.1 GCF_019052655.1 Holdemanella porci
ACGCAACAATGCTTTACGATGATCGGCTTTACGTCCCAATTTACGATTCCACATGGTATTTCCTCCTATCCGTTATTCTGCTTAAAAGACAATCCTAATTCTTTAATTTTGTCTTTAACTTCTTGTAATGATTTCTTTCCTAAATTACGAACGTGAATCATTTCCTCTTCTGTTTTTTGAGTTAATTCATCAACAGTCGCAATACCAGCACGTTTTAAACAGTTATAAGAACGAACTGATAGTTCTAAGTCTTCAATCATTTTATGAGTAGTATGTGCTACAGGTTCTTCTGAAACTTCAACTTCTTTTTCTTTCACTTCAAGACTAGCTTCATCAACTGATGCCAAAATTGATAAGTGATCACGTAAGATTTTACCTGCTACAGCTAATGCTTCACTCGGTTTAATTGTTTCATCTGTAGTAATTTCTAACTCTAATGAATCATACATACTTCCATCTTCGCCTTTAATTGGTGTAGCTACATAGCTAACATTTTTAACTGGTGAATATAGAGAATCTGTATAAATAATACCAAGAGGTTGTCCTTCATTTTGGTACATTCTTTTATTTACATCAGAACGTACGAATCCACGGCCTAAACGAGCCTGAAGTTCCATGTGCATAGAACCTCCTTCAGACAAAGTACAAATTGGTAAATCTTTGTTTAACACAGTAACTCCTGTTGGACATTCGATATCACCTGCTAAGACTGTTTTTGGTCCTTCCTGGTCAATACGAAGTGTATAAACTTCATTGTCATGAATATCAATATCTAAAATCAATTGTTTCAAATTTAAAATAATTGAAGCAACGTCTTCTTTTACCCCTTTAATACCTGTAAATTCGTGGTATACGCCGTCAATACGAATACTGAAGATCGCACCTCCAGGAATTGAAGATAATAATACACGGCGAAGTGCATTACCTAATGGTGTACCATAACGATATTCTAATGGTTCTAATAAGAATTTACCTACTTTTGTTGTTTCTTCGATAGTCGAAATTTTATACTTTGTGCTCATTTGGACACCTCCTTAGTATGGTGACTATCCACGAGGTCGTTTTGGTGGACGACATCCGTTGTGTGGAATTGGTGTTACATCATTGATCATTGTAATTTCTAAACCAGCTACCTGTA
>NZ_JAHQVB010000196.1 GCF_019052655.1 Holdemanella porci
CATCAACTGGACTTATTTCTCCGTATTGGATGGGCTTGCCCATCCGTTATATTCACTTAAATAAATCGTACCATTATTTTACTGGGATTTGAGAAACTATCACTGTCGACTTTCTGCTTTTGAGTATTCCACTATCTGAAGCCATGCAATACACTACAGAAGTCCATCTTTTTTTAATCTTAATACGTAATACAAGTCCACTAAAAAACACGGTAAAATTAAATTAACCGTGTGATGCTTACGCACTCTTGTTAGAATAATAGTTGTATCATATTAGTCTGCCATTTCCTGATATGATTTGTTTAATATTGGATCCTCATATTTCTTGT
>NZ_JAHQVB010000137.1 GCF_019052655.1 Holdemanella porci
ACGCAACAATGCTTTACGATGATCGGCTTTACGTCCCAATTTACGATTCCACATGATTCTTACTCCTCTTATTCATACGATTTGAAGAACAATCCCAATTGGTACATTTTGTCCTTCACTTCTTTGAGTGATTTCTTACCCAAATTCTTAACATGCATCATTTCATCTTCTGTTTTTTGTGTAAGTTCATCAACAGTTTGAATTCCTGCACGTTTTAAACAATTGTAAGAACGAACAGATAAATCCAAATCTTCAATCATCATTGTATTTACTTTCTTAACATCCTCAACTTGAGGTTTTTGAACCATGAAACTTTCTTCTAATTCTAAATCTGAAACAGTTAAAACTTCATCTAAGTTTTCCATACAAATCTTTGCAGCCATTGTGATAGCTTGTAAAGGTGTAATTGTACCATCTGTTTCTACATTGATATGTACTTTATCATATTTTTTATCCAACCCAACACGAGCAGGTTCTGCTAAATAATCTGCTTTACGGATTGGAGTGAAAGTTGCATCTAATACTACGACATCTTCACCAAAGTCGTATGACACTTTGTTTTCAATTGAACTCTTATATCCAGTTCCAGTTACAGCATAAATCTCCATTTCCAAGCTTGCACCTTTTTCTAAAGTACAAATCACTTGTTCAGGATCTACAACTTCAACAGCTTCCGGACAAATAATGTCAGCCGCCTGAATTGTTGCAGGACCCTTCTTTGAAATATGCAATGTTTGGAATCCTTCTCCATCATTGTATAATTGTACAGCTTTTAAATTTAATGAAATACGATAAATATCTTCTAAAATACCTTCGATCATTGTTACTTTTCCATCAAATCCAGATACTTTAAATCCAACAATGCGTGTGCCAGATACACTTGTTAATAATGTACGGCAAATGGTATTTCCAATCGTAATTCCAAAACCTCTTTCAAGAGGTTCAAAGATATAAGATCCAGTATTGTTTTCTTCATTCACAAAATCTTTATGAAGTGAAGCTCTTTCAAATTCCTGCATCGTTATCCTCCTTTAACTATCCACGAGGTCGTTTTGGTGGACGACATCCGTTATGTGGAATTGGTGTTACATCATTGATCATTGTAATTTCTAAACCAGCTACCTGTA
>NZ_JAHQVB010000138.1 GCF_019052655.1 Holdemanella porci
TTTCCTGTTCAGTTTTCAAAGATCATCTGCACCTCAGCAGTGCTCATCTATATTACCAAATACTTTTCACTTCGTCAAATGT
Source organism: Holdemanella porci (assembly GCF_019052655.1). Taxonomy (GTDB): domain Bacteria; phylum Bacillota_I; class Bacilli_A; order Erysipelotrichales; family Erysipelotrichaceae; genus Holdemanella; species Holdemanella hominis. Next base: position 83 of record NZ_JAHQVB010000138.1, read on the forward strand.
TTTTTAATTTTTTTCATATTTTTTACTGTATACGCTTTCATCTTAGTTTTAAAAGAAAACTGGCATTCTGCCAGCTTAATTAATCAATACGTTTTGCGTTTGTATACTCATAAAATTCATTAAATACATAATCCTGTAACTTTTTAAATGTTGATGAATCCTTCCCAACAAATAGTTTACCATCTACCATTTTTACTCGACGACAAATGTGTGTACTACTAGATACAATTATTTCATCCGCATCAAATAACTCTTGCAAAGAATAAACTTTTTCTTCATACGGAATATTTAAAGCCGTACAAGCTTCTAACAAGTGTTTACGGGCAATACCAGGCAAAATATATTCATCACAAGGTGCAGTTATAAAGCAGCCATCCTTTAAGATAGATACATTGCTATGAGCACATTCTGTAACACGATCTGGTCCTCTATGTAAAATACACTCATCAAAACCATGATTATGTGCTTCTGTTGAATACATTACTGCAGGAATTAAATTAATCGTCTTAATGTTATTATGAAAGAATCGTGTATCTTCCATGGTAACAACAGACATCTCTTTATTTGGGTCTGCCAAAGGCTTTGGCGTAATCATAACCCATAAATTACCTTTCATGTCTTCAGGATAAATATGATTTCTAATACCTGTTCCTCTTGAAACCTGCCAATATACAAACTGTGTTGGTGAATCTACTTTATTTACTAATTCAATTAATAAATCTTGTAATTCCTCTTTTTTATATGGAATGTTAATATTTAAAAGTTTTGCACTATTGTAAAAACGATTTAAATGATCTTGAAGTGCAAAAATTGTATGATTATTTGCATAAGATGCATCGTATACACCATCTCCAAAATAACAAGCACGATCCAACATTGGAACTTGCATATTTTCTAATTCATCTATTTTTCCATTGTAAAAGCCTAAGTTCTTCATAATATCCTCTTTTCTTTCTAGTATATTATAGGCCAAATTATAAAAAAGGCAAAAAAAAGGACCCGGCAGCTAGCTATCTTCGCAGGGGCAAGCCCAACTATTGTC
>NZ_JAHQVB010000139.1 GCF_019052655.1 Holdemanella porci
AATGCTTTTTCTAAGTTTACATCACTACCCAAAGCCTCACCTGTAGATTTCATTTCAGGTCCTAACACTGTATCTACACTACGTAATTTCGCAAATGAGAATACTGGTGCTTTGACAAAGACTCTTTCTTTATCTTCAGGATGATATCCTGGTATTAAGTCTTGATCTTCAATACTTTCACCTAATACACACTTAGTCGCAATTTGAGACATAGGAACACCTGTAATCTTAGATAAGAATGGTACGGTACGAGAGGAACGTGGATTTACCTCTAATACATATACGTTACTTTCTTTATCTACAATGAACTGGATGTTGTATAAACCAACAAATTCAAAGCCTTTACCAATTCTTGTTCCATAATCAATAATTGTATCTTTCACTTGTTGAGAAATTGTCTGAGTTGGATATACACTAATTGAGTCACCAGAGTGAACACCGGCACGTTCGATATGTTCCATGACACCTGGAATATATACGTTCTTTCCATCCGCAATCGCATCGATTTCTAGTTCTTTACCAACAATATATTTATCAACTAAGATTGGAGCATCATGACTGATTTCCTTTACGGCTGTTGCCATATATACTCTTAATTCATCATCATTATGTACGATTTCCATAGCACGACCACCCAATACGTAACTTGGACGAACAAGTACTGGATAACCAATCTTATTGGCGATAACGAGTGATTCTTCAACTGTTACTGCAGTTTCACCTTGTGGTTGAGGAATATTCAATTTATGTAACATCGCTTCAAATTCATGACGGTCTTCCGCTAAATCAATAGAGTGTAGTGAAGTACCTAGAATCTTAACACCATGTTCTACCAATGAATCTGCTAAGTTGATAGCGGTTTGTCCACCAAATTGAACAATAACACCCAATGGTTTTTCTAAATCAATAACGTGCATTACATCTTCTGTAGTTAGTGGTTCAAAATACAATTTGTCACTAATTGAGAAGTCGGTTGATACAGTTTCTGGGTTGTTATTGATGACGATGGCTTCATATCCTTCTTCACGCAAAGTCTGTACACAATGTACTGTCGCATAGTCAAACTCAACACCTTGTCCAATACGAATTGGTCCTGAACCTAACACAA
>NZ_JAHQVB010000014.1 GCF_019052655.1 Holdemanella porci
GAAAAGCGAGAAAGGAGATGTAAAAGTGTGCAGAGCATTCTATGAAATGTTTGAATAATCAACAAACAGAGGAATCCATATGGTATCAAGCAAGGCACTGAACAAGGTATTGAACTAAATCAATTTGAAGTATATCAAATCATGCTAGACAAAGGTTTTAGTGTTAAAGTTATCGCATCCATTTTCTCAGTGAGCGAAGAATCGATTAAAAAGTTATTGATGAAAGCTTAGATGTCGTAGTATAATCTCATTGGGAATGAAGTTCTCCCTTAGTTGTAAACTAAAACCGCTTTTATAAGCTGATGACTTCTGTGTTTTTAACGCGGAAACCATCAGCTTTTCTGCGTTTTGAAAGGAGAGATAAAATGCTGATCAGTCTATCTTATATTTTTCTTGCAGGAATGTTTTTATCTTGGTTATGTAAAAAGATGAGATTACCTGGGCTATTAGGAATGATATTTACAGGAATTCTTTTAGGACCTTATTGTCTTGGCTTGATTGATTCTTCATTGTTGAACATATCCAGTGAATTAAGAAAGATTGCTCTAATTATTATATTAATGCGAGCCGGATTGAATCTTGATTTAAGTGATTTAAAAAGGGTAGGAAGACCAGCCATATTGATGTGTTTTGTGCCAGCTTGTTTTGAGATGGTTGGAATGATTTTGTTGGCGCCAAAATTATTAGGAATTTCTTTATTAGATGCTGCTATTATGGGAAGCGTTGTTGCAGCCGTAAGTCCTGCAGTTATTGTTCCAAAAATGTTACAACTTATGGATGAAGGATATGGAACGAAAGAAAGTATTCCACAATTGATTTTAGCTGGAGCAAGTGTAGATGATGTATTTGTGATTGTGATGTTTACGGCATTTCTTAGTTTAGCCCAAGGAGAAAGCGTGAATATATTAAGCTTTGTGAATATTCCACTATCCATTCTAACTGGTATTATATGTGGAGCATTATTAGGAAAAGGTTTTGCAATCTTCTTTAAGAAAAATCATATGCGAGATACTATAAAGATTTTAGTTCTACTAAGTGTGGCATTTATTCTAGTGACATTTGAGGATGCTTTACCAATTCCATTTTCAGGATTAATTGCGATTATGTTTATGGGAATTTTCCTTCAAAGAAATCATTCAGTTGCATCCAAACGACTATCCGTTAAATTTAATAAGTTATGGGTAGGTGCTGAAGTCTTATTATTTGTGTTAGTTGGAGCTTGTGTAAATATTTTTTATGCATTAAAAGCAGGCGTTATGGCTATTCTGTTGATATTTGGCGTGCTTTTATTTAGAATGCTTGGAGTATTTATTTGTTTGTTAAAAACATCTTTGACAAAATCAGAACGCTTATTTTGCATGATCGCATATTGCCCTAAGGCTACTGTTCAAGCAGCAATTGGCTCAGTTCCTTTGACTGCAGGACTAGAATGTGGACAAATTGTATTGACCGTAGCTGTTTTATCCATCTTGATTACAGCTCCATTAGGTGCATTTTTAATTGAACATACATATAAAAAATGGTTAAAAAAAGAACAAAGAGCTTATTAGTCTTTGTTCTTTTCATATATAACTTTTAATCCTTTGAAAATTAGGTTTGGATCATATACATCAATGGATTTTGTGTAGTTACAAACAATTCTTCCTAAACCACCAGTTGCAATGACTTTCATGTCTTTACCAACTTCTTTTTTGAATTGAGCAATTGTATATTCAACTCCGCCCAAAAATTGATAAAATACACCAGCTTGCATTTCTGTTTGTGTATTTCTTGCCAAGATAGTTTTTGGACGTTTGATCTCAATTTCAGGAAGTTGTGCCGTTTGTCCCCATAATGCATTTGCTCCTGTTTCAATACCAACACCAATGGCACCAGCTTTAAAACAACCATTTTCATCTACATAGTCATAAGTTGTAGCTGTTCCAAAATCGGCCACTAGAATAGGTCCTCCATATTCACTGAATGCACCAGCACAATCGGCAATACGGTCTGCGCCAACATTTCTAGGGTTTTCTAATTGAACACTGATACCACTCTTAATACCAGGACCAACAATAAGTGGTTCGATACCAACAAATTTTTTGATTCCATTTGTGAAGGAATGCATCACTTTAGGAACAACACTTGAAACAATAACGGCATCAATTTGTTTTTCATGTACATTAGAACGATCCAAAAAATTTTTTAACATAAAACCATATTCATCACTCGTTCTTCTTACTTTTGTCGTTAATCGATATGTACCAATTAAATCCTCTTTATCAAAAATGCCAATCGTAATATTTGTATTTCCAATATCTACTGTTACAAGCATATTATTTCTCCATCTCAATCTCTTTCATCGTTTCTAGAATTTTATATCCCAATTCTTCTTTTGAACACTTAGGCAAATGTTGCGTATCATTCTTTCTTAATAAAGTCACAACATTTGTATCTGTCTGAAAACCAGCACCACTTGTGAATAAGTTATTCGCAATCAACATATCACAATTTTTGGACTCTAGTTTTTTTCGCGCATTTTCCTCTAAATTCTGAGTTTCCATCGCAAAACCGCAAATGACTTGATTCTCTTTTTTATGTTGTCCAATGTAAGCTAAGATATCTGGGTTTTTCACAAAATGAAAAGTAACCTCTTCATCTGACTTTTTGATTTTTTGATCTGCGACTATTTCAGGTCTGTAATCCGCAACCGCTGCCGCCATGATGATATAGTTTTGAACATCGAGTCTCGATGTGATCGCATCAAACATATCTTGCGCACTTGTTACGTGTACCATATTAACATCATTAAGATCTTCTAAAGCAGTAGGACCTGCAACTAAAGTTACATTGGCACCTAGAGCTTTTGCGGCTTTGGCAATCGCATACCCTTGTTTACCACTTGAATGATTGCTTAAAAAACGAACAGGATCTAAAGCTTCCTGCGTAGGACCTGCAGAAACTAAAACGTTTTTCCCTTTTAATGTTTGTTCCAATTCAAACTCATGATCAATGGCAGACACAATATCTTGCACATCAGCAAGCTTACCTTTTCCAGTATCATTACATGCCAAATGACCAACAACGGGTTCTACAAATTTATAGCCAAGTTCTTTGGCAAGTTTAATATTTCTTTGGGTGACCTCATTCTCATACATATGAACATTCATTGCCGGACAAATTAATTTTTTAGTATGACAAGCCAAGAATGTTGTTGAAACAATATCATCCGCAATACCATGAACAACTTTGGCAATGATATTGGCTGTAGCCGGAACTAGCACCATGATATCAGCCCATTTAGCTAAAGTAATGTGGGCAATTGGATCTTCATTTGTTTCGTCAAACAAAGAAACTTCACATTTATGTTTACTCAAAGATTCAAAGTTGATTGGTTTGACAAATTCTTGAGCATGTTTTGTCATGACAACTTTGATTTCATAATCTTTTTTGGATAATTTGCTGACAAGATCGCAAGCTTTGTAGGCTGCAATACCTCCAGACACCCCTATAACGACATGTTTTTTTTCCATGATTATTGATTCTCCTTTGTGAATAAAATCACGTATAGATTTTCACTAAAATATTATCCCATATGACATCTTGCTTTTCAAGCAACAATAAAGTATTAACTATGGATATTTAAACTTATGAAACTGAAAAATTAAAAAAGTGTTTATTTTTTGTGGCATATGGTAAAATGTACGCATGAAAATAATTGTTGCGTGTGACTCTTTTAAAGGTTGTATGTCTTCAAAAGAAGTCGAAGAAAGTATAAAAAAAGGAATATTAAAGGCAAATAATAAACATGAAGTTTTAACTTTTCCTATGGCCGATGGCGGAGAAGGAACGGCTATGGTGTTTTGCGATATCATTCAAGGAAAGACAATAGACGTATTAACTGTGGATGCCTATGGTAAAAATGTATTTACGACATACTGTATTTCTCAAGATGGTCAACTTGCCATAATGGATGTGGCTAGCTGCATCGGACTGAATATGACACCTAAAGAAAAAAGAAATCCAATGATCGCATCAAGTAAAGGTGTGGGTATCATGATGAAAGACGCACTTTCTAGAGGATGTAAAAAAATTATTATTGGCTTAGGTGGCAGTGCAACAAATGATGGTGGTATGGGAATTTTAAATGAATTTGGGGTTCGCTTTTATAATTCAAAAAGAGAATTGCTTGTACCAAGCGTATATGCTCTTAGTCAAATAGCTTTTATTGATAAGCGTTATGCAAGATTACCAAAAGATGTAGAAATCGTTTGTGCTTGTGATGTAAAGAATTATTTATTGGGGAAGAATGGGGCTACTTATATTTTTGGGAAACAAAAAGGAATTTATTTAAATCAAATGGCAGAAGTCGAAAAAGGAATGGCTCATTATTGTACGAAATTGAAACAGACATTCCATGTGAATGTGAATGAATTTGAAGGTTCAGGAGCGGCTGGAGGCATTGGATGTGTATTGTTGGGTGTTATGAAGGCAAAAAGAACTTCGGGTATCGATTTAGTTATAGAATATTCTGGCTTAAAAAATCATCTTCAAGATGCTGATTTAGTCATTACTGGAGAAGGTCAGACGGATGCGCAGACATTGTATGGTAAATTGCCACTAGGAATTGCCCAATTGGCAAGATCCTATAATGTGCCATGTGTTTGTTTGAGTGGGGCTTTAGGCTTAGGTTATCAATCACTTTATGAGCAAGGTATGATTGGAATTTTTTCGAGTGCTGATCGTGCCATGTCTTTTCAGATGGCCTTACAGACAGGAAGTGAAAAACTAGAGGCATTGGCTTTTAGTTTGACTAAATTTATGGATGGTATTAGAAAGTAGGTTGTTCGATGAAAAAACTATTAACTATATTTTGTGCTTTTGTTCTGTGCATTGGGCTTGTTGGATGTTCTTCAAAAGAACCTTTCGAAATTAAAAAAATTACGGCAACAAAATTACAGAAAAAATTAGATCATAAAGACTCTTTTGTGTTAATTATTGAAAGAGAAAATTGTCCTTATTGTGAATCTTTACAAGAATATATCAAACAAACAAAGGATGAACATCCAAATCTTGTTTTATATAAGATTGATTCAACAAACTATGGCTTTAGTAAAATTAGCCAGGATTCTAAGCAGCTACAAAGCTCGACAGAAGATGGAAAGATTCTTTTGGATATGGCTCCATATTTCCTTTATACACCAACATTATATGTGATTGAAAATGGCAAGGCCACACATGCAGGTATTGGTTATAGTGAAGATGATCATTCAGTCAGTTTATGGGATGTTGATTCTACCGTTGATTTTGATTTGGCAGATACACAAGAGTTCTGGGAGTTTTTAGAAACATATGAATAAGAAGAATATTACAATCATTGCGACAGGCGGAACAATTGCTGGTCGAGGAAGTTTAGGCAAAAGTGCGAATTATGAGGCGGGCACTTTTGATGTGGAAGAAATTGTTAAAAGTATTCCACAAATTCGTGATTTGGCAAATCTAAATACGATTCAATTATACAATGTAGATTCTAATGATATGGGTTTAGATAAATGGATTGAATTAAGAAAAATTTGTCATGAATTAGAAAAAGATCGCTATGTGGATGGAATTGTTATTACACACGGTACAGATACATTAGAAGAAACAGCCTTCTTTTTAAATCTTACTTTGGCATGTCATAAACCTGTTGTCCTAACAGGGTCGATGCGACCTGCAACTGCAACAAGTGCAGATGGACCTATGAATTTATATCAAGCAGTAGCTTTAGCATGTCATATGGAAGCTTGGCAAGCCGGTGTTTTAGCTGTGATTTCTGATACAATCTATTCAGGTAGAGATTTACAGAAAACAAATAGCTATAAAACCGATGCATTTAAAATGGGTGAATTTGGCTCTCTAGGATATATGCGTGATGATCATGTGTATTTACTGAATGCACCATTTAAAAAACATACATTCCAAACCATTTTTTCAAAAATGGAATTTGATGACTTGCCTAAAGTAGAAATTTTTTATGTGCACACAGATTCGGATCCTGAATTGTTAAAATTTATGTTAGGTACGTATGATGGCCTAGTTCTAGCAGGAACAGGTTCAGGGAATTATCCAACAAAAATTAAAGAAGTTTTAGAAAATTATACAGGAGAATGTACAGTCGTACGTGCAAGTCGCGTATTAGAGGGAGCTGTCTTTGATTCAGAATTTTTTGATTCTAAAAGAGTCACTATTCCGGCCTATAAATTTTCAGCGCAGAAGGCAAGGATTTTATTGATGCTTGCACTAAATTGTACTAAAAACCATGAAACAATCAAATCTTTCTTCCAAGAATATTGAAAAAACTTTTCTTGTATTGTAAATAATTTTGTAAATGCTATAATAATCTATAGACTATTACAAGACAGGAGGTTATTATGCAGCAATTAGAAAATAACGCATACTTTTGGCAAAAGCTTGATACACTATTGTTGTCTAGCAGTTGTACGATTGACCGACCAAAAGGAAGTACTCACTATAAATTTACAAATTTAGTCTATCCTGTAGATTACGGTTTTCTTTCAGATACATTTGGTTCAGATCAAAAACCTATTGATGTTTTCAAAGGTTCTATCGCAACAAATAATGTAGATGCGATTGCGATTACAGCTGACATTCTTAAGAAGGATTGTATCGTCAAATTATTGATAGGATGTACAGAAGAAGAAACGATGCGTATTTTAGAGTTCTTGAATCAAACCGAATTCCAAAAAGCTATTTTAGTACGAAGAGGCAATGATACACCATCATGGTCAAATAATGATTAGAAAAGACAAGTCTTAGGATTTGTCTTTTTCTTATGCGTTTTAATGGAAAAATATGTTGAGTTGATTTAAAATAAAGACAGATAGGAGGTCTTTATTATGGAATTAAAAGGATCTAAAACAGAAAAGAATTTAATGACTGCTTTTGCAGGGGAATCTCAGGCATGTGTTAAGTATCAATATTATGCTTCACAAGCTAAAAAAGATGGTTATGTAAAGATTCAGAACATTTTCACTGAAACATCAAATAATGAAAAAGAACACGCAAAATTGTGGTTTAAGGCTTTGCATGGTGGAAAAGTTCCTACAACAACAGAAAATCTAAAAGATGCGGCTGCAGGTGAAAACTATGAGTGGACAGATATGTACGCAACAATGGCTAAAGAAGCTCGTGAAGAAGGCTTTGATGATATTGCTGCCTTGTTCGAAGGCGTAGGGGCTATTGAAAAACATCACGAAGCTCGTTATAAAGCTATGTTGAAAGATGTTGAAAAAGATGCAATGTTTAAAAAGGCAACTTCAACTGTTTGGATTTGTTTGAATTGTGGACACATTCACTATGGCGAAACAGCCCCATTAGTATGTCCAGTATGTAATCATCCACAGGCTTATTTCCAAGAATTAAAAGATCATTACGAATAATAATATCTCATGGTAGCTTCGGCTACCTTTTCTTATCCTTGAAAGTTGTGCTAAAATAATTCTATGGAAATAATAGAGGCATTTGAAAAATTAAAAGATAGTCATGCACTAATATGTTTAGAAAATCGTGCGTTGATTAAAATGGAAAAAGATAAAGTATATATATGGCATAGTCAATGGCATTCAAAGATTTCAAGAAATGATTTTATTTCACTATTTCATCAGAATACGTTTGAAGTTTATGAAAATGACCATGGTATTGATATGGAAAAAGATGAAGAGTATTATGCATGGCGTAATCGCTACTTATGAAAGGGTATATTTTATGATAGGAATTGTATATAGTTCAAAAACAGGGAATACACAATCTTTGGCAAACAGCTTGAATTTTATGGAGTCAAAATATTGTGTACCTGTAGAAAATACACAAAATTTAGAACCTGTAGATTTGTTGTGCATTGGATTCTGGTGTGATAAGGGAGATTGTGATGATCAAATGAAACAATATCTTTCTACACTACGTAATCAAAATGTTTTCTTGTTTGGAACGGCTGGTTTTGGTAAATCTAAAGAATATTTTGAGATGATTTTAAAAAATGTTCAAAATCATTTAGATGCATCCAACTGCGTTAAAGGAACATGGATGTGTCAAGGTAAGATGCCTTTGGCAATTCGTGCAAAGTTTGAATCGAATTCTGAAATGTTGAAGAATTTTGATGAAGCTTTAAAACATCCAAACGATAAGGATGTTGATAGTTTAATGAAATGTGTAAATGAAGCGTTGTGAGAGCATATCACTACGCTTTTCTTGTCGCTAGGAGTATGATGTAGCCAGAAAGAAGGAATGTGCTATGTTGAGTAAGAAAGTAGCGGACTTGTTGAATAATCAAGTTAATAAAGAATTATATTCTGCTTATTTGTATTTGGATTTCGAAAATTATTATCATGATAAAAGTTTAGAGGGTTTCGCAAATTGGTATCATGTACAAGTACAAGAAGAGATTGCACATGCTCAATTGATGATGCAATATCTTCAAGACAATGATCATAGTGTTGTTTTGGAAGCTATTAATAAGCCTAATATTCCTTTAAATGAACTAAGTGATCCGTTAAAAGCAGGCTTAAAACATGAACAATACGTAACTGAATTGATTCATACTTGTTACGCAGCAGCTTATGAAGTAAAAGATTTTAGAACTATGCAGTTCTTGGATTGGTTTGTCAAAGAACAAGGAGAAGAAGAAAAGAATGCTTCGGATTTAATTTCTCGATTTGAATTGTTTGGACACGATGCCAAGGGTTTGTATGATTTAGATGCAGAGTACAAAACTCGTACTTATATTGCACCAAGCATTTTACAGACAAAAAACTAAGGCGATGATTTTTGATTCATCGCTTTTTTCGTGCTTATTTCATTGTGATATATAACTTATATAATATTGGCTTTACAACTGTCTTGTCAGATGTAAAGCCTGGGTGTATAATTCAAAACGGTAAAATTTTTTAAGGGAGGAAAATTCCATGTCTTTAAAAGAAGATGTATTGAAATTAAAAAAGGAAAAAAATGCGATTATTTTAGCGCATTATTATGTAGATGGAGCTGTACAAGATGTAGCGGATTTTGTCGGAGATTCATATGCTTTGGCAAAGAAAGCAAAAAATACAGATGCAGATATTATTGTATTTGCGGGTGTTAAATTTATGGGTGAAAGTGCCAAAATGTTAAATCCAGACAAGAAAGTATTGATGCCAGATTTAAATGCAGATTGTCCAATGGCACACATGGCAAGTAAGGCTGTTATTAAGAAGATTAAAGAAGAATATGAAGATTTAGCGATTGTATGTTATATCAACTCAACAGCTGAACTAAAAACAATGGCTGATATTTGTGTAACAAGTTCAAACGCAGTGAAGATTGTTCGTTCACTTCCAAATAAAAATATTTTCTTTATTCCAGACGGAAACTTAGGTGCTTATGTGAAGAAACAAGTACCTGAAAAGAATATTATCTTAAATGATGGATATTGTATTACACATAAGCGTGTGACATTAAAAGATGTTGAAAAAGCACGTGAAGAACATCCAAATGTTCCAATCATTGTTCATCCTGAGTGTGTTAATGAAGTTGTTGAGGCAACTGATTTTGCGGGAAGCACTTCAGAATTGATTCAATATACAGTGGACAATCCAAGTAAAGAATTTGTGATTGGCACTGAACTTGATGTACTTCATGAAATGCAGTTGAAATCACCAGATAAAACTTTCTATCCATTATCCGATAAATTGATCTGTATGAATATGAAAAAAGTATCTTTGGAAAAAGTTTATGATTGTTTGTTGAATGAGACAAATGAAGTGTTTGTAGATGAAGAAGTGAAGGCTATGGCCGAAAAGTCATTAGATAGAATGTTGGAGTTGGCAAAATAATATGGAAAAGTTAGAGGCAGATATAGTTATTGTTGGAACAGGTGCAAGTGGGTTGTTTGCAGCTTTACATGTTCCAAATGATAAAAAGGTCCTAATGTTGACAAAATCTGATGCGGAAAATAGTGATTCATTTTTAGCACAAGGTGGAATTTGTGTATTGAGAGACAAAAATGATTTTGATTCTTTTATGGAAGATACTATGAAGGCAGGGCATTACGAAAATCGTAAGGAATCTGTTGAAATTATGATCAATTCAAGCCGTGACATTATTAATGAACTGATTGGATATGGTGTTAATTTTGCGACAAAAGATGGTGAATTAGATTACACGCGTGAAGGGGCACATTCTAAGCCACGTATTTTATTCCATGAAGATATTACGGGAAAAGAAATCACATCCACTTTATTAGATGCGGTTCGCAAATTAGAGAATGTTACAATCATGGAATATGTCACCATGACAGACATTATTGAAAAGGACAATGTATGTTATGGTGTTTTGGCGAAAGATGCCAACAATAATGAAATGAGCATTGAAGCTGGTTATACAATCTTTGCGTGTGGTGGAATCGGCGGATTATATGATCATTCAACTAACTATCCACACTTAACGGGAGATGCCATTGCGATTGCAATCCAGCATGGTATTAAATTAGAAAATGTGGATTATGTACAGATTCACCCAACAACTTTATATACAAAGAAAAAAGGAAGAGCCTTCCTTATTAGTGAATCGGTTCGTGGAGAAGGGGCTAAGCTTTATGGAAAAGACGGAAAGCGTTTTGCGAATGAAGTGTTGCCACGCGATATCATGACACAAAAGATTCGCGAACAAATGAAGAAGGATGATATGCCTTATGTTTGGATGGATATGACTGTTTTAGGTGAAGAAGTCATTAAGAATCATTTTCCTCACATTTATGAAAAGTGTTTGGAAGAAGGATATGATTGTACAAAAGAATGGATTCCTGTTACGCCAGCCCAGCACTATTTTATGGGTGGAATTCATGTAGATAAAGATTCACGTACTTCTATGTCCCACTTATATGCGGTAGGAGAGACGAGTTGCAACGGAGTTCACGGAAGAAACCGCTTGGCTAGCAACTCTTTACTTGAATCTTTAGTGTGGGGTAAAAGAGCTGTTGAAGATTTATTGAAAAATAAACCGGCAACAACTAGTGAATTTGATCATTTGACGAATGTGATTAAGTCACATCAGTTGTCAAATCAAGAAAAAATATATCATGATATGGTACTTGAAGAAATAGAAAGAGAGAGACAAGCTCGTGGATAAGAATACAATGCGTTTAAATGTGGATCACTTATTGATCCAAGCTTTGCAGGAAGATATAACAAGTGAAGATGTTTCAACAAATGCAGTCATGCCTTCCTATCAATATGGGCAGGTACAATTGATCTGTAAAGAAGAAGGAATCATTGCAGGCCTTGAAGTATTTGAAAGAGTCTTTTATTTATTAGATGAAAACATGGAAGTGAAATTCTATGTAAAAGATGGGGATGCCGTTAAAAACGGACAATTATTGGCTGAAGTGTCTGGAGATGTTCGTGTTCTTTTATCAGGTGAAAGAACTGCGTTGAATTATCTTCAAAGAATGAGTGGAATTGCCACTTATACAAATCGTGTCGTATCTTATTTGAAGGGTTCAAAGACAAAGCTGTTGGACACAAGAAAAACAACACCAAATATGCGTGTGTTTGAAAAATATGCAGTTCGTGTTGGTGGTGGAAATAACCATAGATACAATTTATCAGATGGTGTTATGTTGAAGGATAATCATATCGCAGCAGCTGGTTCAATCACGAATGCAGTTAAGATGGCAAAGGATTATGCTTCTTTCGTTCGTAAAATTGAAGTGGAAGTAGAAAATTTAGAACAGGTTAAAGAAGCAGTTGAAGCAGGTGCGGATATTATCATGTTAGATAACATGAGTGTTGAAAATATGAAAAAAGCAATTGAAATCATCGATGGAAGAGCCGAAACTGAATGTTCTGGAAATGTCACAAAAGAGAATATTGAAAAATTAACTGCCTTAGGTGTGGACTATATTTCAAGTGGTGCTCTAACGCATTCAGCACCTATTTTAGATTTGTCTTTAAAAAACTTGCAGGTGAAATAAATGGAAAAAGAAGCTAGACTTCAAGCCATTTATGACACGATTTCAAAAAGCGAAGTGCCAGTTTCAGGAAGTGAACTTTCCAAAAAGTTTAATGTATCAAGACAAGTCATTGTGCAGGATATTGCCTTATTAAAGGCAAGAAATGTTCATATTTATGCGACACACAAAGGATATGTATGTTCACATCAAAGAGTTCGAAGAGTATTTTCTTGTTTTCATTTGAATGATCGTATGGAAGAAGAAATGAATGCGATCGTAGATTGTGGTGGCTGTATTGAAAATGTATTTGTCAAACATGATGTATATGGAAAGTTAGAGGCTAAAATGAACATTAGTTCTAGAAAACAAGTCAAGGAATTCATTGATTCTATTTCACAGAATCAGGCAAAACCTTTAACGGATCTAACGAGTGGATATCATTGTCATACGGTGAGTGCACAATCAAAAGAAGATTTAGATTCAATTGAGGAATCATTAAGAAAACTTCATATTTTACAAGAGGCCTAAGAGCCTCTTTTGTGTTAGAATAAATTTAAGAAAGTAGGGATTTTATGCAACAACCACCTAAATTTATGCCCGATAAAGAATTAAGTAAAGTTGGAGGCTCATTATGGCTATATATTATTATGCAGCTGACACTCTCTTTTTTGTTTAGCTTTGTCGCAATGCCTTTAATTATGTATTCTTTGTATTATGATTATTCTGCAATCAATGCCTGCATTGAAATGTTGATTTCTTTTATATCTGGAATCATCATATTATGGTTTATGAGTAGTTCTTTTAAACAAAATATCAAAGATTTGAAGTTTACATTTAAACCCAAAGAGACAATAGATACTGTTTCAATGATGTATTTTCTGAATTATGCGATTGGTATTATTGGTGCTTTATTATCAAAATTTGGATTACCAAATACAAGTCCAGATTTTTCGTTAAACGGCAGTTTAATGTATAACACTTTTACTTTTATCAGTGTTGTCGTGCTTGCACCTATATTTGAAGAGTTGATATTTAGAGGTATGATTCTACAAACATTGTCGAAATATAATAAAATGTTTGCGATTATTGTGACTTCTTTATTATTTGGACTTTTACATTTAAATATTACACAAGCCATACCCGCTTTATTTATGGGACTGGTACTATGTTATATGTATGTACAAACAGATAGTATATTAGTAACAATATTGGCACATGCAGGAAATAACTTTTTAGCTCTAATGTCGGCATATTCAAATCATATTTTGATTACAGTTTTAGTACTTGCCCTTGTGATTTATGGCCTCATTACAATAATACTAAAATCAAAGGAAGTGAATGCATTTATTAAAGAAGAGAAGACAAATGAGAATTGGTATGTAAGATTCTTTAAGCAAATTCCTAACCTTTTATATTTAATATTTACGATTCTTTGGATTATCATTTCATTATTCATGAATATGTTTTAAAAAAGAGGACATCTCCTATTTGGAAATGTCCTTTATTTGTTATCTTTCTTTAATTCATCAAACTTCTGCTTCATTGTAGGATTGTTACGAGTTAAACGCTTGATTGTAAGATCCTCTGCTTTATTATTAGCCAATTGCAATTGTCTTTCACTTGATAGTAAGGCTTCTTTTGTCTTTTGAAGATGTGAAATAGTTTTATCAATCTCTTCGATAGCCGTATTGAATTTTTTGGAAGCTAATTCATAATTTCTTGAGAACTTTTGTTTAAAATCATTCATGCTTTCTTCAAAATGTGTAATATCAATATTTTGATTACGCATCAACTGCAATTCATTTTTATACTGCATAGAATTGAATGCAGCATTTCTTAAAATGGTGATCATAGGAATAAAGAATTGAGGACGAATCACATACATCTTTGGATAGCGATGCGATTTATCAACAATACCCGTGTTATATAATTCGTTTTCTGGCTCTAACATAGAAACAAGAACAGCATATTCACAATTCTTTTCATTACGGTCTTTATCTAATTCTTTTAAGAAATCTTCATTCTTATGTTTTGTAGCTGTTTTGTCATTTTCGTTTTTCATTTCAAACATGATGGAAATGATTTCTACACCATTCTCGTCTAACTCACGATAGATATAGTCACCCTTTGATCCTGTACGAGCATCATTATCTTTTTCAAAGTATGCATTTTGAAAACCAGTAGCACGAAGTTTATTGAATTCAATTTCACAATGTTGTTCTAAAGATTCACCAATCATTTTAGTAGACTGTTTTAATTTGAAATCTTTATAGTAGGCAATTTGCTCATCTTTGGTTTGTAGTAAAGTATCGTATTTTTCCTGCAAGCTCTTTTCTTGAAGCTGATATTTCATTTTATCCTGCTCGATTTGATTTTGTAGATCTTGTTTAATACTCTTTACATTCAATTCGTTTTCAACCTTAGCCTTATCCATATCTTGCTTTAAAGACTGGATTTCAAGGTTCTTTTCATTTAGCTTTGATTGGTATGTATTTTCTAGATTTGCCTTTAATACTTTTTCGTTGTTTGAAATGTTGTTCTTTAAGGCTTGAATTTCATTTTCCTTTGCCTGCAGCTGCAATCTATATTCTTGTTCAGCTTTAGATTCATGGATTTTATTCTGTGAAAGAATCTGTTCTAATTTGGCATTGAGTTTAGAAATCTCTAAATCTTTTTGATTTAATTGCTCCTGATATTCTTTTTGTGTTTCAGTTTTCGTTAACTGCGTACTTGCTTCTAGCTTTTCTTTTAATGAAATGACTTCCTGCTCTTTATCACTTTGTTTCTGATTGAAGTTCGATTGCAGCTGTTTGATTTCAAGCTCTTTCTTGTTTAATTGGTCTTGATAAGCTTTTTCAGTTTCACTCTTGATAATTTGTTCAGTAGACTTTAATTGTTCTTTTAAAGAAATGATTTCTTGCTCTTTATTTGCCTGAAGCTCTTTGATTTCTAAAGTTTTCTGACTTAATTTAGCTTCATATTCTTTTTCAAGTTTAGACTGAAGAACCTGGTTTGAATTCTTTTCTCTTTCTTTTAATTCCTTTTCAAATTCTTCATTACGGACTTGTTGTAAGATTTCATGATAGTGACTCTCATCCACCTGAAATACAGTTCCACAATTGGGACATTTTATTTGACTCATAAGATACCTCCATTTTAAAAGATTATAATCATTAAACTGACAATACTGATGTCTAAAACTAGATTAATTATAATATTTAAAAAAAATCAAAAAAAGACTTGCATAATATAAAATCGCATGATATATTAAATAGGCATTCAGCGAATGGGCCTGTAGCTCAGGTGGTTAGAGCGCACCCCTGATAAGGGTGAGGTCGTTGGTTCAAGTCCATTCAGGCCCACCATTTGCTGAATATATGGGGTGTTAGCTCAGCTGGGAGAGCACCTGCCTTGCACGCAGGGGGTCATCGGTTCGATCCCGATACGCTCCACCAATTAAAAAAAGTAAGTCATCTTCGGATGACTTTTTTTCTATATATAGAGGTTTGATTATGTATATACAATATTATGATTCACCATTAGGTAAAATGTTATTGGCGGCTGATGAAATCGGATTGATTGGTGTTTGGTTTGAAAATCAAAAATATTATGCGGATGGTTTGATAGACCCTGTTGAAAAAGAAACGGCTGTTTTAAAAGAAACAAAAGAATGGTTAAATCTTTATTTTAGTGGTAATGAACCAAAAGTTTTGCCTAAAATGCATCTAATTGGAACAAAGTTTCAAAAGAAAGTTTGGCAACTACTTCTTAAAATACCCTATGGTAAAACTATGACATATAAAGACATCGCAAGAATGATTTCTCCATCAATGTCAGCACAAGCAGTGGGAAGTGCTGTAGGACATAATAAGTTCTCGATTTTGATTCCTTGTCATAGAGTAATTGGATCCAACAGTAGTTTAACTGGATATGCAGGTGGAATTGAGAAGAAAGAAAAATTATTAGAAATTGAGGGTATATATGAGTAATATGTACCATTTTTTCGATGGATGTAAAACATAGATTCGAATTTACTGAAAATAAATGTAAGAAAATGCTTGCTTAAATGAAAATGTGGTGTTATTATAAACGCACAAAACACAAGGAAATGGAGTAGTAAAAGGAAAGTCTTTGTTAGAGAGTTGTCGGTTGGTGCAAGACATAAAGGATTGAACTTTGAACTTACCATGGAGTGGTCAGGTTGATAAGACTTGAACGTAGGCTTAACGTTAATAAAGCAGGATGTGATAGCATCTGAAATGAGTGCATTCTTAAATGAATGAAGAAGAGTGGTACCGCGGAAGTATTGTAATTCTAACCTTTCGTCTCTTCTGTCTAAACAGGCAGCAAGAAACGATTGGTTTTTTTGTTAGCTTGTTGTGCACGTTATAGGAGGAAAATTATGAAAGCACAAAAAGTTGGGAAAATGGCGATATTTTCGGTAGGCGCTGTATTATTCTCAGCACATGCTGGAGGTGGATTTGCCACAGGAAATCAGGCAAATACATATTATGTAGGTTTAGGATGGACTGGTATTGTGAGTGCCATAATAGCTATGTTGCTATTGATATTGACAATGCGAGAAGCCATGGTGATGTATAACCAGAGAAATTTGACAAGTGCAAAGGAATTGTTTGAAAACTTATATCATCCATTCGATAAGTTGGAAATCTTATTTGAGATCTTCTTTAATATCATGGTTTTGATGGCTGTTGCAGCAGCAATTAGTGGAGCTGCAAGTGCATTGCAACAATACTTTGGATTTAATTATTATGCTTGTGTCGTTGCGGTTGGAATTGTTGTTCTTTGCTTAACAATTTTTGGAGCTGACGTGGTTCGTATGGCAAGTACATATATGGGTATGGCTATTTTGGTAACAGCTATTGTTATTTATGGTATGGGAATCATGAAAGGTCAAAATA
Organism: Holdemanella porci; assembly: GCF_019052655.1. GTDB lineage: Bacteria > Bacillota_I > Bacilli_A > Erysipelotrichales > Erysipelotrichaceae > Holdemanella > Holdemanella hominis. Next base: position 16,888 of record NZ_JAHQVB010000014.1, read on the forward strand.
TTGGAGCTATTTTAGCAAATGACTTTACTGTAAATGGTTTTATGGATATGCCTAAAGCCATCTTAAATGCATTTACATATGCAGGCTTTCAATGTGTGACATTACCAACGATCGTAGCATGTGGAGCTATCTTACCAGATCGAAAATCTTGTTCAAAAGCAATGTGGATCTCATTTGTGATGAATGCTGTCGCATTAGTATTAAGTGTATTGATGTTAATTTCTTGGAAGAGTGTTTATGGAGAAACAACTCTTCCTACATTGACGAGTTTAAATACGATGAATGCCAATTGGATGGTTGTTGTATATGGTATTTGTTTATTACTTTGCTTAATTTCTACAGCAGTAACAACAACATTCGGATTTGTGGCTCGCTTTGAAAATATGCGTGTTTTAAAGAATGTAGAAAATCCAGTAAAGAAAAGAATTATTGTATCTGCCTTTATTATTATTGTATCCATGACAATTTCTTTAGCCGGATTAACAAATATTATTAAATATGGATATGGATATTGTGGATATTTAGCTATCGCAATCATTATCGTTCCATTCTTAACGGTCGGTGTATACAAGAATTATCATACAAAAAGTATTGAAGTAAAAGAAGGAGTAGAAGTTTATGAAAACAATTGAAATGTCTAATTATTCAGTCGGAGAAAGTTGTTACAACGAAATCCCAGGTGTATGTGAAAAGTACAATGTTAAAAAAGTTGTATTGATTGGTGGTAAAAGAGCTTTGGCGGCTACTGAACCAAGAATTCGTGAAGCCATTAAAGAGACTGATATTATTATTACAGATTCAATTGTATATGGTATTGAATGTACTATGACGAACGTACATAAATTGACTTCAAATTCAAACGTACAAGAAGCCGATGTTATCTTTGCGATTGGTGGAGGAAAAGCTATCGATACTTGTAAAACCGCATCCATTGAGATGAATGACAAAATGGTTTTTTCATTTCCAACAATCTGTTCAAACTGTTCGGCCGCTACAGCTATTGCCGTAGTATATGATGACAATGGAGCATTGGACCACTATTCATATCCTCATTGTCCAGCACACATCTTTATCAATCCAGATGTCATCGCAAAAGCACCAAGTGAATATTTCTGGGCCGGAATTGGGGATGCGTTGTCTAAACAATGTGAAGTTGAATTCGCAACACAAGGAAAGATTTTAGATCACACGGCTACAATGGGATTGGCATTGGCGAAAACTTGTACTGCACCATTGTTGAAATATGGTAAACAAGGTATGGAAGATTGTAAAAATGATACAAATTCAGCTGCAATCGAAGCTATTGCCTTGGATATTGTCGTATCAACTGGATATGTTTCAAACTTAACAAACCAACCAGAATATTATTATAATTCAAGCATTGCGCATGCCTTCTATAATGGTAGTTGCTCAATTACACGTGATGGACACCATCTACATGGCGAAGTTGTATCCTTTGGTGTATTAGTATTGTATGCATATGCCAAAGATGAAGAAAATTTAATGAAAATGGCAAAATTCAATAAATCAATCGGCTTACCAGTGACTTTAGCGGATGTGGACTTGGATGAAAGCCATTTGGAAGCTTTGACTGAAGCGGCTACAAAAACAAATGAGTGGAAAAATGCACCTTTCCCATTCACAAAAGAAGAGTTTATTGACGCTATTAAAAAGGCAGATGCAGTAGGTCAAAGCTTATAAGAGATCGAGTAATCGATCTTTGCTTATAAAAAGAATCCCGATTTTTCGGGATTCTTTTTAATGATTACATATTATCATAGCAGATTGCTAAAATATCTTTTGGTATGTATTCTAAGAAGTCTTGAATATCAAGTCTTACAGAATCTTCATCAAAATAATTTTTGTTGTCACTATGATAGACACGTTCGGATAATTTGATTAGATTTTCGCCGTTAATAAGTTGAACGTGAGTGGCATTAGCGTATTCTATTGCTTCATTTGAAAAATCACTTGTCGTTATAAAAATCAAGTTATTGGCTTTTTCTGTGACACTAGCTCCAACAAGTTTTTGGATTAATGGTCGTCCAACTTTTGTTTTATCAAATAACTTGCATTCAACTAAAGCGAATATATTGTTGTTCTTCAATAACTTTATATCATATCCTCCATCGTTAGTTGGCGGAGTTACTACAGCTTCAAAGCCTATTTTTTTAAAAATATTTGCACAATAATACTCAAAATCTGTAGGCTTTGAACTATATAGTCTGATTAAATCTGTAATTGACAGGAGGGTGTTGCTATATTCAAATTTACTCTTTTCTTTATTTATCTTTTCAATTTCGTAAAAAGATTTCTTTATTTCAACGCTATTATTTCGTAAGTGATAGATACAGTCCATTAGGGATAATGGATTATCAAAAGATATTAAATAGTTGTCAATATAGAGATAACTATCTTCCCAGACAATATAATTATTGTTCATGCGATTATCTTTTGTTTTATTCATATTTTCAAATTTCCAATGTGGAAAATTTAATTGATAATAATTTTCTGCATAACATTCTTCTGTGCTCTCGATAATTGCGTTGCTCGGCATTATATCTAATTGATATTTATTGGTAAATTCTCTTTTGAGATTGTTATTTAATTCAATGGCTTTTTCTTCTCTTTTATTCCTTATGTAAATCGTAAGGTAAACAAAAGGACCAATAATAATAGTTAAAATAATCCCTAATAAAGATGCTAAGAAGATATAGCCTATTAAATCTTCAAATATGTACATTTTAATTTTCCCCTTTTTATAAAAACTATAAGAAAAATATATCATTTTTTGAGAAAATTAGCGACTTTAATGTTATTTTCACATGGAAAGATTAGAATGAAGGTGTATGTGAAATTTTGTGATTTGTAGGTTGATTTGATAGATATGTTATAATTAGTGATGTAGGTGATAAAAATGTTACTGTTTTTTAAGAGTTTACCAAGACTAGTACACAGTGCCAATAAAGATATGCACCGTCATTTCTTGATGACCTTTTCTTCCATTGTATCGATTGGCATTGCTTTATTAATGGCTTTGTTTATATTTGTGATTTATATGAATGTCGGAGGATTTACGAGTCAAATTGAAAGTGAATTTATGATTCAAGTCTCTTTAAATCCAACACTAGAAGATGAAGAAATTAGTGAATTATCCGATTCAATTTCATCTCTTGCTTCCGTAAAAAAAGTAACGTATTCAAGTAAAGAAGAGGAATTGGATGCGTTGATCAAAGAAAATGGGGCGATGTTTAAACAATATAAGGGAGAGGACAAGAACCCTTTATATGACGTTTTGAATGTGGAATTAAAAGACAACACAAAAATTTCAAAAGTGACAAAGAAAATTTCTAAAATGGATGGTGTTGTTCAAGCTACATATGGAGGTAGTGCTATCAACACGATGATTCAACTGTTTAAAAATATCCGTGTATGGGGAAGTGTCTTTGTTGGATTGATGGTTTTGATTGCCGTATTCTTGATTCGAAATACTATTAAAATGACAATTTTAGTACGAAAAGATGAGATTGCGATCATGCGAACAGTTGGTGCCTATAACTGGTATATTTCTTTACCGTTTGTATTAGAAGGAATCTTTATTGGCTTTTGGGGTGCATTAGGCCCTGTTTTGATTTGTATATTTGGCTATACAGGACTTTACCACGTAATGAATGGTATGTTTTTTAGTGACATGATGAGTATGCTGAAACCATATCCATTCGTACTTTGTACTTCGGGCGGCATTCTTTTGATTGGAATGGTTGTAGGAATGCTAGGAAGTTATTTAGCCGTTAGAAAATATTTGAGGTGGACACGATGAGAAAATATAAATTCTGTGCAGGTTTTCTAAGTTTAGCTATGGCCTGCTCATTAATCATGCCTGTTTCAGCAGAAGACTATTCCGATACAGAAGCCTGGTATGCCAAGTGTAGTCAGGCACAAACTTCACAAGCTGGCGTAAAAGCTTGTCAGGGATTTCAGGAATATCAGAAGAATCGTAAACAAAGTCTGCAAAACAGTATTGAAGCTTATACTTCGAGCATAGCTTCTTTGCAGAGTGATACGACAAAAATGGAGCAGCTTGCCAAGGAACAAAAAGAATTGGTTTCCAATTTACAAACGCAGATAAGTGAAAAAGAAAAATCGATTGAGTTGATTGAAAACAACATTAAAGAATTGGAAGAGAAGATTCAGGCAAAACAAGCTGAAATTGATGCTTGGAACGCACAAATCGAAAATCGTATGAAAAATGAACAAACAACGATTGGAACCAATATGATTATAGACTTGATCATGGGATCGGATAGTTTAAGTGATATGCTACGTCGTATTTCTGGAGTTGAAAGAATCACAGAAGATGATCAGTCGCAAATTAAAAAGTTAAATAAATTAAAGAAAGAACTTGTTTTGCAGCAAGATGAACAAAAACGTTTAGATGAAGACGCAAAAAGTCAAAAGGCAGAATTAGAATCGCAAAAACAGCAGGCCAGTAAATTAGAGGAATCTTATAATAAACTGGTTGAAGAATATCAGAAAAAAATTACAGAATTAGAAGCACAGAAACGTTCCGCACAAGTGGACATGAATAGCATTCGAGACTTTGTGATTTCAACAAACTTCTCAGGATCGATTGAATCCGTATCTGGATTTATACATCCTGTACAAGGTGGAAGCAAAAGTGCTGGTACCTGGGCATATCCTGGTGGAGGCATGCACTTAGGACTAGATTGGGCAGCTCCAATTGGTACAACTGTAGTAGCTCCAGCAAGTGGTGTGATTTTATATGCCGCAGCCCCTGTAGGAAGCAACTCAGGCTATTTGGGTAACTGGTCAGGATATCCTTATGGTGGTGGAAACACAATAGAAATGTTGTGTAATGTGAACGATACACTTTATGCCGTAAGTTTCTGTCACTTGTCGCAAACAATCTACGTAAGTGCAGGACAAAGTGTTTCACAAGGTCAAGCAATCGCGTTATCGGGAAATTCAGGAAATTCAAGTGGGCCACATACACATATTGAAGTCTATAATCTAGGTTCAATGTCTGTAAGTGATGCGGTAGCTCGTTTTAGTGCGGGTGCTGATTTTGCGTGGGGAACAGGCTGGTCAGGCACAGGTACTTCTTGTGAAGCTGGCAAAGCAGCGCCTTGCAGGGAAAGACCAGAAAAGTTCTTTAGTTAGGAGGAACATTATGATTGATTTAAAAGATGTTTCAAAAGCATATCCCAATGGAGTACATGCTTTAAATCATGTAAATTTACATATTGATAAAGGTGAATTTGTTTATGTGATTGGAGCCACAGGTTCTGGTAAATCTACATTGATCAAAGTGCTAAATGGAGAAGAAGTTCCAGATGAAGGTGCAGTTATTGTAGATGGTATTAATGTAGGGGCCTTAAAACATAGAAAAGTTCCATACTATAGACGTAATGTTGGCTGCGTATTTCAAGATTATCGTTTACTTCCAAAATTAACTGTCTTTGAAAATATTGCCTTTGCCCTAGAAGTTGTGGGTATGCCACGCAAACAAATTCGTAAACGTGTAATGGAAGTATTAGAGCTTGTTGATTTGAAAGAAAAGGCTAGAAGTTATCCAGACGAATTATCTGGAGGACAACAACAGCGTGTAACGATTGGCCGTGCCATTGCGAATAAACCAAAAGTTTTGATTGCAGATGAACCAACAGGAAATCTAGATCCCGAAAAGAGTTTAGAAATTATTTCATTATTAGAAAAAATCAACCAAAAACTAGATACAACAATCATGATGGTTACACATGATAAAGTATTGGTTGACCGCTTTAAAAAACGTACGATTATGTTAGACAAAGGATATGTGATTCACGATTCGAATAAAGGTGGGTATAAGAGTTTATGATGAAAGGTTTACGTACTTTTTTATACGAATTGAAGTATGCCTTTCTCCAAATGAAAAGACATATTATGTTGTGCTTTTCTGCCATTAGTGCCATTGGCATTACCCTACTTTTGATTGGTTCGATATTGATTATTGGATTACACGTTAATTATTTTTCGAATGATGTTCAAAAAGATTTGAGTATTCACGTTATTTTAAATGAGGATATCGATGATGAAACAGCTATATCAAGTATTCAGAGTGAAATATCTAAATTGAAGAATGTTTCAAAGGTAGAAGTATCCTCTAAAGATGATGAACTTGAACTTATGATCAAAGAAAAGGGAGATGCTTTTAAAGCTTATCGAGGAGAAACAAATCCCTTATCCAATGCTTTCTTTGTTTATGTAAAGAATGCTTCTTCTATCCGTAAAACAAGTGTGCAGATTCAAAAAATTGATGGCGTATCCAGCACAGCTTTTGGAGGAGACAGCGTTACAAGCTTAGTAGACATGTTGAATATGATTCAAAAGATTGGTTTAGGCATTGTTGCTTTATTGACTCTATTGTCTTTATATTTGATTTATAACGCGATTCGAACGACAATTGATTCAAGAAGTGATGAAATCATTATTATGCGTACAGTAGGTGCAACGAATGGTTTCATCAGTAATCCATTCATTGTCGAAGGTATTTTTATTGGACTAATTGGATCTATCATTCCATATTTATTGGTGCATTTTGGATATGAAAAGCTGTACGAAAGTTTAGACGGAAAACTATTCACACCTATGTTTGCCCTATTTAAACCAAGTACAATCAGCTTTCAAGTAGGACTCTCTATCATTCTTGCGGGAGCCTTGATTGGTGGGTTCGCATCCTTGTTTGCGGTAAGAAAATATTTGAAAATGAAACGATAAAAACATTGCAGAATAAAGGATTGTTTCGTATACTTTCTATATGGAATTATTGGGGCGAATGATTCGTCCCATTTTGTTTTAGAATAGGATGAGCTTATGAGAAAAAAAAGTCAAACAATATTGATTACACTACTATGCATTGCATGTTTTGGCGCAGGCATAAGTGTACCAGCTATTTTAAATAAAAAAACGACAGGAAATAGTAAAGAACAAGAAAAATTTGATACCATTTATTCAATTTTGAATTCAGATTGGTATTATTCGAATAAAATCAAAAATTTGGATTCCAAACTTATGGAACAAGCTATTGATGGAATGACAACTCTAGATCAAGATGTTCATACAAACTATTTTGACTTAGAACAAGCCAGAGTCTTTTCAAGCAGTCTTGAAGGAAGTAATGTAGGATTAGGGATCTCTTTTTATTTAAATGAAAGTAAAAACTTCGTCGTATCCAACGTATACATCAATTCAACAGCGGATAAGAAAGGCTTAAAACCCCAAGATGAAATCATTTCATTAGATGATTTAAAATGTAGTGAAAATGATTCAGACACAATCATTAAATATATTAAGGCGCATGAAGGGCAGAATGTTAAAACAAAATATCTTCGTGATGGAAAAGAATATACGACAAATTTGATTCCAGGTACTTTTGATTCAACGGTCGTATGTAACGTATACGAAGGTTATGGAGAAATTATTCTAACGAGTTTCTCAGAAAATAGTGGCAAAGATTTCTCAAAGGCAATGTCTCGCCTACAAGAAGCGGGGATCAAAAAGTTGGTCTTAGATTTACGTAATAATGGTGGCGGCTATTTAAATGCGGCATTGGAAATTTCAAGTTCTTTGATTCCCAAAAAGTCAGTTGTCTTCAAGGAAAAAGATAAAGATGGCAAGTTTACTAAAGAAATGGCAAAAGATGAATTCAATCAAGTAAAAATGGGTAAAATTATTGTTCTACAAAATGAAAATACGGCAAGTGCAGCCGAAGTTTTGATTGGTGCTTTAAAAGATAATTTAGGGGATACAGTGATTACGGTAGGAACAACATCTTACGGTAAAGGTACCGAACAAGTTACAGTACCATTCTCAGATGGAACAAGTTTTAAGTATACAGTGGCACGTTGGTATACGCCAAAAGGTACAAGTATCAACAAGAAGGGTTTTAAACCAGATATTGAAGTAAAACTTGGAGAAGTGAAGACAACGTCCTATTATAAAGTCAAGAAAAAGGATGTCATCAAAAAAGACAGCGTGGATGATAATGCCCAAGCTTTACAAGTATATCTGAAGTATTTAGGATATGATGTGGATCGAACAGATACATATTTTTCAAATACCAGCTCTCAAGCTTTGGCAAGTTTTCAACAGGACAATCGTTTAGAAGTAACGGGAGATTGTGATAAAAAGACGTGGGATCTTTTGATGGAAAAAGTATTGTTGAAGATGAATGGAACACCAAGTGATGATACGCAAAGACAAAAAGCGATAGAAGAGGCACAAAAGTAGGTATAAACCTACTTTTTGTATATAATGGAGAAGAAGGATGTGAACGTATGAAAAATCAGTTTGAATTAGTATCTGAATATAAACCGAGTGGAGATCAGCCAGAAGCTATTAGGGAATTGGTTTCTGGTTTAAAAGAAGATAAAAAATTTCAAGTACTGTTGGGAGCTACAGGAACTGGAAAAACATTTACAATTTCGAATGTGATTGCCCAAGTGAATCGACCAACCTTGGTGTTTGCACATAATAAAACTTTGGCGGGACAGTTGTATTCCGAATTTAAAGAATTTTTTCCACATAATCGTGTGGAATATTTCGTCTCTTATTTTGATTATTACCAGCCAGAAGCCTATTTGCCAAAAACAGATACATATATTGATAAAAACACAAAGACCAATGAAGAATTGGATATGCTTAGAATGGCAGCTGTAAATAGTGTTTTAGAAAGAAGAGATACGATTATTGTAGCTAGTGTTGCCTCTATTTATGGTGCTAGTAATCCAGAACAATATCGTCATATGATCTTTACTTTAAGAAGCGGACAGATCATTGAAAGAAATGAATTGATGCTAGCGTTAGTACATCAACAATATAAGCGTAATGATACAGATCCATTAAGAGGGACTTTTAGAGTACGTGGGGATGTCATTGAAATCACACCAGGTCATACAGATCGTTATTTAATTCGTATTGAAATGTTTGATGATGAAGTGGAAAGAATTTGTGAAGTCGATCCAGTAACAGGACATGTCAATCAATCTTATCAGCTGTATATTATTTATCCGGCCAATGGCTATGCGACAAGTATGGATATCATCAATCATGCAGCAGACACAATTCAAGAAGAATTGGATGAAAGATTGGCTTATTTTGATGAGCAGGATAAACCATTAGAAAAAGAGCGTTTGGAACAAAGGTGTCGTTATGATATAGAAGCATTAAGGGAATTTGGCGTATGTCCAGGTATTGAAAACTATTCAAGGCATATTGATGGCAGAAAACCAGGCGAAAAACCGTATACACTATTTGATTATTTTCCAGATGATTTCTTGCTTGTGGTAGATGAAAGTCATGTTTCTTTACCACAAATTCGTGGCATGTATAATGGAGACCGCGCAAGAAAACAAATATTGGTGGATTATGGCTTTAGACTTCCAAGTGCTTTAGATAATCGACCTTTGCGTTTTAATGAATTTGAGGGGTTGATTAAAAATGCCATCTTTGTATCTGCAACACCTGGAGATTATGAACTGGATCAAACGCATGGGGAAATTGTTGAACAAATCATTCGTCCAACAGGTCTTTTAGACCCGGAAGTCGAAGTACGTCCTATTGAAGGTCAAATTGATGACTTAGTAGATGAAATCAAGGAGCGCCTTGAAAAACATGAAAGAACTCTGATTACGACGCTAACGGTTCGTATGGCTGAAGATTTAACTTCCTATTTAAAGAATATGGATTTAAAAGTAGCGTGGCTACACCATGAAGTTACAACGATTGAACGTACGGAGATCATTCATGATTTACGCCAAGGAAAATACGATGTACTTGTAGGTATCAACTTATTAAGGGAAGGTTTGGATATTCCGGAAGTCAGCTTGATTGCGATATTAGATGCGGATAAAGAAGGTTTCTTAAGATCAAGACGATCATTGATTCAGATTATTGGTCGTGCGGCACGTAATGCCAAAGGTAAAGTTATTATGTATGCCGACAAAATTACGGAAAGTATGCAAGAAGCCATAGATGAAACCGCAAGACGTAGATCGATTCAGATGGAATACAATGAAAAACATGGTATTGTTCCTAAGACAATCATTAAACCAATCCACGATGTAGTTCGTTCTAAGGAAACTAAGGAAATGGCGGCTAAGTATTTGAAGAAGAAAAAGTTGCCGGCAAAACAAAAGGAAAAGATGATCCAAGAATTAGAGCAGGAAATGAAAGAGGCAGCTCGTACTTTAGATTTCGAAAGAGCGGCGCAACTAAGAGATATCTTATTTGAGATGAAAGGTGAAAAATAGTCACATTGTGAAAAAATAAACAAATTAATTGCATAATGAAAATAAGTGTGTTATTTTATTTGCGAACATAGATTCAATGAGTTCTTCGGGGCAGGGTGCAATTCCCTACCGGCGGTAAAAGTCCGCGACCCACGCAAGTGGCTGACTTGGTGTAATTCCAAGACCGACAGTATAGTCTGGATGGTAGAAGACACAAAAGTATTTTTTGTATTTTTTAGACCCCGAGAAGATTTTTCTTGGGGTTTTCCTTTTGGAAGAGCTTATCCGAATCAAAAGGAGGTAAAAAGATGAAAAAATGGAATGTTCAAACAATTGTATTAACGGCGATGCTTGCAGGTCTTGCCGGGGCATTGATGTCACTGGAATTTTCTTTACCAATGATGCCACCATTCTACAAGATTGATTTTAGTGATGTACCAAGTATTATTGCCCTATTTAGTCTAGGACCTGTATCTGCCACTTTAGTTGAAGTTATTAAATTGATTGTAAAAGTAGTGACTGTAGGAACAAATACAGCTTATGTGGGTGAACTCGCAAATCTTTTAGGAATTGCTCTATTTATTTTACCAACATGGTTTGTGTACAAGAAGATGAATAAGACAAGAAAAGCTGTTATTGTCTCTTTAATTGTTGGAATTCTAATTCGTACTGTATTCGCATGTTTCTGTAATGCATGTATTACTTTGCCACTATATGCCAAAGCTATGGGAATGCCGTTAGATTCTGTTGTGCAAATGGTAGGTTCTGTAAATCCAAGTATTAAAGATTTAATTTCATTTATTGCATTTGCGACAATTCCATTTAACTTGATCAAAATCTCAGCTAACTATATCATTGGATATTTCTTGATGGAAAGATTGTCTGCCATTCGTCCAAGCTTTAAGTTTATTTATGAGGCAAAATAAGTATGATTTGTAAGTATCAAGAATTAACACGTTTAGAAATGGAACAAGTCGATCGAGAAAACACAATTGTTTTGATTCCATTAGGTGCATTAGAACAACATGGAAATCAAGCACCACTTGGTACGGATACACTCATTGCCACAGCCATGTGTGACTATATTGAAAAAGAGTTAAAGGATGAGGACATACATTTATTGTTGTTTCCAGTCATTCCAGTTGGATTGAGTACGGAACATAAAGAGTTTTGTGGCTCTATTACATTTAAACCTATGACTTACTATCATATGTTGTATGACTTATGTGAAAGTCTAGCTCATCATGGCTTTAAAAAATTGGCTTTTCTTGTATGTCATGGTGGAAATGCACCGGTCGCAAATTTGATTTCTAGAGAAGTAAGAAGCGATTTTAAAGTGTATCCATTTGTATTAAACTCAGGAGCCTTTGATCATCCAGCTGTAAAGGCAACAATTTCTAAAGGGAATACTTTTGATTTTCATGGTGGAGAAATGGAAACTTCCATGGTCATGGCAATTGATGAAAGTTTAGTTAAGTTAGAAACAAGTGAAAAGGGTATTCCTAAAAATACAGCTATGAAAGCACATTTGTCTTGGCTTGCATCGGATTGGGTAACTGAGCAGCAAAAACCAATTGGGATTGGTGGAGATCCAAAGGGTGCGACTAAAGAAAAGGGAGAAATCATTTTATCAATTAGCGCAAAAGAAATTGTTAAGGATTTGATTTTAATTCGTGACTTTAAAGAATAATATTTTGAAATGGTTTACATTTGATAAAAATGCGTTCACTCTTTATAATTATAAGTATGATAAAAGTAGCCATATTAGAATATGAAAAAGAAACTAAGGACATCGTTTTTCAATTATCTAAATTGTTTATGCATGAGGATTGGTGTTTTCGTCATTACTTAAAGGCGAGTGATCTGGCAAAACGGATGAAGAAAGAAGAGTATCAATTATTTGTGTTTGATGAAATGTTTAAGACGAATCGTATTGAAAGTGTATTTGTACATGATAATCCAAATGCGATTGTGATTTATGTGTGTGAAAATCCAATTAAGACGCGTGGCGATGATGAAAGAAGTCGTGTGTTCTATATTTCAAAAGAAAATATCGCAGATGACATTTCAGCTTATGATCAAATGATTCGTTCGCAATGTATTCAAAGTCATGTATATGAATTTAATTATGATGGAGTTCGTATGAATCTTTCGTATGAAGATATCTACTATTTGGAAAAGAATGAAAAGATGGTGTATTTTTATACAAAAAAAGGCGTTTTTCATAAGCGTGATAGTATGAATGCACTTGAAGAAGTGTTTAAAGAGTTCGGTTTTTTACGAGTACACGTATCCTATATTGTGAATTCTAAATATATTGTGGCTTGGTATAAAGATGAAGTTGAGCTTATAAACAAGGTTCTGATTCCTGTTTCGAGAGGAAAAAAACGAAAGATATCGATGAAATAACCGATTTTACCAGTAAAAAGGCGAGTTTTACCACTTGTCTTTTCTTTTTGATTTTGTTGGTTATAATGAAAGTGCAAAGAGAAGTAAGAGCAGAGAAAACTTCTCTTGAGACAAAAAGAGGGCGGTGAGAAGATGACAATAACATAGGGTTGAAACGGAAAGTTTTAACTATAAAAAGTTGAAGCTATGGAGAGAAGGCTCCAAAGGTTAAGCTAGAGGAATTCTAGAAAAAACATTCAGTGGAACTTAACAAGAAAAGGAAATAGGATTTAGATAAAGGGTTTTATTGAGTGAATAATCACAAAAAGGATAGAGTACTTGGAATGTTAAGGATATCATCCAATCTAGATCATGGAACTTAAAGATACTCATATATGGTCATACTTGAGAAAATGCTTAAGGAAAATGAATAGAATAAAATCATAATGCGGATGATAAAAAATTGGATAAGGTAGAAAAGTTATCCGGTTTAAAAAAAGTGAATAAATAAATCAGAGCAGATGGAATGTCTGCTCTAATTTTTGTATAATTGTCTCGGTGATGAAGATATGGAAATTAACTATTATGATAATCCATTCGCATCCAAAAGAACGAATGTGATTGCACGAAACGGAGTTGTCTGCACAGGAAATAATTTAGCTACACAAGCTGGTTTAAGAATGCTTATGCAGGGTGGAAATGCCGTAGATGCGGCCATTGCGACGGCAGCTTGTTTGACGGTTGTAGAACCATGTTCAAATGGACTTGGATCCGATGGATTTGCGATTGTGTGGATGAAAAATAAGATGTATGGCATGAACAGTTCAGGTCATTCTCCATATGCGATTTCGATAGATAAAGTGGATGAAATTCCAAAACGAGGATGGATTCCAGTTACGGTGCCTGGTGCAGTAAAGGGTTGGAAAGCTTTAAGTGAAAGATTTGGTTCTTTGCCGTTTAAAAAGTTATTAGAACCTGCCATTGATTATGCAAGAAATGGATATCCAGTCAGTGCAGAGATTGCTCGTATGTGGAAAAAAGCATTAAATACGATTCCAAATAGTGAGGAGTTTAAGAGCTGGTATGATACTTTTACTTTTGATGGAAAAACACCTGAACCAGGACAGATGATTTGCATGCCAAAACTTGCGGATGCACTAGAAAAGATTGCTGATACAAATACAGATTCTTTGTATTATGGAGAATTGGCAGATCGAATTGATGAAGAATCTAAAAGATTTGGTGGATTCTTACGAAAACAAGATTTAGAAGATCACAAGGTTGAATGGGTCAATCCAATTCATGTAGCTTATCATGGCTATCAAGTGTGGGAATTACCTCCTAATGGACAGGGCATTGTGGCTTTAATGGCTTTGAATGTTTTAAATAATTTTCAATTTAAAGAAAGAGATGCGGATTGTATTCATACGCAGATGGAAGCTTTAAAAATGGCTTTTGCGGATGCCAAAGAATATGTTACAGATCCTAAATGTATGAATATGCCAGTGGATGATTTGATAAGTGTTGATTATGGTAAACAAAGAGCAAGTCAAATTGGTCATTTGGCTTTGCCACCAAGGGTAGATAAGCCGCATGGCTCCGGTACAGTCTATTTGTGCACAGCAGATAAAGATGGCAATATGGTTTCATATATTCAATCAAACTATATGGGATTTGGTAGTGGCATTGTCGTAGATGGAGTTTCCTTACAAAATCGTGGATATGATTTTAGTTTAGATCCATCTCATGTAAATTACTTGATGCCTCATAAAAAGACGTATCATACAATTATTCCTGGTTTTTTGACAAAAGATGATAAACCTGTTGGGCCTTTTGGTGTAATGGGCGGTTATATGCAGCCACAGGGACATATGCAAGTTGTCACAAACATGATTGATTTTCATTTAAATCCACAGATGGCTTTAGATGCCAAACGATTTCAGTGGATAGAGAATATGAAATTTATTGTTGAGCCAGGCTTTGATGAGAATATAATTACTGAATTAAAGAAACGTGGTCATGAAATTGAAATAGAGTCCGAATTAGCAATGTTTGGACGTGGACAAGTCATTATTCGATTAGAAAATGGTGTCTATGTTGCAGGATGTGAATCAAGGACGGATAGTAATATTGCCTGTTATTAAATGTATGTGATAAAATTAGGGTAAATAGAAAAGTTGAGGAATTATACATGAAGCTTTTAGCTACAGATTATGATGGTACATTACGTTATGCACAGGATGTAATGCCAGAAGATTTAAAATCGATTGAAGAATGGAAAAATAAGGGGAACAAATTCGTGATTGTGACGGGTCGTTCTAAAGAATCGATTGATGCGCAAATCAAATTATTTAATTTACCATGTGATTATTTGATCACAAATAATGGTGGTATGGTTTTTGGCGAAAATGGAGATGTCTTGTTGTCGAATTATTTGAATTTTGATGTTTGCGTAGACATTTTACATAATGTTAAAAAATTAGACACTGTGATTAGTTATGTTGTAAATGATGGAATTCACCGTCATCGTATTGTATTGCAGCCAGATGCAGTGGATCATCGTTATCCAAATTTAAAACCAGATGTTACGGAAGCCGAGTTGTTGGATATGACACATTTTGCGCAGATCGTATTATCAATGGAAGATACAGATTCAGCTTTAGAAGTGGCAAGTAAAATCAATGATTTGTATTATGAACAAGTTGTTGCTTATCCAAATAATTTCGTTGTTGATATTGTTCCAAAGGGGGTTTCTAAAGCGACAGGTATAGATTTCTTGATTGAATATGCGAATATCAAAGAAGAAGATGTATATACAATTGGTGATGGACATAATGATATTCCGTTGATTGAATTTGGTGTGCATGGTTCAGTTATGTCGTGTGCAGATGAAGATGTAAAAGCACATGCTCAAGTTGAGTATGATTCAGTAAGTGATTTAATTTCAAAAAATTTATAAATAAAATAAGGGGGTATTTTAGATGAGTTTCAGCTTATCTGATATTACATTCCTAATTCGATTATTATTGGATATTTTAGTAGTATGGGGATTGATATATTCTGGACTAAGAATTGTGCGTAATAATTCACGTACGATCCAACTTGTGAAGGGTGTATTGATTATCGTTTTAATCAAGGCTTTAGCCGTATGGCTAGGCTTAAATGCTTTAAATTATTTGATTGAAATGTTCTTGAATTGGGGAGTTGTCGTTATTTTGGTTGTTTTCCAACCTGAAATTCGTGGTATGTTGGAGAAAGTTGGTAAAACAACAGCCATCTTAACAACGGATGTCTCCGTTTCACAAATTCAACAAATGATCAATGAATTGGTAGAGGCATGCGCAGAAATGTCAAAATCAAAGACAGGAGCCTTGATTTCTATTGAAAGAACACAGAGCTTGTCCGATTTTATTCGTACAGGAATTGTGATGGATTCAGAAGTTTCAACTGAATTATTAGGAACAATATTTCAGTATGGAACACCAATGCATGATGGTGCCGTTATTATTCAGGGGAATAAAATAGCGTGTGCAGCAGCTTATTTTCCTCCAACCACAAAGGATCTTCCTAGTAAGTATGGAGCAAGACATAGAGCGGCTGTCGGCATTAGTGAAATTACAGACTCAATCACAATTATTGTGAGTGAAGAAACAGGAAATATTTCAGTTGCGGTCAACGGCCAGTTAACGCAATATCCACCAGAAGGTTTACAGCGTTATCTAACAAATATGTTAGTGACAGAATCAAGTCAAAATCCGTCTTCAATTCTTGTTCCTATGTTGTCTCAGGCCAAGTCCATGGGCAAACGTGCTAAAAAGCAGACTGAGGACGCAAATAAGGATGAGCGTGTGAAGGCAATTGAAATTGTGAATTTATATGAACAGAAAAAGGAGGGCAGTCAACATGGAATCTCCAAATAAGAAGAGCCCTTCTGTATGGTTTAATGAGTTGCGTGGTTTACTGACTTTGATATTTCAAAAAGTTAGTAAACTCGTAGACCGTGTATTATTTGATAAAAAAGGATCTGTAATTATTTCTTTGGTTTTATCCATCATGATTTGTGTTGTGATCAACTATGAAGATATTAGTTTAAAATTGTTTAACGATACCAGAACAACTGTGGATCTAAGAAATGTAGCTGTTGAAGTACTAGCAGATACAGATAAATATGATGTGGCTGGTGTGCCAAGTACAGTAGATGTTTCATTAACTGGAGATGCGACAAGTATTCAGGTATTCCGTTCAAAGGGTAGTGTGCAAGTCGTAGCTGACTTGAAAAAATATTCGGAAGGTGAAAATATCATCAATTTAAAGGTAAAGAATTTGCCAGAAAAAATTGAAGCTGTTGTAGATCCTGCTACAATTGATGTTACACTTTCTAAAAAAGTTACAAAATCATTCACAATCCAACCAGAATTGTTGGTGGGATCAAATCAAAAGGTAACTGATTTTGAAACACCTACATTAGATGTGATGACAGTTAAGATTACGGCAAGCCAGAATCAATTGAATTCAATTCGAATTGTGAAGGCGTTGATTGACTGTACAGGTCAAATTCAAGATTTTGAGGCTAATGCAGCGTTGGCGGCTTATGATGCGAAGGGTAATCGAGTAAATGTTACACTATCACCAGAGACAGTACATGCAAGTGTGAAATTAGCTAAAAATACATCATCAGACAAGGAGGATTCAGAGTAATGGGTAAGTATTTTGGAACAGATGGAGTTCGTGGAAGAGCGAATGAAGGTTTAACTTTGGATATGTCCATTAAAATTGGACAATATTTAGGCTGGTATTATGGAAAAGAAAAACATGCGAAAATCTTGATTGGTAAAGATACAAGACTTAGTGGAGACATGTTTGAATTAGGTCTTGCGGCGGGTGCTACAAGCATGGGGGCTCAAGTCTATTTATTAGGTGTATGTCCAACTCCGGCTATATCTTATTTGGTTCGTAAAGAACGCTTTGATTGTGGAATCATGGTAAGTGCAAGTCACAATCCGTATTATGATAATGGAATCAAGTGTTTTAACCACAATGGAGAGAAGATGGAAGAAGAACTTCTTATTGAAGTTGAAAAATTTATGGATGGATTAACCGATTTAGATCTAGTGACTGGAGATCACATTGGAGAATATTTCGAATGGGAAGATGGACTAGAAATCTATATGAGCTGGTTAAAAGAATGTGTTCCTGTAGATTTATCTGGTATGAAGATTCTTTGTGACTTGGCAAATGGGTCTGCGACAAGTACGGCGGTAGAAACATTGGATTCTTTAGGTGCTACAGTAGATGCCATCAGCAATTCACCAAATGGAATCAACATCAACAATAAGTGTGGATCTACACATCCTGAAGGACTACAAAGAATGATGCGTGAAGGGGACTATGATATTGGTTTGGCATTTGATGGCGATGCCGATCGTTTGATCATGGTGGATTCAGATGGAAAGCTTTGCGATGGAGACTACATCTTATATATTTGTTCTCGCTACATGAAATCAATCAATCATTTAAACAAGAATATGGTTGTCACAACGGTTATGGCAAACCTAGGTTTATATAAGGCTTTAGATGCCAATAAGATTGATTATATTCAAACGGCAGTAGGAGATAAGTATGTATTTGAAGAAATGCAGAAGAATGACTACTGGGTTGGTGGAGAACAAAGTGGACACATCATTTTCTTAGAACATGAAGTAACGGGTGATGGTTTAATGACGGCATTAAAGATTCTAGAAATCATGAAAGCTACAGGAAAATCATTAAAGGAATTAAGTGAAGGATTGTTTATTTATCCACAGTTATTAAAGAATGTGACTGTTAAAGATAAGAATGCATGTCTAGAAAGTAAAGAACTACAAGAAGTTGTAGATGCAGTTGCGAATGATTTAGGAAATGAAGGACGTATCTTAGTTCGTCCAAGTGGGACAGAACCATTGATTCGTGTCATGGTGGAAGCGAAGACAGATGAGTTATGTGCTCAATATGTTAAGCGTGTTACAGATTTCTTAGAAGAAAATAATTTTTAGAAAGAGGGTGGCCCAATGAAAAGAGTCATTAGTATTGTTGAAGACGAGAAGGATATCAATAATCTAGTTGCCCAATACTTACGAAAAGAAGGATATGAGGTTCATTCTTACTATACATACGAAGAGGCAAGTGCACATGTTGCGGATGATGATGTGCATTTGTGGATCTTAGATATTATGTTGGATGACAAATCTGGTTTTGACTTGATTGAAGAAATTCGTCTTCAAGGACCAGAAACGCCAGTTATCTTTATGTCTGCGCGTGATAAAGAATTTGACCGTATTATTGGATTAGAGAAAGGCTGCGATGACTATATCACAAAACCATTTTCACCTAAAGAATTAGTATTAAGAGTCAACAATATTATTAAGCGTGCTTATCGTGATGATAATAATCGCATTAGCATTGATGGATATGAATTGGATGAAGAACAACGAAAAATCTATGCGGACAATGTAGAAATTGAATTAACGACAAAGGAATTTGACTTGTTGATGATGTTTATCAAAAACAAAGGAATTGCCTTCTCACGTGATAAAATTCTTGAAAATGTTTGGGATGAAAACTACTTTGGTAGTGATCGTGTCGTAGATGATACTTTGCGTCGTTTGCGTAAAAAACTTCCAAATTTAAACATTCATACAATCTATGGATATGGATATCGTTTAGGGTGATACAAATGGGGTAACCAAAATCATTTAGGGTTTTAGCGCAATCATTTGGGGTCTAGTTCGGGG
>NZ_JAHQVB010000140.1 GCF_019052655.1 Holdemanella porci
CTCCCTAGTTAATAATCCTTTAAACACTCATAGGGTTTTCAACCCTACAATTTTTGAAGCCAACTTTTAGTCGACCCTATCTAATTGCGGATTACCGAGATTTCAAACATCTCTGCTCCTTAATTAATCCATTA
This sequence comes from Holdemanella porci, assembly GCF_019052655.1. Taxonomy (GTDB): domain Bacteria; phylum Bacillota_I; class Bacilli_A; order Erysipelotrichales; family Erysipelotrichaceae; genus Holdemanella; species Holdemanella hominis. The sequence goes on from NZ_JAHQVB010000140.1 coordinate 135, forward strand.
AACACTCATAGGGTTTTCAACCCTACATCTTTTAAAGCCAACTTTTAGTCGACCCTATCTAATTTTGGATTACCGGCTTAACTTAATAAGAATTTAACGATGTCACTGTTTTTTTAGCTTAACTTAATGACATTGGTTAAATAATATAACCTTTTTTTATTTGTTTTCTAAAGAAATTATAGAATTTATTAAAGCCATATTAGCATCATTAATTTCCTGCTGATTACCGCCATTTTGTATAACAGCTTGCGCATTTGCAATAGCTTGATCTAACACTTCTAATGAATCATCAGTATAATGATCCCTATCAATTGAAGAAGCTGAATCTATTGTTTTTTGTAGCGTTGTGTTATCAATTAATTTTGGTTTTTTATCAGATTTACTAACTTCGTCCTTATTTTTGTTTTTATTTTTTGATTGTTCTACTATTCTATCATGGTTTGTGTCGTTACTTTTATTTAAATAATTAAAACCAAGAAGAATAGCTAGTATTGCAATTAAAATAATTACAATACCAGCTAATAAAAAAGTAGAATTAAACTTTCTAGAATTTCCCTTTTTTGATTTTTTCATTACTATTTAGAATTTTTTTTACGCAATAATGCCACAAGACTCGCACCAGCAGCAGTTACACCAGCTAATGAACCAAATAAACCAGTTGCAGCACCTGTTGATACTTTATTATCTTCTTTTTTAGAATCTTCTTTTTTATAATTTTCTTTTTTAGAATCTTCTTTTTTAGAATCTTCTTTTTTAGAATCTTCTTTTTTGTTATCTTCTTTTGCAGGAGTATCTACTTTTTCAAATACAGCTTCAATTGAAGCATATCCTTCAGTTTCACCTTCAGCAAAATGACATAATCCTGTTACACCGAATGTTTTAGCATCTGCATCCCATTCGATAGCATCAGCTCCCTGACCTTTCCATCCAACAAATTTATATCCTTCTTTAGCTGTTACAGCTGGAATTA
>NZ_JAHQVB010000197.1 GCF_019052655.1 Holdemanella porci
CGAATGTTTTGATCAGCCAATATTTCCCTGTCGTTGGTGAATTTCTATTATCGTAGGCTGTTGAATTTATAGAATGAAATTCAAACAAATGCAGTAAATACTCAATCCATTCTGAAATAGGAATTTTTTTTGAATCAAAGATTGTATTTGTCAAAGCTGTAAAGCGTTTACCACATTCTTTACAAATATATCTTTGTGTTCCATCTTTTTTATGGCCATATTTTGTAAAATCATTAGATTCACAGAATGGACATTGTTTTATGTCTAAAGAATTTATAAATTCAATTTCAAAAATAGATGATGTTGCATGTTTAGCGTCGTACC
>NZ_JAHQVB010000141.1 GCF_019052655.1 Holdemanella porci
GAGCTGTAACGAATAAGTAAATTTTATTACTTATGGAGTTCAGCTCCTTTCTTTTTGTTTGATTAGCTTTTACATAAATAAAAAATGAAAATACACATCTAACCTTACTGCCTTTTTGGGCGCACTAAAAAAAGATATCTATTTTCATTATTTTTTTTACTCTTAGGACCTTAGTTTATTTTGTTATTTTTCTGGAATTCTAGTTTTCGAGTGTGATATCTTCTTAGATTATGACCGATACATACGAGTAGTATCTCCAGTTTTACACCAGATATACCGCGACGACGTAATTTGTCATAATGATTGTCTTCTTTGATCTGTCCAAAGATTCCTTCACTCCAGATACTTCGTTGTATCATATACTTTTTACCTTGTTCAGTCGAAAGATTTTCTTTGACTTCTTTTTTGTAGGATTCAAGCTCTCGGCACCTTTGTATCGTTCGGCCCTTTTTTGATTTTGTGCATTTTGATTTGAACGGACATCCTTCACAATGTTCATTCTGATACATTTCGATTTCTCGTGGATACACGCCTCGTCGTTCTATTCGTGTATCTACCAATGTAAATTCATGGTTCGCTGGACAAATGATCTTATCCTCTTCATTTGGATTCATCTGTGCTCGGGTAAACTGATTCTTAGTCGTTTTCTTTTCAGCTTCTTTACGCATTCCACTGTATTTCATATACAATTGAATTCCATGTTCCTTGTCATATTTATAGTTGTCAAAACTTCCGTATCCGGCATCAGCAGGTGTGGCATATGGATAGCTTCCATACGCCATATGATAGCCTTCCATAAATGGAATATATGTTCTAAGATCATTGGCGTCACTTGATACATATACATGTCGTATATATCCGTCACTGCTTCCAACCTGTACATTATATCCAGGCTTGAATACATTGGTATGATTATAGTAATCGTATTTCATGTGCATGAACGTTGCATCTGGATCCGTCTTCGAAAAACTGTTTCGATCTCCTGCAATATCAGAATATATGGTGTATTTAAACATCTTCAACGCATCTTCTTTAAATGCTTCCTGATACCTTTGCAGTTCATGCTTCTTTTTAC
>NZ_JAHQVB010000198.1 GCF_019052655.1 Holdemanella porci
AAAAGAGAAACTGATCAACAGATCCAAGAAAAAGAAATATACAGAAGAAGATTATCTTTATGAGGTGCAGGTATTGGATCCAAATATCAAAAGATTGAAGAGTATCATTCGCAATCTAAAATTCAGAAGAAATCGAAATAAGTTCAAACTTAAAAGAAAGATGCCTTCTGTATGTTTTGGTGGTAAAAAGAACTTGAAAAATGGTGATTTAGAAACCTTTAGATACAGAATACAAAGAATAAACGAAATGAAGAACTGTATCAGCTGACCATTGAAATCATGGAACAATGTAAATCCAAGAAGAAGAGTCTGGTCGTTGAAGA
>NZ_JAHQVB010000142.1 GCF_019052655.1 Holdemanella porci
CCACCGTTGAAATCATCTTTTAATTCTTTTGTAAAGTTTTCGCTGTTTCCTCTTGCTTCATAAAAGTCCATTGCTTCTTTGGGACTTTTCTCAAAATCATTTGTGATTATGCAATAAACCATAGGCACTAACTGAAGCATTCCGCCTTTTTCTAAGCGAAAGGCTTTGTATACAATTCTTCGCTTTTTTGTCTTGTTTATCTGAATCGTATATTCTCCATAATAAGGTTCTGTATAGTCAAAATCATTCCAGTCTACCTGATTTATGACCATATCCATTACGGATTCTCTAATGTTTTTCTTAAAATTCTTAACTCGGATATAATACGTAACCTGGTTGTTTTCCAGATATTTAAACAAATCCCTTCTGTAAAAGGCGCTGTCGCCTCTGAATCTTATATTTCCGGTATTGTTCAATTGTGTAAATATCTGTTCAAGTTCTTCAATGATTCCATTAGAAGAATAAGCAGAGCCAGTTCTCAACAAAGATGAAAGTAAGAGCTTTGAATGGTATTCATTGATTACGAGTGGATGATATCCATTTTTCTGATAATGATGAATATAGGCACTGGCTTCCTGGTTGCCACAAGTTGTAACCATGGTGGAATCCGCATCAAGAATTGGGTCATCTATATTTGTATTCACAAAATCATATGCAAGCTGAGTAATGATTTTTTTGAATTCATTGGTTGTATTTAAAGATACACGGTCATAGAAACGACTTACCGTAGCTTGAGAACATATCAAGGATTTGAGTGACAGTAAAGGATCATTAATTAATATTTTCTGATCAGACTGGTCATTATATCCCAGTAAACATTTGATAATTTGTTGAAACAAGATATTCGTGTTTGAATATACAGGAAGATGTCTTAAATCCACAAATGAAATAGAATCTAATAGTGTTTTCAAATTTATCTTTTCAAGAAATTGAGAAAGAAGAATGGATCCACCATCACTGGAAAGATTCCCACCGTTAAAATTAATCTTGTCAAAAAGTGAATTAGTTTGTATCA
>NZ_JAHQVB010000143.1 GCF_019052655.1 Holdemanella porci
TAATATAGATGAGCACTGCTGAGGTGCAGATGATCTTTGAAAACTGAACAGGAAATAAAAATACAAACTAAAACGTCAATTTCGAAACAAACAAACAATTGTAAAGAAAGATGTCAGAGACATCTAAGAGCTAAATCAAATGGAGAGTTTGATCCTGGCTCAGGATGAACGCTGGCGGCATGCCTAATACATGCAAGTCGAACGAGAGGAAGGAAAGCTTGCTTTTCTAAATCTAGTGGCGAACGGGTGAGTAACACGTAGGTAACCTGCCCATGTGCCCGGGATAACTTCTGGAAACGGATGCTAAAACCGGATAGGTAGCAGACAAGCATTTGACTGCTATTAAAGTGGCTAAGGCCATGAACATGGATGGACCTGCGGTGCATTAGCTAGTTGGTGAGGTAACGGCCCACCAAGGCGACGATGCATAGCCGGCCTGAGAGGGCGGACGGCCACATTGGGACTGAGACACGGCCCAAACTCCTACGGGAGGCAGCAGTAGGGAATTTTCGTCAATGGGGGGAACCCTGAACGAGCAATGCCGCGTGAGTGAGGAAGGTCTTCGGATCGTAAAGCTCTGTTGTAAGAGAAAAACGGCACTCATAGGGAATGATGAGTGAGTGATGGTATCTTACCAGAAAGTCACGGCTAACTACGTGCCAGCAGCCGCGGTAATACGTAGGTGGCGAGCGTTATCCGGAATGATTGGGCGTAAAGGGTGCGTAGGTGGCAGATCAAGTCTGGAGTAAAAGGTATGGGCTCAACCCGTACTTGCTCTGGAAACTGATCAGCTAGAGAACAGAAGAGGACGGCGGAACTCCATGTGTAGCGGTAAAATGCGTAGATATATGGAAGAACACCGGTGGCGAAGGCGGCCGTCTGGTCTGGATTCTGACACTGAAGCACGAAAGCGTGGGGAGCAAATAGGATTAGATACCCTAGTAGTCCACGCCGTAAACGATGAGAACTAGGTGTTGGGGGAATAACTCAGTGCCG